>ONYZ01000063.1 GCA_900322175.1 uncultured Prevotella sp.
ACCTTTACCGCCAAAATCTTCACTGTGATAGTATTCACGACAAACGTTGTTGATCTGTGAATCTGTAATCAGTAAGCGTGGAATGCTTCTGGATAGTCCTTGCGGTAGAGCCTGATAGAGTCTCATTCGTCCAATGATCTGGGCAAACTGAGTTTCTGTCAGGTAGGTGTTACTGAGCGTCTGCATCAGGTGAATATCCTTGGCAGGGTTAAACTGATTGAAGAGCTCCATCACTTGTTGGTAGAGCTGCTTCAAATCCATAACCTCCATAGAAAGCTTAACACCTTGACCTGTCAGCACCTGATTAGAACAGATTACGACTCTCCAACCAACGAAGACAGAAAACTTTTCTACTCCCTTAGAGGATCTGTAGAGATTGAGATCGTTGTAGTTACGAACACCACCCACAGTAAGCTCCAATCTGCGACCATCGATAGTCTCATAGATAGTGGGAATGGTGAATGCAAATGCTAAACGTTGGTAGAACTGAGTCTTTTCACACTCCAAGAGTTCAGAAGCTCGTTTACCTAAAGCGTCTGGAGTACGACCTCTAACGATGTGGGACACACGGATCGATGGATTAGAAAGTGACTCTCCCTGATAGAAGGACTTTGCGGCATCGTGAACAGATTCGATAAAGTCCTGATGAGAGATTGTTAGCTCCTGATTAGCCCAAGTAGGAACCACACACTGAGTTTTTAGCTCCTCCATGGTGATGCTGTTGGTATTCGCATCCAAGAAACTAACGAAAGATCTAGAGGTCGCAGGCTGTTCTACAACTTCTTCGTAGTCAGCGTACTCAAACTGATTGCTGTTATTACTAGCCACAGCAGCAGGCATCAACAATAAATTGTCCATAACTAAATGAATTAAATGGTTATTGATAGAGTGAACTGTATGAGGTACGTGTTTACCTCTGAGAGGTACATACGCTCTACAAATTGACTACGTTTTTTGTAGATTGCTCAAGTTTCTCTTGGAAAAACGTTTTACCATTTTAGATGGGTGGGGGGACTAAATGTTGCTTGAAGTGCCGTGTGCAGAAAAAAAATAAAAATTTTAGAATTGGCGTATTTTTCAATAATAATGTGTACCTTTGCAGGTTTGGAAAAAGACTATAGCAAAAATAAGATTTATATAAAACCTTCAGATTTTGAGGGAGAACCATCATTCTTAGATGAGAATGGAAAGCCTGTTCACGGTGTAGACATATGGTGTTATTGCAAGTTTTTTGCTGAGCATATTCAGCTTATGTATGGTGATAACGATTTTGATGGTCTGTCACTATTTGAGTATGCAGATATAGTAGAGAGTTATCAAAAAGAATATCTTATTAGGTTGATAGACTTCAACAAAGACGGTAACGTGTATGACTTCCAGATGGAAATGCAGAATAAGCACAATGTCCATATCAATGCATGGGCATTATGTAATCTTTGCTTATTCATTGATAAGATTGTCCATCGTAAACTTGTAGTTAAACTAAAGCCAACGATTGCTGACACTTTAGAAGAGATTCATGATTTGGACTCTGTTACCTTCACTAACAAAGATGGTAAGTCAACCACCACAAGAAATAAGGCTCTTCTTGAACAGATAACAGGTGCTCTTAAACAAGAAGACAAAGTATCTTATGAGGTGGATTGTATTGCTGACCGTCAAGATGTGTTTACTAAAGAACTGTTGCAGATTGAGTTCTTTTACTACCTATCGACTTTCCTGAATAAATATTTTCCAATAAAAAGAAGAGGATTGCTGACATCTGCTGAAATGAAGATGTGTGGTTACTTTCTAAAATGGTTTGGTCTGTCTGCTGAAGTTGTCACGGAGTCTAGACTTAGACAGTTCAGAATGAAATTTGACCATGTTAGTGTTGGCAGCATATCAGTACTGCCAATTAACGGTAAAGATGTAAAAGTCCAGTGGGAGTTTGTCAAGTACAAGGACTGGAAGGATGGTAAGATTAATCCATTAAAAAAGGAAATAGAGCCACTAAAAACAGGAGAACCGATATATTTTCCACCAGATTTAGGCGAAAAAGATCCGTTAAAGCGTTAGCTTTTAATAGCCCTTGGGAACTAACAGTTTAAAGTTTCCAAGGGTTATTTTTTGTTCTATCTTTGCACCAGAAAAAGGAACGAAAGCTACAGAAAGGTTCTGAGCTGGGTAGTCCAAAGAAATAATTATGAAAAAGAAAAATGAAGCTATCGTAACAGTAACACGTAAGAAAAACCATGTAATTATTAACTCAAATGAAAAAACTATGAGTAAGAATGAAGTAAAAATTGGCACAGAGGTGAAGAAAGTAGCCTTTGTAGATGGCAACAGAGCCATCAATGAGAACAACGTAAAGAAGCACGTTGCAAGTCTGGAAAAATTTGGAAGGAATCTTGTTAGATTACTTTATGTAGATGCTAAAGATGTTGAAGGGTATGATATTCACGATGCCGACACAGATGAAATCGTAGAAAAGGCAAACTACGGTGACTATATCGTAGTTTTGGATGGTCAGCATCGCTTTAAAGCTGCAATGAGGTTGTCTGATGATGAAACTAAGGGCTTCTCTTTAGACAATTTACGATGGGACAAGGTTGACTTAGATGGTCACTCTTTCCAAGATGTCCTAATTGAGGTAAACACTAGAACACAGCCATGGAAAGGAAGTGACTACATCAGTGGGTGTGTCCTCAACAACCCTCAGAACGAAATAGCACTTTTTGCTAAGGAGGTTACAAGCAAAGGAGCATCTGCCAAGACTGTCAACAAGTATGTCTTCTTTGAAGATAAGTTCAGCTGGGCTAATGCAATGAAGGACGAAGAAGTTTTAAATAAAGCCGACCTACAGAGAGCAAAAGAAATATGGAATGTGGTGACAACTTTTCCACAGAGTATCGTAAAGAAATCATTAGTAATTGACCGTATTAAAGAAAAAGGTGGTAAGGGGTATTGGAAACAAGAACTTGATAAGGTCGTCAAACTCACTGACGAACAGAAGAAAACTTTAGGTGATATTAAAGTTGTATCAACACAAAAGAGTGAGTTTGACAGAATGGTGGACAATGCTTAATCGTCACCATCACCAAACATAAAAGCAGCTCAGAAATGGGCTGTTTTTTATTGTTATTTATCCAAGTACTATTAGTAAATAATTAACTAAGACCAATGGCGCCGGCTCGTGGAGCTCGAAGTACGACATCTACCGCCTGGGATTCGACAACGGCGAGTGGGGACAGGACTACAACAGCGATGTGGCCGAAAACGGTGTGGTAAACGTGGCTTACAACTGGACCATGCTGGGCACCAACGGCGCGCTGCGCAAGTGCTTCAAGACCGACAACGTAGAAAACGGCTTGTCGAGCCGAGTGCTGGTGGCCGAAATGCCCGACAGCAGTTTTGCCAAGATGCCTAAGTTTACGAAGCGTTCGGCCGAGGACGAAGCCAGAATACAAGAGGCAGTCAGTCGCTTGCGTTCATACAGCGGACTGGTAGACACTCCCCGCCTGCGCCGAGCCATCGAGCAGTGGGTAGAACAGAAGCGAGTAGAAGCTGCCAAGGACATCGACCACGTGAAGGACACCTACCGCAAGCGTGCCGCCGTCATCGGATTCCGCTGTGGGGTAATCTTCCACATGCTGAGCGGCAACGCCAAGGAGAGCAAGGCCTGTCTCGACTTTGCAACTATGATGGCCGAGTACTGTCTGGCTCAGCAGATAAAGGCATTCGGTCAGGCACTTGAGAGTCAGTTTGTAGACGCACGCGACGAGTGCATCCGTTACGGTTGCAATCACTCTGTGTTCGACCAGCTGGCACCTCTGTTCACCATGGACGACCTGCGAGCACTCAAGCGCGGATTCTGCAGCGAGGCTGGTCTCAGAAAGATAGTATCGCGCTGGTGTCGCGACCGCTGGGTAGAAAAGACCGACAAGACGCACTGGAAAAAGCTGAACTCAGCCGAATAGTACATTGTGACATCGGACAACGTGACATTAAGGTACATTAAAGATTAAACATTAAACATTAAAATGGATATAGTATTGACACGCATAGCAAAGCGCAAGCTCTACACGATAGGCAGACTTGCGATAGTAGAACGAGTAGACGATGTGTATCTGGCAGGCCAGCGAGAGGTGTACCTCTGCGACACCCTCGAGCCGCCAGTGATCGAACAGAAGACCGAAGTGCCCGTATCGGCAGTACTCCGATCGCCAGCCAAGTTGGCATCCGTCAAGCCCGTGGCCATCCCCGAGGGGCGCTACGCAGTAGTAATCTCATACTCGCCAAAGTTCAAGGCATGGTTGCCAGTGCTGCTTGGCGGTCCCGACTTCAACCGCCTGTGGCAGGGCATACGCATACACGCAGGCAACACCGTAGCCGACACTCAGGGCTGCATACTGCCAGGCCGAAACCAGAGGGTGGGGCAGGTGCTGGAATCGCGCAAGTGGCTGTACGAACTAAAGCAGAAGATAGTAGAGGCCAAAGCCCGCGGCGAGGCGGTGTGGATGACCATCAAATGATGCTCCCCGCTAGAAAGAACCAAAGAAAATCAAGTTTTTCTTTGGCTCTTTGCTCGCTTATTCGTACCTTTGCGGCCTGTATGGCAAATTATAACACGATAACACTCGACAGTGGGCTTAGGATTATCCATAAGCCATCGGTGGCACAGGTGGTGTACTGCGGCTATCAGGTGGCTGCGGGCACTCGCGATGAGCTGCCGGGCGAGGAGGGTATGGCTCACTTCTGCGAACACATGACGTTTAAGGGCACCCAGCGCCACAATGCGCTACAGATAATAAACGGTCTGGAGCAGTTGGGCGGCGACCTGAACGCGTTTACCAACAAGGAGGACACCACATTCTATGCAGCCATCCACAAAGACCACGTCGGCAGGGCCGTTGCTCTGCTTACCGACATTGTTTTCAGCAGCACCTATCCGCAGCACGAGATAGACAAGGAGGTAGAGGTGATATGCGACGAAATAGAGAGCTACAACGACTCGCCTGCCGAACTGATATACGATGAGTTTGAGAATATGCTGTTTGATGGCCATCCGCTGGGGCACAACATACTGGGGCAGGCCGACCTGCTGCGCACATACACCACCGAGGATGCGCTGAGATTCACCCGCCGATGCTATCGGCCATACAACACAGTATTCTTTATCTACGGCGACGTGGATTTTAAGCGGATAGTAAAGCTGGTATCATCGGCTATGGCGGGTGTACCAAATCTGCCAGGCACATCGGCCGCAGCCAAATCTGCGGCAGCACCCCTCAACAGTCTGGAGGCAAGAGAGGTGATAAGGGACATAGGCACGCATCAGGCTCATGTGATGCTGGGCACTCGCAGCTACGATATACACCACCCCATGCGCATAGCGCTATACCTTATTAATAATATATTGGGCGGCCCCGGTATGAACGCCCGACTGAACCTGGCACTGCGCGAGCGCAACGGACTGGTTTACACCGTAGAGAGCAGCATGGTGTGCTACAGCGATACTGGCATGTGGAGCATATACTTCGGTTGCGACCAGCACGATGTAAGGAAATGTCTGCGACTGGTGCGCCGCGAGCTGGACAAAGTGATGCAGAAGCCGCTGAGCCCCAACGCCCTGCGCACAGCCAAGCAGCAGCTGAAAGGACAGATAGCCATAGCATGCGACAATCGCGAGCAGTTTGCACTCGACTTTGGCAAGAGTTATCTGCACTACGGCTGGGAGAAAAATGTAGACCGGCTGTTTGATAGCATCGACAAAGTGACAGCCGACGACATACAAAAAGTGGCAAACGAACTGTTTGCCGCTGATAGATTGTCAACGCTGATATTCAGATAGCCTTAAGGTAGCTGCGCACCACGCGGCGGGCTGTGCCCAAGCGGTACTCAACACTCTTGTAGCTATCGCCCGTTTGCTGGCATATCTCGCTTACCTTCATGCCATCGTAGATGTGCAGGCGATAAACCTCGCGGAAATCCTCGGGCAGTCGCGCCAATCCGCGCTCCAGTCGCTCAACAATCTCATGCATAGAGTAGACCGAATCGGCCGACAACTCCTCGCTGCAAACGGCGCGGATGTAATGCTCGTAGTCGATTACATGGTTGCGACGGCGATGTATGTCGAATATCATGTTGCGTGCTGTGGTATAAACCAGCGCAGGTAAGCTAACTTCGGATATAAGTTTGGTGGAGGTGAGCAGACGCAGAAAGACGTTTTGTACCACATCCTCTGCCTCTGCTCTACCACCTAGACGAGAGCTGACATAAGCCAGCAACTCGTCGCGATGAGTAATATAATAATTGGTTATAAGTTGTTTGCTACTCATTGATCACCTTACTCGTTGATCACCTTTTGGATAGTTCCATCCTCGTTGTAGAACAGGCGCTGAACCTTGAGCGAACGCAGGTGGGTAATATCGTTTGAAGGCACACAGTCGTGATAGAACAAGAACCACTCGCCCTTGTACTCTACGATAGAGTGGTGGGTGGTCCAGCCCACAACTGGGTCGAGGATTACGCCCTGATAGGTGAATGGGCCGTAAGGATTGTCGCCGATACCGTAGCACAGCATGTGGCTGTCGCCGGTAGAATAGCTGAAGTAGTACTTGCCATTATACTTGTGCATCCACGATGCCTCGAAGAATCGGTGTGGGTCGCCAGCCTTCAGGGGTTGTCCGTCCTTATCCAGCACTACCACACTGCGTGGAGCCTCGGCAAACTGCAGCACGTCGTCGCTCATCTTAACTACAAAGCTCGACAGTGCAGGCACGTCGGCAGGAGCAAACAGCTGAGTCTTCTTGTCGGCGGCAGGACCCAGGTCTACACCCTCCTTAACCAGCTTCTGTGGAGCCTGATACCACTGCAACTGGCCACCCCACAGACCGCCGAAGTAGCAGTAAATCTGGCCATCCTCGTCCTTAAATACACTAGGATCGATAGAGAACGAGCCGCGGATTGGCTGGTCTTGAGGGATGAATGGGCCCTCGGGCTTATCGGCTACAGCCACACCCAGGTGGAACACACCGTTGTAGTCCTTGGCCGAGAAGATAAGATAGTACTTGCCATCCTTCTCTACGCAGTCGTTGTCCCACATCTGTTTCTCGGCCCACTTCACGTCGGCCACATCAAGTATCTTGCCATAGTCGGTCACCTCGCCGTTCTCTACGTCTTCCATAGATATTACGTGATAATCTTTCATCTGGAAGTGGCCGCCATCGTCGTCGAATGCTGCACCAGCCTCCCAGTCGTGCGAGGGATATACAAAGAGTTTGCCATTGAACACATTAGCAGATGGATCTGCATAAAAGTCTTTCGGATAAAGATAACGTGGTTTCATACACACTACACTTTTTAGTTATTAAACATTATTATTCTGGTTAGCAAACCGGCGGCGAGCTGCCAGCTCGGCCTGCATATTCTCATTATACTCCTTGGTTATCGGGTAGTAGTGGAGCGCCACCACACCTACCATAAACAGCATGGCTGGCACTACGCTGCTCACCAGCTTGATGCCAAGCATAGCACTCTCGTTCTGTATAGTGACCTCGCCACCCGACACGTAGCCGAACATCGAAATGATTATACCAGCGATGGCGCCACCAAAGCCCAGTCCCAACTTGAGTGCCAGCACGATGCCCGAAAAACAGAAGCCTGTGGCACGTCGATGGTTCTCGTACTCTATATGATCGGCCACATCGCCTATCATAGCCCACAGCAGTGGGATGGTAGGTGCATAGGCCAGCGAGCGCAGGAAGTTGATGAGGAACAGCAGCCCCACATCGGTAGGCTCTGGTATATAGAACAAAGCTGTGAGGAAGGCTGTCATCGTGAGACATACCTTGAATGTATTGCGCTTGCCAAACCTGTTGGCCAAATACTGCGACATACAGATAACGCCTACAAACTGCACTATGGCGCCCATCATATTAAATACAGAGAAGCCGATGTTGTAAGAATCTTCAGGGTCGAGATTTACGAAATGGTTCAGAAAATCGTAGAGCGACTTCTGATCGACATTATACTGGAAATAGAAGTTCATGGCCGAACCCCACATGGCCAGCGTGACAAACAGCGAGAATGTGAGCAGTGCCATAGCATTCCACGACACGCTGGAGAATGTGTTTTTCACATCCTCGCGCATACTTATAGACTGGCGCGGCGGTGGCTGAATACGTTCTTTGGTTGAGAAGAATGTAATCAGGAAGAATGTAAACGCTATGCCGGCATATATACATATAGTAACTGTCCAGCCGTGTTGCAATGTATGGCCATCAGAAAAATGGTCTACCATCGGCAGTGTGAGTCCCTGAACCACAAACTGTGCTATCGTTACCACTACAAATCGTACTGTAGAAATGCTGGTACGCTCGCGTATATCGCTGGTCATCACACCGCCAAGCGATGCGTATGGCACGTTGTTAAACGAATAGATAGTCATCAGCAGCACATAGCTGACGGTGGCATAAAGCGCCACATGAGCCTTCTGCTGAATGCCCGGATTGTAAAATGCCAGGATATAAAATACGCAGAACGGTATGACCGTCCACAGCATCCACGGACGGAATTTGCCCCAACGGGTATTAGTACGGTCGCAAAGTAATCCTATGGTTGGGTCGACAATGACAGCTGACAGACTGGCCACCATCAGAACGCTTCCTGCCAGAGCTCCGTCTAGTCCAAATACGTCGGTATAAAACTTTAACTGGAATATCATCATCATTTGGAATACCAGATTAGCGGCGGCATCTCCCAGGGAGTAACCCACCTTCTCACCCAATGATACTTGTTGTGATGATATCTTATTCATATCTGTTGATTACAAAAAACTGGTGCAAAGATAGTGAAAAAATGGCCATCCGACATTCTAAATTGTTACAGATGCTTTTCAAAATGTGTCATTGGATAAGAAAATAGGCAATTTTGGCCGTTTCAACGAATAAATTTGTTACTTTTGCAACATCAATGAACTATTTATGAAAAAAATATTTTTAATTTGCGCAACACTGTTTTGCCTGACTAATGCCGAAGCTAAAATTACTATGCCCCAACTCTTTCAGTCGGGTATGGTGATGCAGCGTGGCAAGGCCATACCAGTTTGGGGTAAAGCCGATGCGGGTGAAACCGTAACCGTACGATTCAACAAGAAACAGTATCAGACTACAGCCGGCACCGATGGCCGATGGCGAGTAGACATGCCAAAGATGAAAGCTGGTGGCCCCTATACCCTTGAGGTGAAAGGTGAGAATGGGGATGTAACAGAAATCCCTGACGTTATGGTTGGCGACGTGTGGTTGCTGTCTGGACAATCAAACATCGATGTAACCATCGAGCGTGTATATCCGCAGTGCCCCCAGGAGATTGATTCGTACGAGAATCAGCAGATAAGAATGTTTCGTGTGCAGAACGAGACGAGCACTCACGGTGTGAAAGATGATATACGCCCAACAAACATCAACTGGAAACCAGTGAACAAGCAGAATGCCTGGTTATTCTCGGCTGCAGGCTACTTCCTAGGTAAGAAGATGTTCGAGAAGAATAAGGTGGCTCAGGGTGTAATCGTAAACAGCTGGGGTGGCACACCCATCGAGGCATGGATAAGCGAGGACTCGCTGAAGGCCGACTATCCGATGCTGATAAAGAAGATGCAGATATTCCAGAGCGACAACTACGTGCGCACTCAGATGCAGGCCAACGGCGCTGCCAACCAGCAGTGGGAGACAATGCTGAACGAGGCCGACCCAGGATATGCCGACGCACATTGCAACGACAGCCAGTGGGCAGTGATAAACCAGAACAACTGGACATGGCGCGGCACGGGTAGCGTTTGGCTGCGCAAGCATATTATTATAGATAAGGAACACGCGGGCAAGCCTGCCCGACTGCTGCTGGGCACACTCTTCGACCGCGATGTGACATACCTCAACGGCAAGCAGATTGGTCAGACTGGCTATCAGTATCCTCCACGCCGCTACGACATACCCGAAGGGCTGCTGCGCGAGGGCGACAACGTGATTGCCATCCGTTTTATCAATAAATACGGTGCATGCCACTTCATCCCTGAGAAGCCATATATGCTGTGCTTCGGCGATGACCGTATGTCGCAGAATCCTATGCCTAAGGATGTGCTGCCTCTGGGCGACGAATGGAAAATGAAGGTGGGTGCCGAGATGCCACAGTGCCCCAGCAGTGATGTGTCGCTGCAGAATCTGCCCACCACACTCTATAATGCAGTGCTCTATCCGCTGGCACCATACGCTATCAACGGCATTGTATGGTATCAGGGCGAATCGAATACAGGTAATCCAGCTCCATACGCCGACTATCTGAAGAAACTGATGGGCTGCTGGCGCGATCGCTGGCAGGATCAGCAGATGCCGTTTGTAATAGTGCAGTTGGCTAACTATGATGGTCGCCAGCAAACAGGCTTCCCACGCCCCATCACTCCACAGACGGAGCCTGTAAACAGCGGTTGGGCACAACTGCGCGAGGCTCAGCGCACAGCCGCCAAGGCCGATGCACACGCCGAACTGGCAGTAATCAACGACCTGGGTGAGACAGTAGACATCCATCCCCTGCGCAAAAAGGAAGTTGCCGAGCGTATCGCCCTGTGCTTCGACAAGCTTATATATAATAATAAGGTGAAACTCTCGCCCGAGGTGGTATCTACTCAGGTAAGTGATGCGGCTATACAGCTCACACTCGACCAGCCCATACAGGAAGGCGACCTTTATACATTCGAGGTTTGCAACAATGGTAGCGGTAAATACCAGAATGTGCCTGCTATCGGCAAGGGCAATGTGATAGCCCTTCTTGTCCCTACGGCATCTCAGGCACCATCCCTGAAACTACGCTACGCTTGGAAGGATGATCCCAAGACGGCTAATGTACGCTCGCTGAGCGGACTGCCGATGAGTTCTTTTGAAATGACAATTAAATAACAAATAAAGAATTATGAGTACAACTAACGAAACTAAAGGCTTCTACAAGCTCTCATGGCTCCAGCGCATCGGATTTGGATCGGGCGACCTGGCGCAAAACCTGATTTTCCAGACTACATGTATGTATCTGCTGTTCTTCTACACAGACATCTACGGACTGGATGCTGTCGATGTATCGGTGATGTTTACTGTAGGTAATGTAGCAAATGTTATTTGGGACCCTATCGTGGGTGCTCTTATCGACAAGAATAATCCTAAACTTGGTAAATACCGCGCTTATCTGGTATTTGTGGGTATTCCACTTACCGGCTTTGCCATACTGTGCTTCTGGAACGGATTTGCACCATCACTGCTCTATGCGTATGTGACATATATCGCAATGACACTGCTCTACACATTCATCAATGTGCCTTATGGAGCACTTAACTCATCGCTGACACGCGACACCGACGAAATTACAATCCTGACATCAGTACGTATGTTTATGGCCAACTGTGGTGGTCTGGCTGTAGGTTCCGGTCTGCCCTTGCTTATCGCTTACTTTACCGATCAGGAGGCTGAAGGTCTGCCAAAGGACCCTGGCGCATGGTTCACCACTATGACCATCTATGCATTGGTAGGTCTGGCACTGCTGTTCTTCTGCTTCAGTCAGTGTAAGGAGCGCGTAGTGATGGACGCCAGCGAGGCTGCAAACGTTAAGATTAGCGACCTGTGGATGGAGTTCTTCAAGAATCGTCCACTGCGCATCATAGCCTTCTTCTTCATCACTGCATTTGCAATGATGTCTATCGGTAATGCCGCTGGTGCTTACTTCATCAACAGCAACATGCACGGTTCGCCCGACCAGTTGTCAATCTTTATGGGTCTGGGTTCGGCACCATCATTCATCTTTATGCCTCTGGTACCAATGATTAAGAAGATGGTAGGCAAGAAGAATATGTTCTACATCTTCCTTTCGATAGCTATCGTAGGTATGGCATTCTTGTACATCGTGGCCAAGATGGATCAGCCCAGTATGACTATGGTTTACATCGCACAGTTTGTTAAGTCAACAGGTGTTATTGTAGCTACTGGTTACATGTGGGCACTGGTTCCCGAGGTAATCTCTTACGGCGAATATGTCAGTGGCAAGCGTATTGCTGGTATCGTAAACGCACTGACGGGAATCTTCTTCAAGGCCGGTATGACTCTGGGCAGCGTGGTGGCTCCTGCCATCCTGGCTTACGTAAGCTACAACCCAGACACTATCGAACAGTCACCTGAGGCTCAGGAGGGTATTCTTTGGCTGGTATGCGTCATCCCTGCAGCCCTGTTGCTGCTGGCTATGTTCATCATATCTAAGTATGAACTAACAGACGAGGTGATCGACGATATCAACAAGAAGATTGAGGCTCGCGGGTAATTTTTGAATATTTTATTAAAGAAACTTGCAAGTTCCAAACTTTTTCCGTATCTTTGCCCACAACAATTGAATATTGGGCAAAAGAATGATCCAAAGAACGGTCAGACTACTAGCTTGTCTACTGGTTGTCGTACTCTTGGCAGCATGCGGAGAACGGAAGGAGACAGGACTTGAAAATAAAACAGCCAACGGATTAGTCCTTGATGCATACAAGCATAAGGACTATCCGTTGTTATTGTCTATAGCTGATAGTCTTAACAAGGCTAGAGCCATATCCGAAACACAGTCATACTACTGGAGCGGATATGCCAGCGATCGCATGGGTAAAAAGCGTACAGCTGAATATTACTGGAAAAAAGCACTAAGCGAAGTAAAAGACTTTGGTAACGGCGAAGAGGTAAGCTACTATGCCAAGACTGTCAGTCACCTGGCAAACCTTTTGAACCTGAAGGGCGACTACGATGGCTCGCTAAAGGAGGCTATCAACGCAGCTGAAAAGCTTGAGGAACTTGGGTGCGACACCACTACCGACTATGTAAACCTGTTGGTGTTCATCGGGTGCGGTCAGGCCCGTTTCCCACGCATGGAGGATGCTAGCAAGAAGTCATTCGAACGTGCCTACGAAAAGCATCTTGAGCGAATCAATGCTTCGCCTACAGAGTCCACTTATAAAGGGGCTATTGCAGGTGTTGTCAACATGGCTTACTCGTGCAATGCTACCCATCAATACCAAGAGGCCCACGCTATGAAGAACTGGTAAACCAATACGAGAAGATATATCCTGCTGACGAAGACTATATCGACAAGCAGCATGCTCGTCACAATATCTATCGTGCCACCGCGCTAGCTTCGATGGGACAGACGCAGGATTCATATCTGGCTTATCTCAACTTCAGGAATACTAAGTTCAGCAAGAGTCCAGAGGGTATATATGATGCTGGCGAGTATCTGATAGAGGCAAAACAATGGAATGAGGCTGCCAACTGTTTCCAGCGGCTCGACGAACTGGTAGACAAGTATCACATGGAGTTCTCATTCGAGAATATTGAGACTTATTATCTGAAGAAATACGAGGCCAACCTGAAGGCTGGACGCAAGGACTCTGTCTATGCCATCAGTACTTACATCTGCGACTCGCTTAATGCTGCCATCGCCCGCTCAAGGGCTGACAATGCCGCAGAATTAGCTACGATTTACGAAACCGAGCAGAAGGAAACTCAGATTGTAGAAAACGAGGCGAAACTGCTACGAGAGCGCCAGATTGCCGCTATTATCACCATTATTCTTATTATTGGTTTCTTTATTGTCTATGCTCTTTACAAACAGAAGGCAGCCGCTAAGCTACACAAGGCTCACAATGACCTGAAGGTGGCCTACGATCAACTAGAGGAAACCACTTCGGCCAAGGAGCGTATTGAGAGTGAGTTGCGTATCGCACGCCATATCCAGGAGTCGATGGTTCCAACCGAGTTCCCTCAGCGTGACGATTTCGACTTGTACGCATCGATGATGGCTGCCAAGGAGGTTGGTGGTGACTTGTACGACTATCTTATCATTGGCGATAATCTATGTTTCTGCGTGGGCGACGTGAGTGGTAAGGGTGCGCCATCAGCGCTGTTTATGGCACAGGTCATCAGACTGTTCAGAGCCATGGTTAAGCGTAACTATACGCCAGCCAAGCTTGCCACCGAACTTAACGCAGAGTTGGTAGAAAATAACGAAGACGGTATGTTTATCACTATGTTTATCGGCATGGTGCACCTGCCAACAGGCAAACTCGACTTCTGTAATGCCGGTCATAATCCGCCAGTGATAGGCAATGGAAATGAGAGCCGCTTTATCGATATGGAGCCCAATGCACCTATCGGGCTTTGGGAAGGTCTGAAATATCAGGGCGAGGTGATCGATGATATTCGTGGTCGACTGTTCTTTGTGTACACCGACGGACTGAACGAGGCGGAGAATCCTGAACTTGAGCAGTTTGGCGATGAGCAGTTGCTCACCATCGTTAAGCGTACCAGCCAGATGAGTGCACGCGAAATGATTAAGACCATGAAGAATGAGGTTAAGCGCCATCGCAATGGTGCAGATCCTAGTGACGACCTCACCATGCTATGCCTGCATGTAAATTAAAAACATCACATAATATACGACAATGAAAAATCTCAGAGACCTAGCATTACTTCTGGTTATGACATTTGTGGCTATCACGGCCAGCGCACAGTCTGGCAGCCAGCAACTGATAAAAAACGGAGACTTTGAACTCAATCCAAAAGTGGAGCGTGGCACAAGTGCTACAACTGGATGGGATGCAAGAAAACCAGTTGTGGTGACTCATGTAGACCCGATAAGTGACGATAACCCACACTATGCTGTAATCTGCTGCGACACCATCTACAATGAGGGTGCCGATGGCATTGATATTCAGGATGGAACGAAATACGACCTGAGCATCGCGCTACGCAACATTCCTGCCGTCAAGGCCGAAAAACGTACAGAGGGCAATAAGCTGGTCATCGTTCAGTTGGTAAATCAGACCGGCAAACCAATAGCCGAGGCTACCATAAGAGTTAAGGGCCAGGGATGGCAGCAGTTCAACTTGCCTATTACTGCCAGTAGTTCGTGCTCAAAAGCCCGACTGGCCATAGTGGGCATAGGTTGCCAGAAGCTTGCTATCGACAATGTTAGTCTATTGAAACACTAATGCCATATGTTACAGATACGCTGCAAGAACAACAACATCACAAAGAGTTTCCCAGAAGGCACATCATTAGTAGATGTATATCAGGCTTATGCCGCCGAACTCAATATGAAGTATCCGGTGGTATCGGCCAAGGTAAACAATACGTCGCAAGGACTTAAGTTCAGACTCTATCAGAATCGCGATGTGGAGTTTATCGATGCCTGCGATGGCTCTGGTCAGCGTGTCTACGTACGTTCGCTGTGCTTTGTGCTGTATAAGGCAGCCAGCGATGTATTTCCAGGCAGCAAACTCTTCATTGAGCACCCTTTGTCGGGTGGTTACTATTGTAATTTCAAGAAGCGTGGCAACGACCCGCTCACTGATGACGATGTGAAGCGTATCTGCAAGCGAATGAAGGAGGTTATTGATCAGGATATGCCCTTCCGACGCACTGAGGCCACTACCGAAGAGGCTGTCCGCGTGTTTAGCGAGCGTGGATTTGCTGATAAGGTTAAGTTGATTGAGACCAGCGGACATGTATATACATCATACTACACACTGGGTGACACGGTGGATTATTACTACGGTCCGCTAGTGCCATCGGCAGGATATCTAAAGGTGTGGGGGCTTGAGCGACTCTACGACGGACTGCTACTACGAGTACCTGATAAGAACGACCCTACACAGCTGGCGCCTAAGGTAGACCAGCCCCGAACATTCGAGATGTTTGCAGAGAAGACCCGTTGGGATATCATTATGCGACTGTCGAACGCGGGTGATGTGAATAAAGCCATACTGCGTGGCTATGCATCAGAACTTATTCAGGTGAGCGAGGCATTGCAAGAAAAGAAGATAGTAAAGATTGCCGAGGAGATAGAGCGCCGTTTCCACCAACCTGAGAATCCTATCCGACTGGTACTTATCACTGGTCCATCCAGTTCGGGCAAGAGCACATTCTGTAAGCGTCTTAGCGTACAGTTGTTGGCCTGCGGTCTGCGTCCATACTCATTCTCTACAGATGACTACTTTGTGAATCGTGTCGACACCCCAAAACTGCCTAACGGTCAGTACGATTTTGATAACATCGAGACCGTAGACTATAAGTTGCTGGGCGAACATCTGCAGAGGCTGATGAAGGGCGAGGTAGTAGAAGTGCCCGAATACAACTTTGTGACAGGTAAACGCGAGTGGAATGGCAAGAAGTTTAAGCTCAACAACGACAGCGTGCTTATCATCGAGGGCATACACGCACTTAACCCGCTGCTAACCAGACAGATATCCGATTCATCCAAGTACCGAATCTACATTTCGGCTCTGACTAGCATCTCGCTAGACGATCACAACTGGATTCCTACACAGGACAATCGCCTGCTGCGCCGAATCATCCGCGATTACAATAAGGGAGCATTCTCTGCCCGCGAGACAATCAGTCAGTGGAAGAGTGTGTGCGAGGCAGAGGACCAGTGGATATTTCCATTCCAAGAAACGGCCGATGTGATGTTCAACTCGGCACTCAACATTGAGTTTGCCGTGCTGCGCACCCATGCCGAACTTATCCTGTCATCAGTGCCCAAGAATTGCGCCGAATATGCCGAAGCCCATCGGCTGCTTAAGTTCCTACGCTATTTTATCCCCATCAGCGACAATGAAATACCGCCCACGAGTATCATGCGAGAGTTCGTAGGCGGCAGTAGTTTCAAGTATTAAAATTAGTCCATCGGTATAGATGACAAGCGGGCGGCCCTTGATACTATCAATCTGTTCGCCTACATACTCCAAACCTTTCCATCGATTTGGTTGCAAAGATACACATTTTTTGCTACTTGTGTAATAATATGTAATGGATTCCTTGCAAAAAAGCATGAAATCTATTACTTTTGCACCATCCGAGTCGCGACGGAGGTAGGCGCAAGCCAACTAACAAGTATGTTGAACCATTTAAAAATGAAAGATTATGAAGAAGTTTATCATTATGGCACTTATGGCAGTATTCGGCTTCGCCACAGTGAGCGCACAGAAGACTGTCGTAGCCCAAAAGAATCAGAAGGTATTTGATGTCGTAGAGCAGATGCCTGAATATCCAGGCGGTCAGGCTGCACTGTTCGAATACCTTAGTAAAAATATTAAGTATCCAGATGATGCTGCGAAAAAGAAGGTTGAAGGCAAGGTGTTTGTAACCTTTGTGGTTGATACCGATGGCAAAATTACCGATGTGAGTCTGTTGAGAAAAGTGTTCCCATCGCTCGATGCCGAGGCCATCAGAGTTATATCGGCTATGCCTAACTGGATACCAGGCAAACAGGGTGGTAAGGTGGTAAAAGTTAAGTACACCGTTCCTATTATGTTCCGCCTGAAATGATAGGTGTAGTTTTTCTATTGCTTTCTCTCTTTGTTGTGAGCTGCTCTCACGAGCAGCCTCACAGCAAACTACTTATCCAAGCCGAACAGATAGTGGTAGGACAGCCCGACTCTGTGGTGCGAATGCTTGAGCCGTGTTGGGATGATTCTACGTTGTCTACAGCCGATAGAGCCCTCTTCGGTCTGCTTTATACTGAGGCATTGCATCGCAGCGGACTGTCGACAGAATCAGACTCGTTGATAAAGGCCAGTCGTAGGTACTATGAACGAGAGAATGACCAACCCCGACTGGCAAGGGCCTTGCTGCATCATGCCATCGTGCTATACAAACAGCAGCAAACACACGAGGCCGTACTCACCATGAAGCGTGCTGAGCAACTGGCCGCAAAGGTAGATGATCCTGTATTTAATTGTTACCTGTACTTTGTACTGGGCGATATCAACGACAATGTGGGCAATTATCCCCAAACGCTGAAATACTACAAACAGGCACTGACTACAGCTCACCAATGTAAGAATGACGAGTGGATAGTAAGAGCTCTGAACAATATTGCCCAGACCTTCGATGTGATAGGTCAGACGGACAGTCTGCAATACTATACAGAGCAGGCTAAACCCTATGCTCCACATACCGATGGCGAGGTGCGTGCCACATATTTAACCAATCAGGCCAGCTGTATGTTGCACAAGGCTAAGCGCAACGAGGCCCGACAGCTGTTGCTAAGAGCACAACAAGAGGCACCTAGCGACAGGGCACTGATGCTTCTGGCCAATGTCTATCTGGCTGAAGGTGATTCTACCAACGCTGTGCAGCAGTGGTATCAGCTATTAAACTCTTTTTCGCCCGATGTTGCCATCAGTTCGTATCGCAAACTTATCGGATTCCTGAATAATCGTGGCGAAAGGTTACAAGCAGCCTTTTATAGTCAGCGACTCAACGAGGTGTATTATGACTTATATCGTCGTGATGACACTGCCGGCATCATCGATCTTCAGACCCAGTTCGACGAGCAACAGAAGGAACGGAAGCAGTATCTTATCACCATCATGCTGCTCTCAGCTATACTATTGCTGATACTTGCAACTATCATTGGTATTTGGTATAGCAGACGACGTATCGACCGACTCAATGCCCGCTTTGTTGAGAGTCAGATGAAGTACGATCGTACCCGCGAAGAACTGACCCAAATGCGGCAGCAGCGCGAACGTGAGGAACGTGAGAACTCAGAGCGACTAAAGGCTATCATATCCAGTCTCCGCGCTTCGGCCAATAAGGGACAGACTGCCGATGATGACGATATGAATGCATTGGCTCAGTGTTCATACGCACTGAATCCCAACCTACAATTGCTCCTATCACAACTCAATGCCAAGGAGCAGGGGATATGTCTATTAATCCGCCACAATTTCCAACCATCCGAGATAGCTACTCTAACCATCTCAACCCCACAGGCCATTACCAATACCCGGGTGCGCCTTCTTAAAAAGCTGTTCAACGAATCAGGTGGCGCCAAGGATTTCGATATAAAACTGAAAGCATTCGAATGATAGTATAATGAAAAGTTTTTATTCATGCAGCATTTTTGTATGTCTTCATCGGTATTTGGTAGGCAATACGATAAATAAAGAAACAAATTTTTTTGCAGAAAAGTTTGGTGGTTTAAAATATATTATCTATATTTGCAACTAAAATGTGTACGAAACTATAAATATTAATATGGTGATACAATGAAAAGATTAATCGCTTATATGGTGTTACTACTACCCTTGGTGGTGGCTGCACAAACACCGAATGCTATCGACGAAGTGAACCGAATTAAAGCCGATCCGGACTATATTTGGGGACAAGGGCGCAGTAATATGGATTCTAAAGCAGACCAAATAGCGCTAAATGATTTGATTAGTAAGATATCAGTTCACGTTCAGAGCCAGACGCAACTGGATATGAGCCAAATTACTGAGGGACACAAGCGCGACTCGAAATCGGCTGTCGAGGCGGTAATAAGAACCTACGCTGCAGGCAGTTTGACCAACACCAAAACTATATGGGTGACTTATGAGCCAGAGGCTTACGTGGTAAGGTATATACATAAAGATGAGCTGGAAAAGGTGTTCAAGGAAAGGGAAGAACGCATTATAAGCTATGTATATACGGCTAGGGCTGCTGAACGTGACGGACGAATAGACGATGCCCTGCGCTATTATTATTGGGGATTCTGCCTGTTGAAGAGTCTGCAACACCCAAATGCAGTAACGTTTACAGATGATGGCATCAAGCACCCGATGACGGTATGGATTCCTGATCAGATAAACATGATATTTGGCAACATTAAAACAGAGGTGGCCAAGATTCAGGGCGACAAAGTAGACCTGCTAATGAGTTATAAGGGTAAACCTGTAACAAGCCTCGACTTTCGCTATAACGACGGACAGAACTATGGTCAGATGTTTTCGGCCAAAGATGGTATCACGCAAATAGAGATGCCCGAAAATTCATCGTTTGAGAATATCCATATAAGATACGAATATGAGTATACAGGCATGATGCGACAGGACAGGGAACTGGAGATGGTGATGGATGTGTTTAACGGTACGCCATTCCGTAAAGCCAAAGTAACGGTACCCGTTGGTGAAAAAAAACAGATGAAACTGGTTGCCGAGAAATTTGAAGAGGCCGTAAGCACTATGAGTACTGCTGCACATGCCGAGGCCGTAGAACAGCCCAAAGCTTTTGCCGATATAATGGTTGATATAGTGGCTGCTATCCAAAACAAGAAGTATAATGATATAAAAAACTACTTTACAGAGGAAGGTTTCGGTATGTTCGACAAACTGATTCATTATGGCGAGGCAACCATATTGGGCAAACCCACATTGCACTTCTATCAGTTGGGTAAGCGTGTGATTGGTCGCAGCATACCAATGAGATTTAAGTTCAAAAACAATCATCGCACCTTTATTGAGGATGTCACTTTCACATTTAACGAAGACAAGAAGATTGAGTCGATAGCATTCGGACTCGACAAGAAAGCACGCGACGACATATTTAACCGAGATGCAAGAGGATGGAGTGACAGCGTGAGAATGGTGGTAGCTACATTCCTTGAGAACTACAAGACTGCCTTTGCGCTGAAGCGTCTAGACTATATAAAGAGTATCTTCGACAATGATGCGCTTATTATAGTGGGACACATGGTAAAGAAAGCCCAGAAAACTGCAGAAAACCAGAAGTATGTGGACAATGAAATGGTGAAATATACCAGTCTGAATAAAGAGCAGTATATGAAGAATCTGGAGCGTAGTTTCAAGAGCAACGAATTTATCAACATCCACTTCTCAGATAATGATGTTAAGAAGATGGGTAAAGGCGCTGATACGTTTGGTATTCTGATTCATCAGGATTACTACTCGTCGAACTACTCTGATACAGGCTATCTGTTCTTGATGGTAGACTTGAATGATATAGAACAACCGACGATACGCATAAGAACCTGGCAGCCTAAACGAGACTCGAGCATTAACAACGACCTCGGTAGAGAAAATCCCTACTATGGATTGATTTATGGAGGTAATTTCTAATAACTACAACTTAAAATTTATACGATTATGAAACTGACAAAGATTTTTTTAGGCATAGTACTACTATGCGTTTGCGTACCAGTATCAGCACAAGTGACTCCAGAACAGGAGAAAGAAGCCTATAAGATGGCAAAGAAAGATGCCAAGAAACTGGCAAAGGAAGGTTGGCAGGTTCCTTCAGGCGAGCTGCCCTTAGAGAAACAGTTGGCTCTGGCATATATGATGCGTATGGAAAAGGACGAGGACAATCAGCCTAAGTATGTATTCGGGCAAGGCATAAGTGGTGGTGATTTCTATGATGCCGCCAAGCTGCAGGCTTCAGAGGTTGCTAAAGCAGAGTTGATTGGCAATTTGTCTACTGATATGACACGACTGATAGACATGCAGTTGCAGAACCAGCAGAAGAGTGCAAAGAGCGCAACTTCATTATCGAAGATTACAGCAAAAAGCAAATCTTTGATGTCGCAGAAGTTGGGGGCTCTCACTCCAGTAGTAGAAATATATAGAAATGTTTCTGAAGAGTCGGTAGAAGTACAGTTGCGAGTAGCCTACGAGCGAGCAGTAGGTGTTAAGCAGTCTCTAGATTTGATATCAAAAGATCTAGAAGACGAGGGCATCAATTTGGCAGAATAACAAACACTTGTGGAGATGAGTAGATTATTGATCAAAAAATCGATACTAATAGGGCTGTCACTTTTGGTGGCAGCTCCCTCAATGGCTCAAACAAGTTCGGGGGTGAGCAAACGAGCCATGTTTGAGGAGTATCAGGAGTTTAGACGGCAATGTACTAAAGAATACATTGAGTTTGTTCGCCAGGCATGGAGAGAGTACCAAGGTGAACCTGCAGTTCCACCTCCAGCTGATAATTCTATCACCCCCTATGCAGAGCCACTGGAAGAGAATGAGATGCCCAAGTTGATTGACGACGAAACAAATGCGTTCAAGTTATTTGGGAATGCCAAGGATAAAATCACAGAAAAACATAAGAAAAAGCAGAAGGAGAATCCTGTAAAAGCTGGTAAGGTAATGACCCTGCCCAAAACAGAGCCACAAGCTAAGCCTATTTACCCGATACTCGAAGTGAAAGACCCAAAAGCATCGAAAGAGGCTAAAAAAGGTAAGAAAGGTGCTCGGTCAAAAGGTGCTGTTGAAGAGGAATCAACCGCTAATACAAGGGAGTTTGACTTCACTAAGTTTGGAACCAAGTTCAAAATCAGAATTGTGGACAACGACACGTACAAAGTGAAGAGTATCCAAGAAAATGACGTGGCTGATGCGTTACAGATTCTTTCTGACAAACAATACGACAACACCATCTACGACTGCTTGATGATGCGAAAGGAGCATCAGCTTTCTGACTGGGCTTACTTCCAGATGGTAAAGGAATTTGCCGATCAGATTTACGGTAAAGAAACAAGTGAGTCGACTTTGTTGACGGCATATATATGTACAGAGTCAGGATATAAGGTAAAACTAGCTCGTAATGAACAGAAACTCATACTGCTCCTGGCCACTGACCACATGCTTTATAACAGAGTGTCTTTTAATGTTGATGGACAACGTTTCTTCCCAGTGAGTGAATACTCAAGAGAAGGAGGCCTGTATATTTGTAATGCATCATTCCCCAAGGACCAAGGTGTGTCATTCCGTTTACCAAAGAATCACTTGTTTGATTATGCTCAATCAGAGGTTCGTACTATTAAAACGCCTATTTATCCAGAAATGAATTTTACGATTCATTCCAATAAGAATCTGATAAATTTCTATGACACATATTTGCCCAACTATCTGAATAATGATATCATGACGCGTTGGGCTATGTATGCTAACACGCCTATGTCAATTGAAATGCGCGAAGAATTATATCCGCAGATTCAGAAGGTAATTAAGGGTATGAATCAATTTGATGCTGTTACTCGTTTGTTGAATTGGATACAAGTGGGATTTGAATATCGCTATGATAACGATGTTTGGGGGCATGATAGAGCATTCTTTGCTGAAGAAACACTGTTCTATCCTTACTGTGATTGTGAAGACCGTGCAATACTCTTTACTCGGTTAGTCAGGGATTTGCTACACATGAAGACAGTTCTTGTATTCTATCCCAATCATCTGGCTTCTGCAGTGCGTTTTGATGAAGAAGTAGGTGGCGACTGTATCATTGTGGGAAAAGAAAAGTACACCATCTGCGACCCAACATTCAAATATGCAGGCATTGGCAGAACAATGCCCAAAATGAATAACGCTACAGCAGGTATCATTCCGCTTGAATAACCAATAAAAGTAATCAGTAATATTCAAAGCGCCCTCCATCAAAACAGGAGAGCGCTTTTTTAATCAAAAATAGTGAAATATTTGCTGTTTCGCTTGGAAGTATAAA
Source organism: uncultured Prevotella sp. (assembly GCA_900322175.1). Taxonomy (GTDB): domain Bacteria; phylum Bacteroidota; class Bacteroidia; order Bacteroidales; family Bacteroidaceae; genus Prevotella. Next base: position 23,334 of record ONYZ01000063.1, read on the forward strand.
AACATTTTCATATCTTTGTAGCTGAAAATGAATGTATTACTATCTAACACTAAGACATTATATGAGGAAACTATTAATTGTTATTTCTGCACTGCTGTTTTGTGTTGAGTTTGTTCAAGCACAAATGAAAGTGGTTGACTTTAAGTTACTAGAGTCTGATCAGGATGCCAACACCTATGGCACCATGAAGTATGACGACAATGGCGATAAGGCGGCATTGATTAAAATCGTGACGCCAGCTAAGGACTTGAATTTCGATGGCGGATCATTAGGTACAGTGGCCGCTGATTACAAAAACGGCGAATGGTGGCTGTATGTGCCCCGCTTTGCTAGAAAGCTCACCATTAATAGTGAGAAGTATGGAAAGCTGACTGAGTATAAATATCCTATACCCATCGAGGGGGCCAGAACCTATGAGATGCTACTCGATCTGAATGTAGGACGTTACGTTCTGATTTCAACATCAGTACCGAAGTCGGAGATTGTTATCGATGGAGAGTATGTTGGAGAATCACCTATTAAAAAGTATCTATTCTATGGCACGCATACCATCCAGTCGCAGAATGAGCGATATGAGGGAAGTGAGGGACTGGACATAGGTCCGATGGATAAGAAGGAACTGCGTCATTTCAATCTTAAGATGCGTGATATGAGCGACCATTTTGGTGATGTTGTGATTAAAGCAGATGAAAAGACGGAAATCTATTTTAATAACCGTATGGTGGGTGTAGGTTCATGGAAAACTCAACTCCGTGAAGGCTCATACTCACTGATAGCTCGTAAATTGGACTGTGATTCGGCTGTAACAAACTTTACCGTGGTTGCACAAAAAGAAAATGAAATAACTGCTAACGAACCTATCGCTCACACGGGTTACTTAAGAACATTTATGCGAACACCTAATGCGAAAGCTGTTTACAATAGCAACCGCTACTTAAATCTAGAGGATAATAATCTGCTACAGGTAGGTACATACTTGGTTAGTTTCTCGGCAAAAGGCTATTATCCAACACAACGCGAATATACGGTTCGCCATAATGAACTGACGATAGATACCGTTGCGCTAGAGAAAATCAAATACATAAAACCAAAAGCATTCTACTTTGGTGCGGGTTACACTATGCGCCCCATGGGTGGCATAACGGCACTGGCTGGCGTAACTTATAAAAACATCGATCTACAAGCCAGTTATACTTTTGGACTTGGAGTTTCGGATGATGTGTTCTGGTATAACATTGCCGAAGGAAACGATAACTATCAGAGTACGATGACATACAAACGTTCGTGTTTTGCAGTTAAACTGGGTTACCAGATAGAACTGACCGAACGACTAGGCATTACTCCACAGGTTGGTTATCAGATTGAGCAACTATCAGGAACCGTAACCGACGGAACCAACAAGTTTGGTGATGGCGCAAGTGCTAATTGCATATCAATAGGTGCTAAGCTTTTGTATGCGCCAGCTCAGCGCTTCTACCTGTTTGCTGCACCAGAATTCTCTATCGGAATGAGCAAAGACAACAACTTCCAGAGCATCTCTGATGCCAGCAACATCACTGCGGGAGGATTTATGATTAGTCTTGGCGCTATTTTTAACTTCTGATTATTAACCATATAATGAAGCAGAAAGATATGAAAACAAAAATATTATTTTCAATAATAGTAGCATTACCATTGGTAGTAGGCTTTACAGGTTGTAAGAGTGAAGATGAAACAACAGCCCGACCTGCCAAGGAACGCTTGATGGTAGTGGGCGGAAACATCGTACAGTACCGAGCTAATGAGACCGGACCTTCGTCTGAAGTTAATATATCATCCGACTGCCGATGGACAGTAAATGTAGATGCAGGAACTTTTGGCGACGACATCTCAGTTAATCCACGACAGGGCAACGGTAACGGTTCGCTAACTATCGTATCTAATCAGAATACTGATGCAAACGTTTCACGCGAGGCTACTATCACGATTACCTCCGATGGTGGATTGCGTCAGGTTATCAGCGTAAAGCAGACAGCTGGCGATGATGCTATGAACATCAGCACCGGACGAATAAAGTTTACAGCCGAAGACACCAAGACTGAACCTCTAGAGATAAGCAGTAACGTGAGTTGGACCGTAAAACGTGGACCTTCTAGTGATTGGGTACACTTTGTTGACAAAGATGGCAACGAAATCAGTGGCGGCACCAACGGTACCACATCTATTTATATCTCAGTAGACAAATCTACCACAGATATTGAGCGTACAGGTTATCTGGTTCTTAGTTATAGCGGTAAGAACGTTAACGTAGAAGTGGTGCAGGATGGTATGACTAATGTTAGTCTGAACGTACCTTCTGACGATGTTCGCTGGTCGTACACCAGAAACGAAAGTGTCATCCGCGTGGTTTCAAATGCCGAATGGCGAGCATACATTCCCTCGACTGCCACATGGTTGCACTTTGTCGATTCTGTTGGCAACAGCAACAATCACACTATTACTGGCGTAGGCAATGGCGAAATACGCATTAGATGCGATGAAAACAACACAAGTCGTGACCGCATTTCGGCTGTGGTTATAATTGCTGGTACCAAGAGTCCACAACAAGCCACAGTAGTTGTTGAGCAGGTAGGCAACACCTCGCAGCAACCTCTAGCAACATCTGTCAGCCTGACTAATCTCAGTTTGATGCGCGAATCGGCCACATTCCTGCTCAACATAGTTTCAGAATCGGTTGTGGGCGAGTTTGGATTGGTTTATAGTACTAGTACCGAAAATCCAACCATCGACAACAGCCGAGTAGTCAGTCTTGGCAGGGGCGGCCTTTCGCAGGGTGTAATAGGCGAACTCACAGGGCTGGAGCAGGGTACTACGTATTATGTACGAGCTTTTGTACAGAATCTCACCAATAACGAGACTCTTTATAGCGACGTGGTTACTATTACCACACCTGTATCAGAGACTTCTGTAAGCGAACTGACATCGATATATGTAGGAGATGTATACGCAGACTTCCACTTCAGTTTCGTATCTGACGAAGAAGTATCTGAGTTTGGCTTGGTATATAGCGCTAGTAACACGACACCAACGATTAGCGATGGGAACGTAAAGGTTGGTAACGGAGGTTATACTCGCAATGTATTAGGTTCTCTCAATAATCTTGAGAGTTCTACTACGTATTATGTACGAGCCTATGTCGTATCAGCAACAGGCCAATATATATACAGTCCTAACATGGTTACTATCACCACATCATCGTCGTCCACAGTACCTGGCGAGAGTGATAACCCAGATCCGCGTTTGGCTCCTAGGCAGTAAACTTTTGTAAAGTTCCTTTAACTTACGAGATCATGAAGAAAAGTCTATTAACGATATTATGTACCCTGATGTCCACTATTATGTGGGCACAGGGTACTGGTGGTTCCCGGCAGCTGACCATCCAGTCAACGGGAGGTGGCGAGGTGGCCATTACAGCCTTAGGCACAAGTCGCACCGTTCGTGACAATGAGCAGTCGTGGACCATCACCGATGCAATCGTGATGTCTGGCTATATGACTGCCAATCTGGAGTTCTCAGCCGATGAAGGCTATGTGCTGACCTCAGTCATTGTCAACGATAATTATAATGTGACCAACTATGTTACCTCTAAATCACTGAACATTTCAGCCCAGTCCAGTGCCGCTGTAGCCGGTGGCGTTGACTATATGATAGGTGCTTATGCGCTTAATGGCGTAGTGGGCGATGTCCGAATTGCCGCAACTTTCGAACCCGCACCAACCTATTCCCTGCGTGTATCTGTCAACGGCACAGGTGGTAAACTCAGTACTTCGTGGGGTGAAGTGACTGAAGAAACCTCGCCTTTAATCGCAGAGGTCCAGGAGGGTGATAATGTCGAGATAGCCATTATGCCCGATGTAGGCTATAATCTGAATGTGCTGTTGGTGAACAACGAGGACAAGACCAGCGATGTAACGATGGGATTAACCGACGGAGTACTGAAATACAACTTCACCCTGACCGAAGAGACAGAAATCTTCGCCACATTCATCAGCACGACGCCCCCCCCAGAGCCAGAAGCTTACGCAGTGCTGAGCGAAGACAATACCGTGCTGACCTTCTACTATGATGAAAAGAAGGAGGAACGGAATGGTATGAGTGTTGGCCCGTTCACCTCATATACTTATACCCAAAGAGAATGGAATGCCAGTGCTGACTCCATTACGACAGTCAGATTTGATGACAGTTTTGCCAACAACACAATGTTGACCTCAACAGCATATTGGTTCTACAGCTGCACTAAACTTACTACGATTGAGGGCATCAGTAATCTGATAACTGATAACGTGACCGACATGAGTAGTATGTTCTGGAAGTGTTCAGGCCTGACGAACCTTGATATAAGCAATCTCAAGACGGACAACGTGACAGCTATGAATCACATGTTCAGTTTCTGTTCTGGTTTGACAAGACTTGATTTAAGCAATTTCAAAACGGACAATGTGACAAGCATTGACTACATGTTCTATGGGTGTTCTGGCCTGACCACTATCTATGTCGGTGACGGATGGAATACATCTAATGTTGCTGAAGGAGGAAGCATGTTTGCTGGTTGTAACAGCCTTATTGGTGGCAAAGGCACCGTTTTTGATCCTGATCATACTGATGTCAGCTACGCGCATATTGATGATGGTGTGAATAATCCAGGCTATCTGACCTCAATTGCCGACAATGCAGATGTTGCTGAAGTGATTTTCAGCCGTAATGGGTTAGAACTTACTCTTGAGTGTACAACCGAAAATGTTGAGATATACTATAACTTCTCAACCGAGTCGAGTGATGTATGGCATAAGTACACAGCTCCGATAACACTTTCTGAGGATTGTATAGTA
>ONYZ01000067.1 GCA_900322175.1 uncultured Prevotella sp.
CCCTCTTCCGTGCCCGCCGCGCCGAAAGCCTCACCCCCGACCCCTCTCCTGAAGGCGAGGGGAGTGAAGATAGCGAATCCACCGTGCTCGGCGATTCCGAAAGCCTCACCCCCGACCCCTCTCCTGAAGGCGAGGGGAGTGAAGATAGCGAATCCACCGTGCTCGGCGATTCCGTCGCCGATAATACATCAGCCCTCAGCCCTCAGACATCAGACAACGCCGAAGCCCCCAAGCGCACCTCCCGCAAAAAGAAGTCTGAAATTTAATCCGAAAATGTATCATCTTTAATTCACAATGGCGATATGAAATCACTTTTCACTTTTCACTTTTCACTTTTCACTCGCTGGCGCAACCGCCGCCAGCAGAAGCGCAAGCAGCGCGAAACCCAGCAGACACTCCAGATGTGGGCACTGCTCGAAAAACTCTTTGACGCAGGTCAGATCAGTTTCGACCGCAAGGCCCACCGCCTGTTCATCACCCAGCCCGTTGCCTCGCTGCTCATGTCCCGTGGTGCCGACGCCTGGGTGCAGTCCGTGCATAACATCTACAACTACGTCCACTTCCTGCAGACCCAGCAGGCGTGGGACGAGTACATGCAGCGCGAAGAACTCGCCGCCGTCCGCGACGCGATGGCTAATGGTCAATCGTCAATGGCCAATGGTCAATCGTCAATGGCCAACTCTTCACTTTTCACTTTTCACTCTTCACTTACAAGAGAGGATATCGACCGCATCCGTCTCGCCCGTCGCCATCAGATAGCCTTCAGCGACATGGAGCCGCCCAAGGTCGAACCCTTCGAGTTCTTCATCATCCCCCTCAGCACCGAGGCCAAGGTAGAACCACTCGCCGTAGGCTACTACGACCCCAACACCGGCGAAATGGACGTCGCCCCGTGGGATGAAGTTCAATCGTTAATGCAACCAAAATAAAAAATATTTTACACGCTTTTGCGGTCAGAAACAAGGCAAAAACTTCTATACTATACAAGAGGGTTGTTTCATTGAGATACAAACCACCCGCTTCTATAGTATAGAAACCGAAAACGACGCTTAAATCGGGCGTAGCGTCCCGAACGAGATAATCAACATTATTTACAAATTAAAAAATTTCAGAATTATGTCTTTAAAGTATCAAGGACAACTGAATCTCGGCAATGCCGCATTTGGCACCGAGAAAACCATCACAGCAAACGAGGTCGTCGATACCGTCGATCTCAAGGCTCTCGCAAGAGAGATTCACCATCAGAACGAACTCATCCCCGAACAGGTGGCTGAGAACGTGCTGGAGAACTTCGCGCAGGCCGCTGCCGAACTCATGGCAATGGGCTTCGCCATCCAGTTCCGCAAGGGTAACGACGTGTTCTTGCGCATCTACCCCGACATCCACGTCAAGGGTGGCAACATCAACCTGGCCCGTGCCAAGGAGTTAGACCCCACCGTCACTGAGCTGACTATGGAGAATGCCGGAGCTCTTATCGACAAGGCTGGCGTTACCGTCCGTGTACGTGCCGAGGTCGAGAAGAAGTTCACCGACCTGCTTGTTCAGGAAAGTTCAGGACTTGAGCGCAAGGGTATCGTTGAGAAGGCTTACGTCGAGCGCAAGGATGGCGTCGTCTGAGGGCTAAACTAACGAGCCCGCTGATGGAGCGATACCATCAGCGGGCTTTTAACCTTTAACCATTAACCATTAACCATTAACCATTAACCCTCTTCCATCATCCATCAGACATCAGACATCATGAACTATGAACTATGAACTATGAACTATGAACTGACTCTTCACTATGAACTATGAACTATGAACTATGAACTGACCCTTAGAAATCATCGTCCGCTTTCTGTGTGGCAAGTGCTTTCGAGAACGACTTCATAAACTGACCTGCCTTACGCTTCATGTCGTTCTGCATACCTCCTTTCGTATTGATATTTGTCGTGCGAAATGGCTCACCGCGCTCTCTGCCTATGACATCACCCATAAACTTCCTAAGATATGAACAGGTGACACCTTCGACTTTCACTCTGTATCTTCCGTCTTTAAACACCAATGTCATAGTCATCTCATATATTCCTGTAAGAAGATCGTTACCCAATCCAGTATGCTGAATCCCTGACAATTCAAATGCCACGTCACAGATAATCTTGCATTCCTTCTCGTCCTCCAGTTTTACACATTTTTGATAATTTGGCACCATCCTTGCCAGCACCGACCGTGCATATTTATACGCCTCCTGTGCCTTCAATGGAGTCTCAATCACCTTCTGCCATTCCCCGTCGGGTGTCACCGAGTCAGGGCGCAATGCCTCTGCTTCCTTGTCAAACAACCCGCCCAGCGAGCGAGCCAACTCGTCTGTCAGCGCATCGCTGTTCTGCGCACTTGCGGTCAGCACCGTCAGCGCCACAACCGCCATCAAAATCAGTCTTCTCATCTTTTTTAATTTTTAATTATGAATTATGAATTGTGAATTATGAATTAAACTAAGTATCGCCTATGTTTTAAAGTTAAACAATAATACTTCTTACATCTTACTTCACGAACCCTAACTTGATGGCTTCGTGGCAGTGGGGGCAGATGAACGCTACGTCGGCGGTCAGTGCGGATGACGGCTGCTCATTCTCTTTCACCTCTTCTTCCGCAGGCTCTTCCGATGGTGGCACTACGAGGCCGAATATGCGGGCTACGTCCTCTTTATCCAGTTCGTCAGTGAAGAACTCCAGCCAGTGACAGCCTATTGCATCGGCTGTTTCCTTCAACTTGCCGATAGTTGGATTTCCGTTGGCTACCTGAATAAACGATGAACTTGACTTTCCTGTCTTTGTTGCCAGTGTTGCCCAAGTGAGATTATGGGCAATCATTACTTCTTTTACTCTCATACCTTATATAGTTATATCTTTATTGTTTATGGCGCAAAAGTACAAGATAATTTCGATGTAAACAAACTTTTAGCCATTTTTTAGGTCTTTTTTCGTAAAAACACCTTAATTTTTGCCTTTAATTGCCTAAATATGTTAAATCTTGCCTTAATATTTTGTTAGATTAAACTAAATGTCCTATCTTTGCAACGTCTAAAATTCAAAGTGCGGTACGATAACCGCAATCACATTGCGGTTTTTTCGTGCCAAGCTGAAAAGCTATGTGGCGGCGAAGAGGGTAGGTGCTGCAGCACCAAGAAACCCTCATATCAACGGACTGCACCGCGTGGGGTATCGGATAACGACCCCAAGGCATTTGCACTTTGAAGCCTGACAGCGCGTAGTGCAGTCTTTTTATTGTCAAATGTCAAATTCAAAGTGTATGAGTAAATTAACAAAACAATTAGAATGTCAGCAGCGCATCAATCAGGAGGCGCAGAAGCTGATGAAGCATTTCGGCGAAGAGGTCGATTTGAAATGCTACTACATGCGCATGGCAAAGACGCAGGCACAGGTGATTTCGTTGATGCGAGTGTATGAAACCAACAGCGACCCGGAGGGCGAGGAAATTTTGGTGCCCAAGGACGTATCGCTGTTCTTCATGGACTGCTGCATCCTGTTCGGGCTGCTGGAACCGCTCGACAACCTTGCTTCCGAAGCCGAGAATGGACTAAGGAGCTTCACGGGAAAAGCCACCAGTACAAAGCTCGACAAGCAGATTGACTACCAACAGCGCATCAACAAGGCCGTTGAAGGACTGCTCAACCACTTCGGCAATGAGGTGGGGCTGAGAGCCTACTATCAGGAAATGGCCAAGGCACAAGCGCAGGTCATGTCGCTGCTCCGTGTCTATGAGGAATCCGACACCAGCAACAGCCACGAGGAATTTCTATACCCCAAGGACGTTGCCATCTTCTTCTGTGACGTCTGCGACCTGTTCGGACTGCTGACTGCTCTTGACGATGTGGCCTGCGAGAATAGCGGCGATTAAACATATAATAACGGCTATGAGCAGCAAGAAGAAATACTACCGAAACGAGCCGTCGCTATTCCTCGACGACCAACAGCACCCCGCAAACATGGAGCTGCGCGAAATCCGCACGGGCATCAACAAGAACGGCGAGGTGTACCGCAATGCCATTATCACCAAGACCAAGGAGTATTTCATAGAGCAAGCCCGCCTGATATGGGGCGATCGCTACGACTACACCGAGAGTGAATATACTCATGGCAAAAAACCGATAGTGATTTATTGCCCCAAGCACGACTACCACTTCCGCGTGGCAATGGCTCAGAACCACATTATGAAGGAACGCCCAGGTTTCAAGCCAACGGGCTGTCCCATCTGTGCCGCTGAGAAGCTGCACAAATGCGAGTATGACACCGACTGGCACAAATATCTGAAGCTGTGCGCCAAGAACAACCGCGTCGGTCGCATCGTTCAGCCACCATCTCACAAGGCCAAGACTCCCGAACAGATTGCTGCAGAGAAAGCCGAACGAGAAGCCAAGGCCGAGGCAAAGCGCCGTGAGCAGCAAGCCTACATCAAGCAGTGGCAGGCCAAGGACATCAACGAAGCCCGATTTAAGGAGCGCGTCTTTCAGATGTACGGCGACCAATACGACATGGCTCTCGTCGATTACAAAGGCAACGACCATGAGGTAACACTTATCTGCCGCCATCACGGATTGTTTGAAATTAAACCGCGCATATTGCTCGTCGGTGTCAGTCACGGCGGCGTACACAAACCGCCTCACGGATGCTGGAAGTGCTGCGGACTGCAAGACCCGCGCGAAAAGCCTGTACTGACCGCCAAAGACTTCAACCACCGCGTCAGGAACATCTACAAGTCCAAGAAACTCACCTTCCCCATTAGGAAGAAAATCAAGATGTCCTCAAAAGTCACCGCCACCTGTGCCAAGCACGGCAAGATAACCCACGATGCGCAGTGGTGGCTCGACGGCAAAGGCTGTGAATATTGCAACGGTGCATATCATCCAACGGACTGCTTCGACAATGCCCGCAAGGTTCACGGTGACAAATACCAGTACATAGGTGAAGCGCCAAGAACAGGTATCGGCATCATACGCTACATCTGCCCCAAGCATGGCGAGATAGAGCAACGCTACGACGTACACGTCAGACAGGGATGCGGATGCCCCAAGTGCGCCAACTATCCCAACAAGAAGACACCGCTGGAGCGGTGCCAGGAGTGGATAACCAAGTGCATCGAGAAGTACGGCGAAGGCCGCTACGACTACAGTCGCGCTCATGAGGATTACGTGAACAACGATTCGCTGGTGTGGATTCGCTGCTGCATCCACAACCACTGGTTCAAGACCACGCCCGACAACAACCTGCGCACCGTCAACGGCTCCTGCCCCATCTGCTCCGCAGAGTTCACCGAGACGCAGGGCGAGGCCGAGATACGCCGCTGGCTGTTGAAGCACGGCATCACCAACTTCAAGCAAGACGAGGTGACGCTGCCCAACGAGAATCCAAAGTGCAAACGCCAATACCTGCGACCCGACTTCTGGTTGCCCGACTACAACCTTTTCATAGAGTACAACGGCGAACAGCACTACGAGGACGTGGACTATTTCTTCAATGACGACTTTACCTTTGAAGACCAGCAGATACGCGACCAGACTTTGCGTGACTACTGTCGCAAGAACAATATACAACTTTTGGAAATTCCATATACCGAATTTGACAAAATTGATGAAATACTAACTAAAACTCTGCTTAGACCAAAGGCGAAAGTTTGAATTTTAACAAAACACGACTCTAAACCCTACAATTTTAACATAAATAGAGCCTATTTTCTATACTTAGTGCTAAATCAGCAATTAAGCAGTCTCCTTATGGGGTGCGCTAAGTTGCTGATTTTCAGGTATCGCCTATCTTGGTTTTTTGCTTTTGTGGCTGATATTGTCAAGAAAAATCGCCGCCACACTCTGCGCTTTGGTATATGCCCACGGTGTGCTTTTTTTGTAGAACGATGCGGAGGGGGGCTGTCGCCGTGCTGTCATGGTGCAAAGCTCGGCACGCCCCACCCCTGGCAACTGGAGAGCATGAGCAGCACCCCCGACCAACTGACAACGAAGAGCAACGGCAACCGATCCCGACAAGATGACCGCGACACCCTCCCGACATCTGGGGACACCATCAGAAGCAACCGGCACCCCGACCAGCTGACAACGAAGAGCAACGGCAACCGATCCCGACAAGATGACCGCGACACCCTCCCGACATCTGGGGACACCATCAGAATCAACCGACACCCCGACAAGATGCGCAACCAACCGACACCCCGAAGAGCAACCAGGAAAGCAACCAACCGCCCCGCATGAGCAGCACCCCGCGACCAATCGGCAACCAATCGCCGCCCCGCTCTTATATATATAATAAGGTATAGGGGCACGGCAACCGACAACGAATCACCCCCGCCCGTTTTTGTTTAGTCATATCTTTTTTTTATTGTGGTATTACTTAACGTTTTTTGTAAACAAGTGTAAATATTTAGATATTTCTTCTTAATAAGTATTAAATAACTAAAGATTTTTGTCTAAAAGTGAAGCTATATCTAATTTTTTGCTTATCTTTGCATCGGAAACCTAAAGGAGCGGCGAAGACAGTAACCCAACCCCGACAAAGTTTTAGGCTCGCAAGACCCTGGCAACGGACTACAGGCAACAACCACCCGACCCACCCGCTTAATGTAGGGCAACAATTTAAAAAAGATTGTTGCGCGGTTGCAACCCCGCACACAATACAGAGCAAGCGAGAACCCCGAATTATTAACCCCTAAATATTATAAGTTATGAAAAAGTATTGGATATGTGACCGCGATCACATGGGACAGAGAACAGGCAATTATTACAGTGTAGAGTTACCAGATTTTTGCGTAACATCTCGCGGCGGTTGCTTGTGGCTCAGTGTTGACAATATCCACAAAAGCGGATACAGAGAGCCCGCCGGGTGTTGTATGTTGCACACGTCTGAACTATCAGCACAACGGGCAGCGCTTAGTTAAGCGCCGCCCCGCTCTTAATGTAGGGTAGGCAATCGCCTACACGGTGACAACCCCGACACAATACAGAGTCAAGAGCAACGAATTATAACAACCCTAAAAAATTATAAGTCATGGAAAAAATCAGAATCACCGCGAAAGAAGTTACTAACAAACTGGGATTAACTTCACTTATTTACAAGGAAGGCCGCCGCGAGGTTGCTAACATCGCATACCCCGCCCCCGCTAAGTATCAAGACATCCCCGGAATCCTGAAGGGCTACCGCGCAGGCGTGAACCTCACAAGCGCAAGCGGTTTTTGTTGGGACACTCACGACACAATCGACACCCCAAAAAAGACCGTGGAAGAGTACCTAACAAAAGTATATTATAATAAAGAGGTCGTAATAATATACAAGTAAGCGACCAGGGCGACGGCATGACCGCCGCCCCGCTCTTAATGTAGGGTAGGCAATCGCCTACACGGTGACAACCCCGCACACAATACAGAGTCAAGAGCAACCCCGAATTATAACAACCCTAAAATATTACAAGTTATGAACACAACGAAATTTTACACCCCCGAAGCAACCGCCGCCGCTACGTTTAGCCGCTTGCGCGTTGTTATCGCTTCATTACGTGAAACGACCTTAACACCCGATCGCCGCGCATGGTTCGAGAAGACCCGCGACGAGTTCCGCTACCTCCTGACGCTGGCCGCCGCCTATACCTTCAACGCCTACCAGATGGCCGTAATTAACAACGGCGCCGACGACTTCAACGAAGGACAATTATATTACATGGGGGCAACCATCGCCGCCCCCTCTCTTCATTATAGCAAATAACAACTAACACCCGTTATATTATGAATATAGAATTAAAAGATTTGTTAGGGCTCATTTCTGAGGCCGTTGACGCTGGCGTACAAAAGTACGTCAAGAGCATAGACCCCGCCGCCGATTACATCAAGCAGAGCGAAGCAAAGCGTTATATATCCCGATTAGGTTACAAGCCCGCAATGCTGCAACGATGGACGGACGCCCGACTATTGACCCCCGTCAAGACTGGAGACGCGCAAAACTCCTCCGTCTTGTATTCTCTATCAGACATTAAGGCCGTTATAAGTTCCTTGCGGCTTCACGGCATTACAACGAAAGCCGCACACGATTACGTCTAACACCCCCGAACAATGAACACCCAGAACAACACCCCCGCCCCCGTCATCATCCCCGGCCTTGATTGGCTTTTCCGATGGCTTGACAGACACCCCCGCACCGCCTCCGCCCTCTTGTGGCTACAGGCTGCCGCCCTTGCTTGGGCTGTATTTACTTACGACTTTACAACCCGCATTTAATACCCCCTAATTATAGAATATAGCATTAATTAAAAATCACCCCTAAAAAATTAAAGATTATGAAATACTTTGTTAATTTCCCCTACACCGCCGAGAGTTTGAAAAATGAGTACCGCGAACTGTGCAAGAAGTTACACCCCGACACGGGAGGCAACGCCCAGGACTTCGCCGAAATGATGAACGAGTACGAGCAGACCGCCCGCAACCTGAACGGCACGAAGCAACACGCAGACGCAGAGAGAGCACGACAGGAGGCAGAAGCCCGCCGCCGTGAGCGTGAGGAGGAAGAGCGCCGCGAGCGCGAGGCAGAAGCACGACGCGCCAAGGAACGCGAAGAAGAGGAACGCCGCGAGCGTGAACGCATCGAGAAAGCACAGGAGGAAACCCGCGCCGCCGTGCGTGCGTGGGCTCAGATTCTGGAGCGCATCCCCGCCACCGTAAGCGGCAAAAAACGCGCTTACAGCTTCGACGACAAAAAGGCACTGGCCGCATACATCGCCGCAACAAAGCGTAATATAAAAGCCGTTATAAATCACTATTTCCCCGGCTTAGATGTTAAGGTAACAATTTCGGGCGAGATATGGAAAGAAAAATTTTCTATCGCGTGGGAAGATGGCCCCACCGCTGACGAGCTGCGCAAGACCTGCAAGGAGTTAGAATTTTTTATACCAAGTTATTACACGTCGGACCCTTACGCAGATTACGGAGAATACAGAGAGCGCAAGGAGTCCGCACCCTGGCGCGAGGCTTACGGCGGAGGACTGGGCGACGCTACCGACTACGACACCGCCCGCACCCTGAGCGAAGAGGGCGAAGAACAGGCCGCGAACATCGCCGCCGATATCTTTACCGACTTCGACCCCGCCAAGCTGCACAAGAATAACGAACAATTCAAAATGACGCTGACGGAGTGGCACAAGTTCGCGGAGCTTTGCAAAATTGACGGCGTTTCCCGTCACTTTGAAAACTTGATCCGCGACTATACGGGCAATAATGAAGGTACGGCGTATTATTCGAGCCTTCGCCGCTATCTTCGCGACTACGTGAAAGTGTCAGTAACAAAGAAAGAGAAGGCGCCAGAGTTCCGCCCCACCTACGGCCCGACCCTTAAAGCCATTAAAAAGGCATTAGGCGGCAACGTGTTTGCAAAGATGCAGGAAACCAAGCGCCGCGAAAACGATTGGACCCCGTGCGACTTCTCCGTACTTCTGGGCGACCTTCAGGGCGTGAAGCTGTGCAAGCCTTATAGTTACGACATGGAAACGTATTGGAGCCCCGTATATTTCACGAGCTACAAGACAGAGAGCACCCGCCGCGAGAAGTTCGAGGCCGTCGGAATCACCATGAACGGCGCGAGCGTTAAGGCCGTGCGCGAGGACGTGGCCGCCAAAATCCGCGAGGAGTTGGCCGACATCGAGAAGCAGCGCCAACAGTGGGAGCAAGAGCAGACCGCCAAGGCTTCAGGAAAGGCCGAGAAGCGCGAAACAGTGAGCAAGACGACCAACACCAAGCACGCGAGCAAGCAATCGACTGGCAGATTTGGCAGTCAGAGCAAAATCTGAGTTACGGTGATTTAGCAGACTGGATGGCGCACTTTGAGCGTCTGGGACGTCGCTTCGGGCTTCTTGGGGAGTTTCGTGAAAATGCAATTATTTGAACACGAATTGCACGAATTATCCGAATAACATTTATATTATATATTATAGAACCGCTGAGAAATTAGCATTAAAACGATTTAGGACTATGGGACAGAGAACAAACATCATCCTTCAGCACATCAACAAGGAGGAGAAGAAGACTACAACGCGAGTATTTTATTGCCAGTGGGGTATTGGTAGAATCCTGCCTTCACAGCTTGTTTCAATTCTGAATGCTACGCTTACATGTAGCTCGTATTGGAGTGACTTTGCGGCACAACTGAAGCCACAGGGAACACTGGACGTGACCGACGAGTGGTACACCGAAAAGGCTGAAAAGGCTCTACTCGAATCGCTTGACTTCAGCAAGCCCGAAGACGTGGGGCGCGTGATGAAGGACGGCAACAACAACGGTGGCATCTTTGTACGCATACAGACTGGCAAGTTTGGCGAGGAAACGGAAATAGAGTACGCCTACATGCTGGGCCGCGAAGAGGACGGCGATTACAAGACGTTCTGCACTGAAGACGAGTGGATGGCGAACTTTGAGCGTTACGTGGACGACGGTTTTAAGGACTACTACAAGCGCACGCTCGACTACTACGGAGCTAAGGAATATAAACCGACTAAGAAGGGCAAGGGGGCTAAGAAATAAGCCCCACCCCCGCTACAATAAATATATATTATAGAACATCTGAAAAATCAAGCGATATGGCAAAGGTAAATTTTTTCTTCCGTGACGAAGATCAGTTGATGAAAGCTAAGAAGTGGTTTGGCGGCGACGGCGGCTCGGAGTTTATGTACGACGATACGGACTGGTCGGAGTGTTCGCTGACGTTCAACGAGGACACGAACCCCGAGGGGCTTGCAGAGGCCATCTGCAACGAACTGGACGAGCAGGACTTCACGGGCTACACGTGGCAGGTGGGCGAGCCTAAGAAGGCGAGCGACAAGCGTCTGGTGTTTCAGACACAGCGCGACTGTTACAGCCTTGATGACGTGCGCGACACGATGACGGTGAAGGAACTACGTGAATACCTGGAGCAGTTTGACGATGATGCTCGGTTGTATGTGAGTCACGACAACGGCTACACCTTTGGATCCGTGCGTGAAGACCGCTTTGACGACCGCTACGCTTGGTAACATATATATTTTATAGCGAATCTGAAAAATTAGTGTTTAACCGCCCCGCAAGGGGCTTAAAGCAAGAAAGGGACTGAAAGATGATTATTGATTTAATTCTTGACCGCAAAGGCGGCGTGAAGTATGTGGCCAACGACTTTTATCTGGAGCTGATGCAGTATGCAGAGACTTGGCCCGACATGTGCGACCCTATCATCAAGGCGATGGACGCTGGAAGTGAGCAGGACGTAATAAGCGAACTGTGCAAGTACGTGAAGGAGCAGCAGTGGCCCGAAGTGATCTGCAACTATATCTCGGCTGTGAAGTGGCTGGAAGACGATGCGGAAGACGGGCTGAAGGTGGTGGTGAAGTACGACGCTGTGGACATGATGGGCAAGCACTATACGGAGCGTTTCGTGACGTGGCAGCCTGTGCCGAACCCCGCCGACACCGACGAGCAGGTGATGGCACCCGTGACGGCTCCGCTGCGTGTGGCTCTGGATATGGGCTGGCAGGTGTGGCGAAAGCTGACGATTGAAGTGCCGGAGGCCGGCGTGAACCTGGTATGCGAGCCAAGGGACAAAGACTCGGCCAAGCAGCTGCAGCAGCTGTTGGAGCAGGCTCAGCGTGACGGCAAGCCTATCCGCACCGAGTCGCAGGCGAAGATGATTATCAGCAAGACGCTGGATGCTGCGAAGTGATTAACCCCTCTATTATAGAACCTCTGAAATATTAGTGACTATGGCAAAGATTGAAGTGACATTCCCGAAGAAGGTTAGCGGCATCGGCGAGCGCGACCGCTACGAACTGACGACGTTCACGGTGGAAGTGGACGGCACGAAGAGCGGCTGGGAACAGAGCTGTGCCGCTTTCGAGGAAGCGGTGAAGCACGGACACAACCCACAGAAGAATATCCGTATGCACTGGGTGGAGGATGCGCCAACGACTCCCGACGGCGAGCATTACGACGTGCAGATCAAGTGCCCGAGGGGGCGCAAGAACGGCAGTCTACGGGCTTAGAATTGGCTTCTATGGCGCAATACATTTATTATATATTATAGTAACAACGAAAAATCACAGACGTATGAAACGATATGATATCAACGTGCATTTCGATGCACAGATTACGATGCACGGCATCGTAGCCAATTCGCTCGACGAGGCGAAGGCAATAGCCCGCAAGAACGCGAAGATGATGAACTTGTTTGCAGGTGCGGTGCTGGCAACGGACACCGACGAGTGGGAAGCTGACAGCGTGGCACTGAGCGACGCTGACATCCGCAGGAAAGAGCGCGAGAAGGTGCAGGACTACCTGTCGTGGTGGATGTGCCAACAGACTCCGACAACGGTTTACTGCATCGCTTTTCTTGAAGACCGTCCCGTGTGGAATGAGGGCATCGACGATGATTCGCAGTGGGAGCAGGATTTGCTGAACGGGATTCAGGAGGGTACTCACCCGCTGACGGCCTTGTGCGACCGCTACGCCCGCTTGTTTGCGCTGCAGCAGTGGCACGACGTGGAAAATCGTCAGTTGCAGGACTGGGATGAAGCGTGGCAGGTGGCTGACACGTTCCCGAAGTCGAAGCGAGTGATTGTAGAAACAGTAGAACCCGATGCTGACACGGGCGACATGGTTTACTACATGGTTGACGGATGCGACGAGGGCGGTGGCTATCAGGAGTACGCTGGTCAGTGGTCGGTGACGTGCTCGGCCATCGGCAAGCACGGACAGACATCTTGCCGCTCGGCGAACCCCGCGAACCTGCGACGGTGGGCTGAGCTGATGATTAAGGCCGGGCGTGTGCTCGACATCTATGCGACATCTTACTAACGTATATTATAGAACCTGTGAAAAATTAGTAACTATGGCAAACTGGAAAGTGAAGGTCTGGGAAGCGGGGCGCGACCGCCCCGTGGAGACCGAGCATCATGGCAACCTCGACCGCGAGGGAGTGATTAATTTCTTCGGACTGCGGGAACCTGACGTGGTGAGGTATGAAGTAACTGAGATTAAATAATTATCCGTTATAACAAACATTAAAAATTAGAAATTATGGCAAAGTACATTCAAGACATGACGCTGGGTGAGGTATCGAAGATGGTACAGTCTTACCTTGAGCAATCGGAAAAGGCCACCGTGGTTTTCGTGAAGACGGTAGGCATCGGTGGGGATTCCTTCGACGTGAACACCCGCGAAGAAGACGGACGTGAGTATCAACTGCTGATGGTGGAAGCAACGCTCGACGGTGCCAACTACGGCATCGGCATCGAGTGGAGTCCCGAACTTGGCGGCATCTTCGGACACTGGAAGGCTCCGCAAAAGAAACTGCTGGCTATGAACGGCGAGGAAGCACAACTGCTGAAGGGCACGCTGCACGCAGTGTATAAGACGTGGCGACGCTACCCTGGCATGAACAACGGCAAGAGTGAGGTGTACGACCTCTATCCGCAGGATTTAGACTCTATCATTAACATTCACGACCGCTTATGAAACTGAAGATAACTTTTCCCGTGGGCACTGAGCAGAAGGCCGTGACCTACGACTGGAACGACAAGGAGGACTACTCGGACAACATGCGCAAGGCGACGATCAAGGCGATGGACGTGGGACTGACCATTCAGATGATGCGGGAAGACCGCGTGACGATGGAGGCTATTAAGGAGCGCGACGGCGAACGCTGTCCGTGCTGCGGGATGTTGCTGAAATGAAACAACGAATTAAACAACATTATTCACAATTAAATAACAAACGATTATGCACACATTGAAACTTTTACAGAAGCCGTGTAAGCTGCACTCAGTGCGCTACGGCATGAGCGAACATTCAGAATTTCTGGTGACTAACGCCAACTACATGCAGCGATGCGACCTGGGGCTGTGCGTGGTGCAGCTGCGCCCGCCTTACTTCGTGGCACGTCTGCGTATGTTCAAGACCACGGACAAGCGCGTGGAGGTAAGCGAACGCAACGAGCAGGAACGCTGCCAGTGGCTGACGGGCAGGATGAACGCCTACGCTACGGCACAGGAGGCGGCAAAGAAGGGGCTGACGATGCGCGAGCTGTGCGGCGACCACTACGACGAGGAACTGGACGAGCCCCGCATGATTGCCAAGGTGCCAGGACTGAACGCCTACTTGGAACTGCTGGGCACGATGGGTCCGCAGGACGTGGAGGGCGAGCAGTATTGGGCTGAGGAGCACAAGGACTCGGCAGGCGGGACTATCCGACAGCCTTTCGACCGCATGATTGACGCGGCAGCGGCTACGGCACTGAACCGTATGGCGTACTTCGTGCGAGCCACTATGCCGAAGAAGGAGCAGCGCGACTGCGGCTCACGGATGGGCGACTGGCAGCCGCGTGACGACTGGCAGGAGGACTTCGATGCAGAGGAGTACTTCCAGCGTCCTGAACAGCGCGGCATCGGCTTCGACCACGTGGATGAAAGCCGCCGCGAGGTGCGCTTCCCCAAGCACACGCTGACGGACGCTGAACGTGCGGAGTATCAGAAGTTGAAGCAGGAGGCCATTGACCGTGGCGACACGCTCGACAACGAGGCACTGGCACGACTGGCACAGCAAGCGTGCGAGAACGTGGCAGCGTACAGGCTGATTAAGCAGTGAAGAATGAAGAGTGAAGAGTGAAGAATTTGCTACCGCCTTATGTTCTACATCAACGATAAAGCATTCTACGACGAACCGACATCGTGCGGCACGTGTCCGTTCCTGTTCATACCGGGCAAGGACACTCCCAGCTTTCTGCCATCGGGAGGTGGAACTGGCGGCAAGTGCCACTGCACGATATGGGACGAGTGGCACCACACTTGGGCTAACTGTCCTCGCAGGTGTCAGAAGCTCTTCAAGACTGCGCTGCAATATCCTGACGGAGAGCGGTTGGTGATTGTGGCGAAATCAGAATAAACTTAATTGGCGTATAGTTTGACCGTCGGATTGAGTAATCAGTCCGGCGGTTTCTCGTTCATAGCGCAGGCAACCGCGACGGAAATACTCGGCATCCAGTTCGCAACCATAGTAGTCAAGGCCAAGGCTGTGGGCAGCGATACGGCTGGACTGCGATCCCATCATCGGGTCGAACACACGCAGGGGCTGGTCGGCATCGGCACGCTGCTGAGTGGCCTGCAGCCACACGTCGAACAGCCATCGGTAGAGGGCAACGGGCTTCTCCGTGGGGTGGAAGTGGTCGCCATCCTTCGAGCGGGCACTGGAGCCATGCCACACACGGGCATTGCACGAAAGACTGGTCCAGGCATACTCCGCCTGCGCCATCGAGAACCCGT
The DNA here is from genome assembly GCA_900322175.1 of uncultured Prevotella sp. GTDB lineage: Bacteria > Bacteroidota > Bacteroidia > Bacteroidales > Bacteroidaceae > Prevotella. The sequence goes on from ONYZ01000067.1 coordinate 15,328, forward strand.
CGGGGATGTTGGTCTTTACCCAGGTGATGAAGCACTTGCACGGCGGCATCTGAGGAAAGAAGTTGGCACCCCAGATAATCTGATGCTGACTGACACGAGCCAGCTCGCTGAAGAAGTCGGCATCGGGGGCGGTGTCCCAGCTGACGGCAAGGTCGTTGTCGGCATCCTGTTTGCGGTACTTGTAGAAACGAGCCGTCTTAGGACCTCCGAAACGTCCGCCACCCCATCCGCTCGACTTGTCGGCCTGACCATACGGCGGATCGGCCACGGCCAGGTGGAAGAACCCGTCGGGCAGTGTGCGCATATACTCTATGCAGTCCTGATTAAATACGTCTGATGTCATATCGCCATTGATGTTTACACTCACAAAGATACAACAAAGGTACGGCAAAGGTCGGACATTAACCATTAACCATTAACCATTAACCCTGAACCATTAACCCGGAAATTTTGCCCTTACCTTCCCTTACCTAAAAAATGGGGCTCGTAAAAAATGTCCCTTACCTTCCCTTACATACCCTTACCTATAACCATTAACCCTGAACCCTGAACCATTAACCCTGAACCATTAACCATGAACTATGAACTATGAACTATGAACTATGAACTGACTCTGAACTATGAACTATGAACTATGAACTATGAACTGACCCTTAACTATGAATTATGAACTATGAACTATGAACTAAAATGTGTTGTCCGAATGGTTATAACCAATTTTGTAACTTTGCGTCTGAAAATAATAAGAAAGAAAAGTTATGCCGAGACAACAACCAGTAGTAAGTTGGACACAGATACGCAGTTTTGCCGAGCAGTTCCGCTGGCAGGACAAGTCTGGTGTGTGGATAACAGGCGT
>ONYZ01000038.1 GCA_900322175.1 uncultured Prevotella sp.
ACTGTGAGGAGGCGCAACTATACCTGCAGCGTGACCTGTCGCTCAAAACGCTGGCTCAGGCCTGCCACACTAACCGTACCTACCTGGGCCTCTATTTCGCCTCGCAGGGCATCACCTATTATATATATATTAATAAGCTGCGCATAGACCACTTCCAGTCGCTCTACCGCGAAGCCATGAAAGAGGAAAGCACCACCTTCACCCTGCAGCAGTTGTCAAAAGACAGCGGCTTCTTAAGCTACAACACTTTCTCACGTGCTTTCGTCTCATGCACTGGCATCAGCGTCAGCAAGTGGCAGGAACAGGTAAACCTGGAAGGTTAGAAATGAATCGGTGAACGCAACGAGTTTGAAGAAGCCATTCGCCCGATACGATTAACACTTTTAGGAATACTTATATTTCTAATACTGCAACCAGCAAAAGCACTATCGCCAATACTAGTAACTCTTCTAGTAATATTATCATAGGTAACTTCTTCGGGTATATCTACATTCCCATAGTAAGTCTGTCCTTAAATATAATATGTAACCTCTAGTTCCTTATCATCATTTATGATGTTGAAATAAATAGATTTGTCGTAGCCAATTTCGACTCTTATGTCAGCAGCATGTGTTTTTACGCATACCATACCCATAAATACAACAACAAGAATTGTGGTAATCTGTTTTTTCATGTTATATTGTTTTTAGTTATTAGGAATATAATAGGATAAAAAACGTGGACAATTTACTTCGTCTACGTTCTCAGAGGTATTGGGGAAAACCTTGTTATCCTAAACGAGTAAATGCCCACGCCGAACGGCGTGAACTATCTACTTCAGTTCTTGATAACATTCATCCAATTCCCCAATTGTCCGAGAACAAGAATCAAAAGTGGACGTTCTATCTTATGTCCTTATTATAATCTTAGCCCATTGGCAAACCGTTTTTAGGGTTCAACATATATTCTTTTGTCTGCAAATATAAACATTATAAATGAAGTATCCAAATGTTTTGGCGGAAATAATACTATTTTTATTAAATTTGGAAAAGGAGAATATAAACGATAGAGAAGCGAGGGACAGTCATCATTTTCAATATTTGTGTAGTTTTGAGATGTAAATATGCATATTTTCTAGAGAATTAATAAATTATTCTCGAAAAACTTGAAATTGACATGATTTGTAGACAAAATTTAAATCGAAATTCTTAAAACAGCCTACATGCCTACATGATTTTTGCATAAGTCGCTATATTTCAGCTGCTTGCAAATTTATAAGCCTACATAAAGCCTACACAAAGCCTACATGGAGCCTACATGATTTTGTGTTTATAAGGGAGCTGAGCGATTGTTTTTCCTTGGATAATATACTTTGTCATTAATGCAAGTAGAAAAATTCTCTAGAGAATTTTGTTGCTTGCTAACTAGTTAGCGAACTTTAGTACGTTACTTAGCCGAAAATTCTCTAGAGAATTTCACAACACTCCTTAATACTAATCATTACAACCATTACAAAAAGTAACTTTTCGCACGGCAAGGAGTAGCTTTTTGTGCCTCAATAAGTTACTCGTTGGATGCCAAAAAGCTACTTTTTGTGTAGGAAGTATGTAGGCTCCATGTAGGCTTTGTGTAGGCTTTATGTAGGCTTGAAAACACCAAAATGCCAGTGTTTATGCGGGTTTTGAGCGATTTTATGTAGGCATGTAGGCTTGTACCAAACTTTTTCTTCGAAAAAATTGCTATTCAGCCCTCTTTTTTAGCACAATTTTCTGATTGTAAGCGCTGTTGATGGAGCGGATGAAATCGACAAATTGGGCGTATTGCGATTTTGGGAATGTGCCTGACTTCATAAGCAATCGATTTTTGACGTGGATTGTATTGCCATCAGTCTGAATACTGAATGAGAACGATGCGAAAGGCTGTTCGATGCTAACACCCTTGGGACAGGCTTCGATTGCGTAGCCTTCAGGGATAGTGATGGTGATGTCGTCTGTGTTGAGATAGCCCATATCGCGCCAGATATCCTCTTTGCGCTCTGAACTGGTGTTTGGCACAGTATAGCCTCGATGCAAAGGGCAGATTGGTACAAACAGTCGCTGACCAGTCTGGTTGGCATACTTCTGACTCTTGATTTCAGCATCGAGGGTAATCTTTGCTCCTGATTCATTGATGTCAACCTTGCCGATTTCGGCTTGAGGTGCATGTACTATCTTCTGAAGATACTTCTGACGGTCCTTATCATCGGCCTTTAATAGTGGGATATAGCTCTCGTACTGATGGTTTAGGACTGACTGCGAAATCTTGAGATTGGCAGCCCCTTGCTCAGACAGATTGATGTTGATAGTGCTATGCATCAGATTGGTGCTATCGGCATATACTGGCAGTCGAACCAATCGCCCTCCGGCCTCGCTTACTTCGATAGCATCATGACCAGCAATATCCTCGTGGACATATCCCATAGGTAGCTGTGGATTTGTACACTCCAGCCATAATGTATCGTTCTTTAAGGGAACCTGAAGTATTACATGGTTCATCTGACCAACGCTGGCATAGTCTTTCTGTAGTCGACGATTGATGGTGCTGATGGTGGTATAGTTTGAGGTTATACCTATTTCCTTAAGCATGGCTCGCATATAGTTTGACAAGCCCTTACAGTCGCCAAAACCACTCTTGCTAACGCTGGCAGCTGGCGCAGGTTGCTGTCCACCTATGCCCAGTAGAACAGCCACGTAGCGGGTAGACTTTTCCAACCTCTTGTAGATAGCTTCAACCTTTTCGCGATCAGTCTTCAAGCCATCTGTCAGTTGGTGTAGCTCCTGTCGTTCGGCATCAGTCAGTTGGTCGCGATCCTTTATCAGACTATACTCCCACTTGCCGTAATCGGCCCAAGATTTCAGACTGCCTTTTGTGCCATAATACACAAAGTCGGTAGGAGCAAACCAAGCATACAGAAACTTTTCGCGAAGCGGACGAGAATATGGTTCCTGTTTCATAGCTGGCAGGCTGTCGACCTGAAGCGTGAATACCTGAGTATCCTTGTCGCCATCTGTGATGTTCACCTTATTATTAATATTCTGTAGGGCATATCGTATCTTCATACTATTGGGAACCTTCAGACTGTAGGTAGCTTTCTTTACGCTTACATCATAGTCGGACTGGGGACAGAAACTGGGGAATTCTATCACATTATCACGACTATCGATGGTCCACTCGTAAGTGATGGTGACGGGGTAGAATGGCGGAGTGTAGTCGAGATACATCTTATAGTCGTCTACAGCCAGATAGGTGGAATACTCCGTCTTTTTGAGTTCGCTCTCCTTAAACTTGTGGATGATGCGCCCTGAGGCATCAGCAACCTGACCTTTGAAACAGGTAAGTTTGTCGTGCTTGCTGCACGACCAAACAAACATAGCCATCGAAGCCCCATGCTCGTTGTGTATAGTTGTAACTCCCTTGTAGTGCTTTATAGCGTGGTCAGGACCATCACAGATAACTTCAGTCGACTCTTCGACAGTAGCCTTCTGGGCACTGGCCGTATACGAACAGAATAGGGCGGCCAACAACAGGATTACCTTTTTCATTCTGCCTTCTTTATAGTGATGATATTCTTGTTGCACTCAGTAAGGCGATCGAACAGTGCCTTAAGATCCTGATAATCTGTCTGGGTATAGAATGTCTTGCTGAGATTGAACTTGAGCTGAGTGTTCAGCTGATTCTCGCTTATAGTACTACCTATACGTACGGTGATGCCATCTAACTTAAGCATTATCGGTTTTGGCATCTCTTCTACGGCATATCCCTTAGGCAGCGAAATCACAGAGTTGATGGTTACTGATTGCTTGTAGGGAAACTCTACAGGAAGAGTGCGCTCTGCGGCAGTAAATGGAGCCTCCTTGAATGGAATCATAACCAGCGGATTGAGATAAATGATATCGCCAGCGGCATCACACTGCTTGGTAAATGTGATCTGTTCGTCCATCGTTGGCGAGAAGTCTGTGCGACCAGTCATATTATACTCCTGGATTTCTATATCATCCTCTTCCTGAAACTTGTGTATCTGTTCAACGCTGTCCTTAGCCAGTCGCCAGGTGCGACGCAGTGTTGCTGCAGCCTCTTCATAGAGTCGGCTGGTCTTTTTGCCCATCAGCAGTCCGTTGGTATCCAGTTGCGACAAGATAGAAATCATCTCTCTGCCTTGAGCAGGAGCCTGCAGATCTACCCATTCGCCAGGTGCATCCTTCTTTACCAATCGGGCACGGTTGACAAGCAGTTTTGCAGGCAATGCATTCAGATATCCATCCTCGGCTGAACTATCGAAGAATGTCATTGTAGCTCCGTCGATATATATACCAACAACAAATGTATTAAGGTACTTCATACTGGCGTGCGTAAGGGGAAGATTGCCCAGGTTGCGTGTACGCAAAACTACAGGTACAGCATCAATATCTGCATCATGTAGCATATTGATCAGGAGGAAGTTGATGTCGGCATTGGTACCTGTACCATCTTTCAGTATCTTAGAAGCCGACTGACCCCAGAATGCGTAATCGCCATTCCAGCGCACTTTGCTCTTCAACAGATTCCATACTGCAGCAAAACGTTCCTTCTTATCAGCAATACCAGGTATGCCGGCTGCTACAATATCTGCCTTGAGTGGACTGCTTTTCTTCAATCGTCCACCAAACTCATCATCCTCCAACAATTGCTTATCTATATCGTCCCAAGAGGTGGTGTAGTCCTTGTATACAGCTCCTGGGATATATATACCAGCAAGTTCGGCTGTTACCTTGTTACTATAGTATTCTGGGCACCACAGATAGTTATCGCCCTTGATGGCAGGCAGTTTGCGGGCAATGAAAGTCCTGACATTCGAAGTGATAATTTCTGAATCACCGTTAAAATACAGTGTCATAGGGGTTTCAGTTGTCTTATTCTCCGTAGGATGACTTCCTGTTTCTTCGATATTGAATTTGAACCATTCTGGGATAGACAACTCGTAGCTGGTGTATAGCACAGGGATGTCGTACTGAGCGTACCAGTCACGTATATTATAGAAGTAGTCGCTCTCGATGCGATACTCGTATTCGATTACAGTACCCACCTTGACTTGTGGCACACTGAACTTAAGCTGTTTCTGGTATTTATCCAGTCGCTCTTCGTTCACCATCGAGCGCTCCAATTTGGTCTTGACCAGTTTGCCGTTCTCCATATTATAGGCAACGGCCTTCAATCCTGTCACAATCTCTCTTCTTGTTGAATTTGATACGTTGTTTTGGAAAATAATGCTCTTGTCGGCCACGCGCTTGCCCTCTGGTTTCAGCACTTTCAGTCGTGTTTTGTGAACATAATACACCTTGAAATCACCATCGGTAAATCCATAGAAAACATCTAACTTATTGAACAGTACAACGGCGTCAGCATCCTTGTCGTCAGGATATTCTGTCATTGTGAGTTCTTGCTCTGTGGGTTTACCCCATTTCATGTTTGGTTCAATGTTCTGGGCACATACTGTTTGCGCAAGCACCATGATGAGTGCAAGAAAAAGATTTCTTCTCATACAATTATAAGTTTCTTCAAATAGGTTGTAAGTTTGTTAAAATATTGGTGCAAAGGTAAAATCAAAAACTGATTTTACCAAATATTTATTGCATTTATTTTCAAAAAACTGTTATTTCTCCATTTTCAAGCCCACAACGTCCTCCTCGACTATGGCTGGACGGAAATCATCGGCCTCCAGGGATAGTTTTACGTTCTTTAGGGTGATGTTGCGGATGTGGCGGAGGTATAGGCCCCATGATGGTAGTTCGCCAAACATGGTGAACTCTGGATATTTGTCGATTTGTTCTGGTACATCGCCCTTGCGCCAAAGGGGCACGTAGGCCATGCCTTTAGTGGCGCGACCAGGATAGGTGATGTTGATGTTTTCGAGGTAGATATTCTCGATAGGGTTATCAGGAATGCCACAGATAGGAGCAGGATGTACGTTGTGGAAATAATCCACCTCTGGGCCACGAAGGTCGTAGTTGATGTCAGGACGTTCAAATGGTATCTGTGCCGTAAGGTTGGTGATGCGGACGTTCTTGATAGCACCCTTCCTGTTGCCAGAACGCTGGCCCAAACGGATAAAGAGCGCATTACCAGTATTCTTGGCGATGATGTCATCGGCAGATACGTCTTCGATGATAGCACCATCTACACTCTCGATAGCAAGGGCCGAGCGGAAGGTATCAAACACGCGTATGCCACTGATGCTGATATTGCGAAATCCGCCATACGAAGCTGTACCAAACTTAATGGCTGAGGCACTGCTACGAATCTCGCAATTGCGGATATTGATGTCCTCATTGCAGCTTCCTGGATTGTATGATTTCAAGCAGATGCCATCATCGGCACTGTTCACACGGCAATTCTCTATCAGCACTTGTTTGCAGTCAGTCAGGTCGATACCATCGTTGTTCCAATAGGCACGATTATAGATATCTAGCCCACTGAGCATCACATCCACGCACTGATGGAATGACAATCCCCATCCAGCGCTGTTTCGCAGATGAACACCCTCTATGCGGACATTCTTACAATCTACAAAATTGAAAAGCGTAGGACGAACCAACTCGCTTGGGCGCTGACGACGCTTATTGTAATTGGGATCGATACGTTCGCCAGTATGGTGAAGACTATCAATGGTCAATGCCAAAGCCAGACCTTGTCCATCGATAGTTCCCTTGCCTGTAATAGCAATATCAAGTGCATCTTTGGCGATGATAAGCCCCAGTTGCGATTTGTCCTTTCGTTCATCACCAGCCGACTGCTTGGTTTCCACCTTATTATAATCATAAGGCGATGTGCTGCCAAGTATTATAGCCCCTTCCTCAAGATGCAGTTCCACCCCCGAGCGCAGTATCAGTCCTCCGGTGAGGTAAGTGCCTTTGTTGAGTGTCAGTCGCCCGCCACCAGCCGTATAGACACTGTCGATGGCATGCTGAAGCTGTTGGGTACAGAGCGTCTGCCCATGCGACCATAAAGTCATCATGCAGCAAAAGAATAAAGCAGTTACGTGTCGCATTGTTCTTATTATTTTTAAGACTGGGCAGCCACCGTGGTGACTGCCCAGCATTTATTAATAGGGTTATTATCTATAAAAGATTAGTAACCTGGGTTCTGCTCCCAACCTGGGTTCAGGTCAAGCATCTCCTGCTCTATTGGGAAGATACGATGACGCTTATCGAAGTTAGCAAAGTCGTACTTCTTGTAGTGTGGGAAGAATTCATCCTCGAAGTGACCGAAACGGATCATATCGTTACGACGCCAGTTCTCATCGAAGAACTCACGACCACGCTCCTCATAGATATCCTGGAGAGTAGGATCACCATTAATCTGAGGTGCACCAGCATATGCACGAATCTGATTGAAGAGATCCTTTGCACCTGCCTGTCCCTGACGGGTAAGAGCCTCAGCCTTCATCAGCAGAATATCAGCATAACGGAAAATGGGCACATCGTTAGACTGGTTACGGCCGTTGTTGTAATCAGCAGGTGTCATAAACCACTTAATAGAGTGACAACCCTTCTGGATAGCAGCATCGTCGTTACCAACATCAATGGTATTGTCTTCCTTAACCAGAGCGATATCCTCAGTAAAGTGTACCTGAGTGTCTTTATACATGAATGGCTCAGAGGTTGGCTTCAGAGTCTTTGGGTCGCGAATATAGATATCACCACGCAGGATGCTGAGGTTACGGATATCACCATCCAGACAGAACAGTTTAGCAAACTCTGGTGTTACCACCATATTACCACCAGTTGACTGTGTGAACTTATCAGTAGAACCATAAACGTTTGGCATCAGGTTCTTCAGCTGCTTGAACGAACGAGGACGTCCGTACTGCATACCCTGAAGATTGATGGCATCGTAAGGAATGGCATAGATAAAGTCCTCAATCTGTGAACCATTGTCATAAGAGAACTTATGCAGATAGTCAACAGAACCCAGATTGAACTTACCGCTATTGATAATCTCGTCACAAGCAGCGATGCAATCGTCGAGCTTAGGATTAGCAGCAGTAGCTGCATCGTATTGGTCAACCGACTCTGCTGTATAAACAGCCCAGTTGAGATAGAGCTTAGCCAGAAGAGCCTCTGCCATCCACTTGGTTGGCTTGCCATAGGTGTTATCTGTTACATCCTCTGTGAGCGAAGGAATGATTTCTGTGAGCTCACTCTCAATCCACTCGGCAACCTCCTTGCGTGGAGAACGAGCTACAACCTCACCCTCGGCAGGCACCTTCTCAAGGATAGGTGCATCACCAAAGCTATCCATCAATACCCATGTAAAGTAAGCACGCATGGCGCGAGCAGGCGCTGTCATCTGTGCAGAAGCACTACTTCCCAATTCCTCAAGAATGGTGTTGGCCTTTGTGATGCCAGAAGTTACTTCTGAATACCAGTCGAGCGAAGCATCGGTAGCCTTACTGTCGTGGAGAGCCTGATGAGCATATGTACCATCATCGTAGTAACCACCATCGAAAGCCAGACAGGTGAATTCGTCAGAAGCAAGGCACTGTGCCTCCATGTAGCGACGACCAAGTGTTCCTGACATGTGGAAATATACGTCAGCCATCTTTGCCTCTACCACAATCATTGGGTCGACACCAGAATTCTTACTGGGGTCTTCGGTATATTGAGAATCTGGAGTTACATCCAAATTGGTACAGCTGGTAAGCGCTACGGCAAACATGCCAGCTGCAAGAAATACTTTATTTAGTTTCATAATATTTGAATCTTATTAAATGATAATACCTTTATTTCTTCTTGCCATCACCAAAGTTGATCTTCACACCAACCATAAAGGTACGAGCGTGTGGGTAGCGGCTCCAACGATAGTCAATACCAGGATCGATACCACCGAGGTTAACCTCTGGGTCAAGACCCTTGTAATTGGTGATTGTAAGAAGGTTGTTAGCTGTACCATAGAGGGTAAGATCCTGAATCCAGTTGTTGAAACAGTTGAGGAATGTGTAGCTCAGAGAGAGCGACTGCAAACGCACATAAGTACCCTTCTCAATGAAACGGTCTGATGGCAGTGAGCCAGATGCATCGCCAGCAGGGTTAGACAGGAACTCCTTCAGTACGTTCTTACCGTCAGAGAACATCTGTGCACTGGTGTAGTGAGCACGTGGGCTATTGTAAACATCGTTGCCGAATACGCCGGTGATAAATGCGTTCAGGTTCCAGTTCTTATAGCTGAAGCTGTTGTTCCAACCAGCAGTAAGCTTGGGTTGAGCGCAACCAGTAATGGCACGATCCTTCAAACCTGGGTTGTTGGTTGTCTCACCAGTCTTATTACCATTCTCATCCAGTACATAGTACTCAGAACGTCCATTAATAGTACCTGCGTACAGATAGGTGTAGAATGTACCAATTGACTCACCTTCCATAATGCGCTGTGTCCAACCGTTAGCAGAAACACCTGCTACGTCTGGGTCGCCCTGTGTCAGGTTGGTGGTATGGAACTGATCGTTCTGCATCTTGTCAACAGTGTTCTTGTTGTGTGACAGGTTGATAGTGGTCATCCAGTTGAAGTCCTTAGTACGGATAGCATCGATGTTGATAGTAAACTCAATACCCTTATTGGTCATTTCGCCTACGTTAGCATCCATCCAGCCATATACATACTGTGTGGTAGGAACAGGATAGCCCCATATCAGATCCTTGGTCTTCTTGTTATAAACCTCGATAGTACCATTGATGCGATTCTTCATGAAGCCGAAGTCCAAACCAACGTTCAGCATACTTGTTGTCTCCCACTTCAGGTCGGGGTTAGCATTCTTGGTTGCACCATAAGTACGATAAGTCTTACCATCGTAAACGAATGTACCTGTAGCACCATAAGTTACATATGATGAATAAACATCAAATCCCATGGCATTACCAGATACTCCATAACCAGCACGGAGCTTCAAGTTAGAGAAGATATTCTGATTCTTCATGAATGCCTCCTCTGTGATGTTCCAAGCACCAGAAATTGATGGGAATGTACCCCAACGGTTGTTCTTACCGAAAACAGAAGAACCATCGCGACGGATAGTAGCCTGCAACATATAGCGACCATCAAACGAGTAGTTGGCACGACCATAGAACGAGATGTTCTTAACGTTCTCTACATAGCCGCTTGCTACAGAGTTCTGAACACCAAGGATAGTCTGGGCGTATGACATGTTGTACCATTTCAGGTTATCATTGTAATATCCCTCAACAGTCAAACCAAACCCATCGTTATTCTTTTTCTGCTCCCAAGAGTAACCAGCCATCAAATCAACTTTGTGTTTGCCTGCTGTGAAGCCATAGTTCAGATATGTCTCGAAAGTCTGCTCATGGCCAAAATATGTATTACGGCTGGCCTGACCATTCTTGTTGCCGATACCCTCAATCTGAGAGTTACGAGTATTATAACCACTATATGTGCTCTGGTAGTTGCTCCAAGAGTAGTTAACATTCCAAAGGAGGCCCTTCAGAATCTCCAGAGTAGCCTTGCCGATAAACTGGTTACGCTTCCAGATGGTTTCTGAGGTATCCTCGTACATCAAAGCCAGAGGGTTGTAGTTCTTTGAACCAGCACCAGTCGACCAAGAACCATCAGCATTCTTGATGGGGTTGGTTGGTGAGAAGTAGTTCATTGCATCGAGTACAGAAGCACCCTTATCGCCTGTAGGCACACCAAAATGCTTACCATACATAGCGTTCAGTCCCATAGAAATGCTGAGGCGATCTTTCAACAGCTTAGTAGAAATCAGCGAACGAACATTGAAGCGGTCCATACCTGTTTCTTTGATAATACCCTGACGCTTCATGAGGTTACCACTAACCATATAGCTGGTGCGGCCATTGCCACCACTGATACTCAAGTTATGGTTGTGGCTGATACCTGTACGCAGAACCTCGTCCTGCCAGTTGGTGTTTGCACCGCCATCCTTCAGGGCTACGCCATTCTTAGAGGCATAATCGCGCAGTTCGGCAGCTGTAGCCACATCGTACTTCTTCAGGATATGATCGAAAGCAACATAACCATTGTAAGTTACATTGGTCTTCTCCTCGGCACCTTTCTTAGTGGTGATAATGATAACACCATTGGCAGCCTTAGAACCATAAATAGCTGTAGCAGTAGCATCACGCAGCACGTCGATGCTCTCGATATCATCAGGAGCAACGGTAGATGGGTCGACACCAGGAATACCATCAATTACATAGTAAGGTGACATAGCACCAGAGCGGAGTGTAGAAGCACCACGCAGGGTGATTGTTGCGCCACCATTTGGGTCGGCTGTTGAAGAAATTACCAGTCCGGGCACTTTACCCTGCAACATCTGTCCTGGATCGGTGAATACACCACGGTTCAGATCTTCGGCCTTAACGGTTGTGATAGATGAGGTAACATCCTTACGGCGCATTGTACCATAACCTACTACTACAACTTCGTTAAGAACCTTGTTGTCTTCCTCGAGAGTAACCTTCATGCCGTTGGCGGCTGGAAGTGTCTGAGGATTGTAGCCTACATAAGAGAATGTAAGCTTGGCACCCTGTTTTACTGTAAGTGTAAAGTTACCGTCAAAGTTGGTAACAACACCATTGTTGGTTCCTGCCTCCAGAACGCTTACGCCAATCAGAGGCTCACCTGTTGCATCCAGTACAGTACCTGACACCTTGTTCTGTGCCATCATCACTGCACTGCACAACAAAAAGAACACGAAGAACATTGCCTTCTGAGTTCCGTGCTTGAGATTTAGGATCTTTTGCATAATTATTAATTAAAAGTTAGTATAAAAGAAATAATTTATTTTTTATTGCACGTTTACAGTAGCGTTTTCTGTAACCAGAGGCACCTTCATGGCTTTCATTGCCTTCAGGTTGGCCTGGATAAAGCCCTCGCCCTTGCATGGTCGTTTATCCATGCTTCGTGGTCCGTTGCCTAACAGACTTACGCGTACATTATTAAAGAAGATGTCATTCACCTTGCCAGCTACGTCGCCGCCAACAAAGCAGCCGTTCTCGCTGGTTGCTGTGATGTTGTTGAAGTAGATACGGCTAACCTCGCCGCACTTGCCCTCAATCTGTCCCTTGGGGAATCGCCAGTTGGCATCCTTATGATTGCCGTTGGCACGTGGATAGCTGGTCACATAGATTGGCTCTGCCTTTCCCCACCATACATCGCTCCACAGGCGACAATCCAGTTGGATATTCGAGAAAACAACATCTGTCACAGTACCCTCGTCGCGATTCTGTATACCCAGACCGCGGTTTGAACCTGTGATGATGCAGTTGTCGAATACAACATTATATATAGAGTCCATATTCTCGCTGCCAATCTTGATGGCACACGAGCGAGAAGACATTACACAGTTAGTAACGGTGATGTCGTGACATGAACCATACTGCTCGAACTCTCTGCGATTCTTAAGGCAGATGCAGTCGTCGCCACTGGTGATGTGGCAGTTGGCTATGCGTACATTCTTAGAGTGATCCAGGTCGATGCCATCGCCATTGCGTATTTTCAGGTTGTTAAGCAGATTGATCCCCTCAATGACTGCCTCGTTGCAACCAATGAGATGTACTGTCCAATAGGCGCCCTCCTTGATGGTAACGTCGCGAATGGTAAGATTGCGCACATCAGTAAGAGTAAGCACATGTGGACGTGGGTCGAAAGCTTGATCGGCCAGAGGCTTCAGCTCATAGCTGTCGCTCAGTTCGGCTCCCATAAATGCAATACCATTGCCATGAATGGTACCCTTGCCTGCGATGCTGATATTCTCAGCATGGTTGGCATAGAGCCACAGCATACCCTCGCCTCTGTTTTCGCCAAAGGCACTAAGGTGATAAATACTCTCATCGGGGTTGGCCTTCAGCGTGGCTGTAGCTTCCAGATAAAGCTCTACATTGCTCTTCAGTTCGATAGGTCCGGCCAGGAAGGTGTGATTACGAGGTAACAGCACTCGGCCGCCACCTTCCTGTGAACAACGATCGATAGTACGTTGTATTGCCTGGGCATCGTCTGTGATACCATTACCAATAGCTCCTGCTGCCGTCACATCGTAAACCGTCTGTGCCGCTGATGACATGACTGTCAACCATAGCAGACATATCTGCAAGAATCTCTTTTTTGACATTAATTATATTAGCAGTAACGAATAATCGGTGCAAAGATAGTATAATTTCCGAATAATACAAAAAAATAACAAAAAAAAATGTTATCTTTGCAGGCGAAATAAAGAAAATATTCAATCAGAAATCGAAAAAATGACAGATATCTGCTGTATCGGACATATAACACGAGATAGGATTATTACGACAAATCCCCCTGCGACAACCCATTGTGCAGGAGGTTCGGCCTACTATATGGCTTGGGCAATAGAGGCATTGCCACGTGATGTGGATTTCCACATGATAACCTCTGTAAGTAGCGAGGTTATGCCTGAGGTGGAAAAGTTGCGCCAGGCAGGCATTCGTGTCACGGCATTCGAGAGCAAAAATAATGTGTTCTTTGAGAATAAGTATGGCGCTAATATGGACAATCGCACACAGCTAGTGTTGTCAAAATCGGCCCCATTCACTCTCGAACAGTTAAAGGACGAACAGTCACGAGTATATTATCTGGGCACACTGTTGGCCGATGACTTTGCTCCAGAGATAGTAGAATACCTGGCTACCAAAGGCGATGTGAGCATAGATGTGCAGGGCTATCTGCGCGAAGTGGTAGACGAAGAGGTGTGTGCCTGCGAATGGACTGACAAGTTGCGACTGCTTAAGCATACTGCCATACTGAAGGTTAACGAGTGGGAGTGCCTGACGCTAACAGGTATTTCAGACCCTCGCGAGGCTGCACAGCAGATACATGAGTGGGGTGTGCGCGAGGTTATTGTGACACTGGGTGGTGGAGGTTCGGTGATTTTTGCCGATGATAAGTTTTATGAGACACCTGCTTATCAGCCTACAAAGCTTGTGGATGCCACAGGTTGTGGCGATACCTATAGCGCAGGCTATCTATATGCCCGTAGTCGCGGCATGAGCTATGATGAGAGCGGAAAGTTTGCAGCTGCTATGTGCACCCTGAAACTTGAGCATACAGGACCGTTTACACATAATATAGAAGATGTGTACCAGATAATAAAGAAGAATCAATAAAAAAACTAATAGAATTATGTACCTACTTAAGAATCATTCACGTGGATTGCTGTTTGCCATGCTTATGTCGATGGCAACAGGTAGCATTCATGCGCAGGATCGGTTGTATGCCGATGAATTCCCATTGGGAGACGTAACCTTGCTCGACGGGCCGCTGAAGAAGGCTCGCGACCTGAACATCCAAACACTGCTAAAGTACGACAACGACAGACTGTTGGCACCTTATCTTAAGGAGGCTGGCCTCACACCTAAGGGCAAGTCGTATCCCAACTGGGACGGACTAGACGGACACGTGGGCGGACACTATCTTACAGCTATGGCTATCAATGCTGCTACTGGTAATGAAGAGTGCCGCAAGCGTATGGAATACTGGATAAGCGAGTTGCAGGCTTGTGCCGATGCAAATGCCAAGAATCACCCTGCTTGGGGAAAAGGCTATGTAGGTGGTGTGCCTGGCAGCGACCGTGTTTGGGGCAACTTCAAGAAAGGCGACTTTGGTGCTTACTATGGCGCTTGGGTACCTTTCTATAATATACACAAGATGTATGCCGGACTGCGCGATGCGTGGGCTTATTGCGGCAACGAGCAGGCCAAGAAGCTCTTCGTGGGATTCTGCGATTGGGCTATCGATCTGACAGCAGGCCTTACTGATGCCCAAATGGAGCGAGTGCTGGATACTGAGCATGGTGGTATGAACGAGGTGCTGGCCGATGCTTACGCTATCACAGGCGATAAGAAGTATCTGGACGTAGCACGTCGATTCTCACATCGCCGACTGCTCAACCCCTTGATGGCTCGTCGCGACTGTCTCGACAACATGCATGCCAACACTCAGGTGCCTAAGGTTGTAGGTTTTGAGCGTATAGCCGAACTTGGTGGCGATGAGGCTTATCACACTGCTGGCTCATACTTTTGGGAGATTGTTACTGGCGAACGTTCGTTGGCCTTTGGTGGTAATAGCCGTCGTGAGCACTTCCCCAGCAAGGAGGCTTGCAAGGATTTTGTTGAGGATATCGACGGACCAGAGAGCTGTAATACCAATAATATGCTTAAACTCACAGAGGATTTGCATCGTCGAAATCCAGAGGCTCGCTTTGCTGATTTCTACGAGTTGGCTATGTTCAATCATATCCTTTCTACCCAGCATCCTGAGCATGGAGGTTATGTTTACTTCACATCTGCCCGTCCTCGCCATTATCGCAACTACTCTGCACCCAACGAGGCTATGTGGTGCTGCGTGGGTACAGGTATGGAGAATCATGGCAAGTATGGTCAGTTTGTTTATACCCACGTGGGCGATGCACTGTTTGTTAACCTCTTCGTGGCTTCAGAACTTAACTGGCGCGACAAGGGTATACAGCTGCGACAGGAAACACAGTTCCCATACTCAGAGAGTAGCCGTATTACCATCACTCAGGGCAAGGGCAAGTTTGCTCTCCAACTGCGCTATCCTGGTTGGGTAAAGCCGGGTCAGTTCAGTGTTAAGGTTAATGGCAAGCCTGTAAGCATCATCACTGGTCCTTCAAGCTACGTAGCTATCGACCGCCAGTGGAAGAAGGGCGATGTGGTTGACATCGAGTTCCCAATGCATAATAGTGTGCGCTATATGCCAAACCTCTCGCAGTATATTGCCCTGATGCATGGTCCGATAATGCTGGCCATGAAGACAGGTACTGAGGACCTGGCTATGCTTATTGCTGATGATAGCCGATTTGGCCAGTTGGCAGTAGGCAAGAAGTTGCCCATCGATCAGGCACCTATCTTAATTAATAATGATATCGAGAGCATCGCTAACCAGTTGCAGCCCGTTGCAGGCAAACCATTGCATTTCACCTTGAGCACCAAGATGGTGAACGAGATAAGAAATGAGCTTATGCCATTCTTCGAGCTCCACGATTCACGCTATATGATGTATTGGCTGGCCCTATCAGAGGATAGCTATAAGGGCTATCTTGACAATCTGGCACGCCAGGAAAAGGAGCGCGAGGCACTTGAAGCACGCACCACCGATAAGGTTCAGCCTGGTGAGCAGCAGCCAGAGTCAGACCATTTTATGGAGACTGACCAGTCGTTCGTAGGTAATACCAACGATGTTTTCTTCCGCGATGCAAACAATGGTCACTACTTCAGCTATCTGATGCAGACTGGCGGTAAGACCGATCTGTCTCTGCGCCTGAAGTACTGGGGAGTAGGCGAGTGGAAGAGTCATGAGTTCGACATCTTTGTGGATGATGTCCTTGTTACATCTGTAAACAACACAGGCAAGTATCGCATTTCTGAGTTTAAATACGAGGAATATCCTGTGCCAGCAGAAGCACTCAAGGGCAAGAAGCAGGTGCGTGTAAAGTTTGTGGCCAAACCTCGCAAGCAGATTGGTGAGATATATGAAGTAAGACTAATCAGTAATAAACAACAATAATAACAACTATGTACAAAAAATCAATCCTTAGTGTTGCCCTCGTGGCAGCCACATTGGGTCTTAACGCCCAAAAGCCGATGACTGCCCCCGCTGGCGGCAAGGCTATCAGTGATGAATTGCTTGGCATCTTTTTCGAAGACATCAACAACTGTGCTGATGGTGGTCTTTATGCCGAGCTGATACAGAACGGCTCTTTCGAGTTTAATGCCAACGAGCGCGATGGTTGGGGGCCCAGCACAGCGTGGAAGATTTTGCGCCCAGGTCACTCACTGGGTATGCTCCAGACACGTATGGATAATAGCATCCATCCTAACAACCCCACCTATATGCGCCTGCATGCCGAGCGCACACGCGAGTTCTATGATTATACAGGCTGGCGCGGCTATGGTTTGCAGAACGATGGTTTTGGCGGCATGGTGGTAAAGGCTGGTCAGAAATACGACTTCTCAGTATTCCTGCGCAATATTGGTGATGCCAAGCAGGTACGTGTAGCCTTGGTTGAGCCCGTGCAGGGCTGGCCCCCAAAGGACCCCAAACTGTTGGCCGAGACAACCATCAACGTAAACGACAATTCGTGGAAGAAGTACGAGGCCGTATTCACTCCCACTGAGGACAGTAAGCATGCTGCCCTGCAGATATTGATGCTTACCGATGGCGATATGGATATAGATATGGTATCGCTAATGCCCGAGGACACCTATAAGGGCCATGGCTTGCGCAAGGATCTGGCCACCACACTGGCCGATTTGAAGCCTAAGTTCATGCGATTCCCTGGTGGATGTGTGGTTCATGGTGGTGGTGATGGTTTCTGGAACACCTATCGATGGAAGACAACTATCGGTCCTAAGGAAACCCGTCGTCAGCTTAAGAACACTTGGGGCTATCACCAGAGTGTAGGTCTGGGTTACTTTGAGTACTTCCAGTTCTGTGAGGATCTGGGTATGGAGCCACTGCCCATCCTGCCTTGCGGCGTAAGTTGTCAGGGTACCAACGGCGGTTGGAACATGTGGCCCAAGCAGGCACAAGATGTAGTGCCCATGAGCGAGATGGATGAGTGGGTAGCCGAGGCTATCGACCTGATAGAGTGGGCCAACGGCGATCCTGCCACAAACAAGTGGGCCAAGATGCGTGCCGAGGCTGGTCATCCAAAACCATTCAACCTCAAGTATTTAGGTATTGGTAACGAGGAGAAGATTTCGCCCGAGTTCATCGAGCGCTTCAAGTATATCTACGAGCGTGTAACCAAGGCTCATCCTGAGATTGTGATTGTAGGTACTGACGGCCCTGGCTCACACAAGGATAATCCCGACTACGAAGCCGGTTGGAAACTAGCTGACGAGATTGGTATTCCTATCAACGATGAACACTATTATGAGCCTCGCGACTACTTCCTTAACAAGCGTCAGTACGATAACTATCCACGCGACCGCAAGACTAAGGTTTATCTGGGCGAGTATGCCGCTAAAGATAAGAAGCTGATTGATGCTTTGGCTGAGGGTCTGTATCTGCTGCACGTTGAGCGTAATGCCGATGTTGTTACTATGACATCTTACGCACCGCTGCTGGCTAAGAAAGATGGCACACAGTGGAATCCTGACCTTATCTACTTTGATAACGAGCGCACTTATCCTACTTGCAGCTACTATGTACAGCAGATGTTCGGACAGAGCGCAGGTAACTACTACTATGGCGACTGCGTGAAGTTTGAGGGCGACGCTGCCGATGCCATCCAGCCTATGGAGGGTGTGCACTACGGTCAAAGTGTGATCCTGAACACCAAGACTCGTCAGCTGTTTGTAAAGCTTGTTAACGCTAGCGCTGATGCCAAGAAGGCCAACATAAACCTGAGCCGCTTTGGTATTAAGAAACTGGCCACCAAGACTACTATCGCTGGTCAGCCTAACGACGAGAACAACTTCGACGCCCAGCCAATCGCTCCTAAGAAAGAGCAGTTCAAGGCTAAGAAGAAGTTCACCCTCGATCTGGCTCCCCACTCAATGGTTATGCTGCAATATCAGCTGTAATCTGCAGAATAATAATAAATCCCCGCTGACTCTTGGCGGGGATTTATTGTTTTTATAACTTAACAGCTTTTGCTCCTACTTTCAGCACATGGAGTTGGTTTGTGGGGAGAGTGATGGTGATTGTTGAGCCATCTGATACTGCTGTATAGATGCTCATACCTCGCAAATCGTAGAGTTGAATCTTGGTGCCTGCTGGTACACCTGTCAGTGTAAGCTGCTTTCCGCTCTTCTGCCATATCCATGTGTCCTCGTTTACACTACTGATTCCTGTTGCATCTCTCAGTATGGGATTGATGGCCAGACTCTTGCAAGATGGCATTGTAAACTCATAACGGGCACCTTCTACTTCTGTATTGTTCACGCTGCCGTTTGACAATGTGGTCTTTACATTCCATCCAGAAACTTCCTTACCTTCAGGAGCTGTAGCTTCTAGAATCAATGCCCTGTTGGGATAGAATTTTCCATTGAAGGTGTTGCGGGTAAGAGGCACTCCATTAATCGAAACCTCAGCCTCCAGATCGCTCGAAGAATCGGTAGTGACAGTGAACTTGATGGGCGAACCAAGTGAGTAGGTATTGCCTAGCTGCTTGTACATCTCGTCGTTACGCTTTAATAGCCAAGTGCGAATCTTGCCTGTTTCGTCGTCGACATTTGGCCACCAAGGGTTGTAGATGGTTTCCTGATGCTTTGTCCATTCAGGTCTCATCAATTCGTACATTGGGTCCCAAATCTCGCGTATACGGGCAGAATTAAGGAAGTCGCCCATATATACGCAGAATCGGTCGATAAACTCGCGCTTGAAGTCGGCATCTTCCATCTGTCTGCGGAACATACGTGTGGCATCCCATGTGATAGAGAAATTGGCGTTCTTGTGTATGTTAGAGTCGTCAGGGTTATACCACTGGTCGATAATCCTATGGTCGTAGCCGCCCGATGCTCCAGCATCTCCTCCATAAAGCCCCATCGTATAATCTAGATCTTTGGCTATCCAGCGCCATTTACCGCCTTCGGCTCTTGGGCGCCAAAGTACGTTGTTGTTGCCAGGATAGTCGAGATTGTTGAAGTACATATTCATGATAGTTATGCGCAGATACTCCTCCCAGTCCATCAGCTCAGCATATTCGGCCAGTGTATGGCCATGCTCCTCGCAGAACTGCTTGAAGGCAGTAAAGTTGTCGATAGTACCCTCTTTAAGCTCCTCGTTTTCTATCAGGTCGATATCCTCAAGTCCGTCGTAGTGGGTAATGATATTGTTCTCGTTTGCACGCTCGCGTATGTTAAGCATTCCCCAGTATTGGCCATTGATATAAACAACAGATGGGCGCCAGGCCTGCCAGTCGATATCTGCATTTTGGGCCATAGCTCGCTGGGCTACTGCATCGCGCATATATATTCCTTCACGGTCGTTTCCTGCATTGCGCAGTACTATCGACTTATAGTTGGTCAGTCCTGGGCACTGATCAGGGAAGAACTCGTATTCCATATTCTTCTTTCCAAAGCGTTTATGGCTATAGATGCCCATTGACTTTCTTTTTGCCTCACGAGAGTAAGCACCTGTGATACGAGTCTCGCAAAGCTGATTAAGCTGTGCAGGCTCGCCCTCTGTATCAAACAGTTCGAAGTTGATAGGGCGGCGCCAATCCTTCTGCTCACTCTTTTCGTGGGTATTGTTGTTTGCAAATATACCTATCTTGCTATCATTCAGATACTTATCGTTGGTCACGATACTGATGATAGGGATAGAAAGGTTGCGATGGTGGAAGATGTACGACTGGACAGTACTAACAGGCGACAGCCAACCTGTGCAGAACAGCTTGGCGCGAACGGCAGTTGACTTGCTGATTAGGATTTCAGAGTTGTACTTGGTGCTTGTTGCTGTTGGCTCTGTTCCATTAGTGGTATAGCGAATAACTGTTCCATCAGGACAACCTTCTGGCAGCGAGAGCGCAAGTTTAAAGGATTTTGTGCCCTTAACCACTTTGCCCTGTTCGCTGAACACAGGTTCGCCCAGTATGTGGTCGCGATCACATATCTCGCCTGTGTTAGTTGCTTTGGGCGATGGAGTAAGCTGATATCCCCACTCGTCAGCACCGTCAGTCTTTCGGCCATAGGCAATGTTTGGTGCAGGCTGTTTTTTCAGATCCTTCACCTTATCTATAATAGTAGATCCTTCGAACAGATAAATCTCGCATCCCTTGCCTGATTCTAGTCGGAAGTCGGTGTGCATATCTTTGCCCACCTTGTCGCAATACACTAGGGCATATCCTTTGGCGGCAATCCTGACGTTGCCCAATTGCCATGCATCGCTACCGTCTTCTTTGGTGCCCAACTTATAGTTTGTAAGTTGCAAAGGCGAGTCACCTGCATTATATAGTTCAACCCATGAATCAGGAAAATCGTTAAGATCGTCCATAATACAGTCGATGTTTGACTGCATAAATTCGTTAATAACTAGCTGGGCACGGCTTGTTTGCCATCCCAATAACAGTGAGACAATAATGGTAAGTTTCTTCATAACGGTCGCAAAGTTACAAATTATTTAAGTGAAAATGCATAGATTTCCCAAAAAATATCTATCTTTGCAACATATAACAAAGAATAAATGACAATGAAACAACAATTATTGATTTTTGCTATCGGTTTTTCGATGACAATGCAGGCACAGAATGCTCCTGTATTCGAGACTTCTGCCAAGGATGAGATTACAGCCAACAGATTTTTGGCTGGTAGTAACTATCTGGATTATGATCGCCAGCTGTCTGACAAACCTCTCACTCCTAGTCCTAAGAACTACGAACCTTATTATATGAGCCATTATGGTCGTCATGGTTCGCGTTGGCTTATCAGTGATGGAAACTACTCTAAACCTATCGCCACGCTGAAGATTGCCAAGGAGCAGGGTAAGCTTACTCCGCTTGGACTTAAGACACTTGCTGCCATCGAGGACA
Organism: uncultured Prevotella sp.; assembly: GCA_900322175.1. GTDB lineage: Bacteria > Bacteroidota > Bacteroidia > Bacteroidales > Bacteroidaceae > Prevotella. The sequence goes on from ONYZ01000038.1 coordinate 21,542, forward strand.
TATATGCTACAGCAGATAAGCGCCTGGGCGATCTTACAACAGTAGGTGAGCGTCAGCATCACGGCATTGGTAAGCGAATGACACAGAACTTCCCAGAAATCTTTAAGACCAAGAACATTAAGATTGATGCTCGCAGCACAACTGTGAACCGTTGTATACTCTCGATGATAGCTGAGTGCGAGGAGTTGGCTGCTGCTAATCCCACAGCACAGATTCATAACGATGTGAGCGAGAGCCTGCAGTACTATCTCAATCAGCCCTGGGACGGATTGGTACAGAAGATGGGACGAACAACAGGCGACAAGGAGGAGCGTGAATACACCATGAAGTGGACTCACCCTGAGCGCCTGATGAAACAACTGTTTAACGATCAGGCTTACGTATATAATAATGTGAACGCAAACCAGCTGATGCGCCAGATATTCCACGTGGCTTGCAACATGCAGAGTCATGACACCGATCTGGAACTCTTCTCGCTGTTTACAGACGAAGAGGTTTATGATTTTTGGCGAATCAACAATATCGGATGGTATGTTGACTATGGTGCATCGCCCGTTTCTAGCGGCAAAATGCCTTTCAGTCAGCTTAACCTGCTAAAGAACATCATTGCTACAGCCGATACTGTAACCCTGACTCAGGCCACACTGCGTTTTGGTCATGAGGTATGTGTAATGCCACTGGCTTGCTTGCTGGAACTCGACAATTGCGGAATGGCAGTAAGTAATCTCGATGAGCTCGACAAGTACTGGCGTAACTATCGCATCTTCCCCATGGGGTGCAACATCCAGTTGGTATTCTATCGCCCCAAAAAGGGAAAGACTGGCGACATATTGGTAAAAGCCCTCTTGAACGAGCGCGAGGCTTATCTGCCAATCAAGACTACCCAGTGGCCCTACTACAATTGGCAGGAGCTGCGCACATATTATCTTAACAAGATTGCGGCCTTTGAGGCTGAAAATGAATAAAAACATAAAGCCCTCACGGAATTGCGAGGGCTTTATTATTTAATTGATCTTAGAGGTCATCGCACTGCGAATACCCTTATAGTTTTTAAGGTACGCCTTGGCACTTCCGAACGAAAGGAACATGTCGAGGCGTACTGGTATGTGGTTCTGATCGTCGGTGATGTAGAAGCGGATGAGCTCGTGGCTTTTTCCGTCTTCACGCTCATAGAACGACATAACCAGACAGCGGAATTTCTCCTTTGTACCGTTCATCTTGAAGTTCTCCTTGCCGCGATATTCAAGCCACGAATTGGAGAGGCTGCGTGCATCGCTGATAGGCATTGGGATAGTCTGTCCCTTTTTGAGTTTAGATGCATCAAAGTTGCGTGCTCTCAAGAATATCGACATCATATCGTAGATGCAACTGCGATAGGTGCTAGTGGCCCACAGGTGCTCGCCATGTGATGTGATGCGGTGCTTCTTCAGCTGACAATTGCTACCAGGATAGCTGTACCATATCTCGTCTACATAATAGCTCTTACCCTCTCTGGCACCCTTGCGGAAGTAAAGAGGCGAAAGGTCTGGATTGCAGTATGACAGCAGGGTGTCGCGCATGGTGAAATACTTGTCGAGCTTAGAGTTGCCACGAGTAACCAGATACGACTTCCAGGCATCTTTGCCCTCGAACTTTGTCATCTTGGTATCCATCTGGGCGGCACCAACCTTAACCCAGATAAACTGCCAGTTAAAATACAGGTCGTATTCCAGACTCTCACCACTCTTAAAGGCTGTGTTTGCTATTCCACACTGGGCATCAGCAGTAATAGTCATGCCCAAAGCAATACAGATGGTTAGAATTATCTTTTTCATTTTATATTATCGGTATTGATGCCCTTGTCCTTAAGGTATGTAATACCCAGTTGGCGGGCTCGTTCTACATTTCTGTTCTTTTGTTTCTTGGCTGCCTCTGGCTTTTGCTTAGTTATTTTTTCAGGTTTTTGTTTATAGATAGGAGTACCTGTAACATTCCAGGTCTGCGTAACATCCCATTTGGCTTTGCATTCTATCTCGCGAGGATAGTAGTACACGGCTTCTGCCTGACGGTCTTCGGCATAGTTACCAGTATCCCATACGCCATTGCCATTGCTGTCTATAAAGGCACTGATGTAATACTTATCTGGCTTGATGAATTTAAACTCGGCCACATGGTTCACAACATTAGCCTGCTTAACCAGTTTGTCGGATGAACTGAGCAACCGTACAGTCATAGCAGAGTCCTCAACTCCAGTGATGTTAAGTTTCAGTGTGCCGTATTCGTCTTCGGTCTTGACCTTGATGCCTTGTTTGAATGCATTGGATACCTTTCCATAGATATCGATGAAAGCAGCCGAATCTACCTCAAGGCTATATTCGACGCCAGGACGCCAATCGGCCAATAGCTGATAGCTACGAAGTTGGTAAGGTATTGGTTCCATTCTGCAATCTGACTCGTACCACACGGAGTCGATCATAGAATAGAGATGAACCCCAGCAGTATCACAGTGTTGCAGCGGTGTGGGCATTTCTATTCTTACTATCTTGTCTGGATCCATCGATGCAGGTGTATCGTATTTCACATCGAGAGGTTTCTCGCGCCAGATGGTGTCTACCTCCTCGCCTCGTTTCATTCTCTTTTCCAGATCTTTGCGCCACTGGTCCTTCTGCTTGTTCAACTCCTTCTGGCGTTTCTCAAACGAGACCTTAGCCAATACGTCAGTAGTATCAGTTTGATTGATCAGTACACCAGCCGAATCGGTCATAAGATAACTTATCTCCATTCGCAAGGTGTCTTGATTAACCAGAGCAGTATCGCGAAGCCAATAGTGGATTGTGTCTTGCTTCTCATTGGTCTCGATTACAAATGCACTATCGCTATCAAAGTTAAGTCCCTTGATTACAGGTAGTTGTGGGTTGCCATAGCTGAAGTACATTGAGAACTTGTTGGCTTCTGCACGTTCTGTCTTGATAAGATAACGGTCTGTTTGTATATGTGTGAATGCCAGCAGGGTAATATCATCAGGCAGGAAGTGGGTATATGGCACCTTGATAAGTGCATCGATATGCAGAGAGTCGCGCCAGATGGTATCAGTGCGAGTGTCAGGCTTTGAACTTGGTTCGAATGTAAGGTGATTATAACCTATCATCTCACTCTTCTGCGAGAATCGGAAGTCACCATCGGCATCCTGAAGTGCGTATGCACGATAAGTGCCAGGAGCCACACCTTTAACTACGAAATGTCCTCGACTGTCAGTGCGAGAGACGCGCAACATGGGCTTTGTCTGGAATGCTGAATCGGCCAGGTCGCTATATAGTCCCACCATAATCCCCTTGATTGGTTCTAGATTGCTAGCGTCGAGCACATAACCTGAGACCTCGAAGGTGTCTATTCGTTCGCCAGTAGAGAAACTATAGGTATAGCTGCCCATAGGGTTGTTTTCGTTGTTGTCGCTGATAGCATCGCTAAAGTCGATGGTGTAGGTGGTGTTGGGCACCAACGAATCCTGAAGTTCTACCACAATCTTTTTTCCAGTAGCCTTGATATCAGGCACTTCCAGTTGTGGAGGCGATACTATCACCTTATTGGTGGCATCGGTAAGTTTGATGTACTCGTCGAAAAGTATCGTAATCTTCTTAGCCGAAATATTCGTGGCTTGGTCCTCAGGTATGCAAGCAACAACCTTTGGTGGATCGTCGTCATACCATCCGCCATCAGGCGAACCCATGCGGGCACAACTTGCAATTATTGTTGCAATGGCAAAATGAAAAAATGTAATAATTAAGAGATTCTCTTTGTTCTTCATCCTTTTTACATTTTATAATTACTTCATTTTTGCATTGAGCGAAAGTAATTGTTCGATATGTTCGCGCGAATTGCTAAGACGGGGCACCTTGTGCTGTCCACCCAACTTTCCACGAAGTTTCAGCCAGTCGTTAAACAGGTTCTTACGAGCCTCGATGATTTCGAGGTGCTGCAGGGTGATGTTCTTGTATCGCTTAGCTTCGTAGTCGCTATTGATTTCCTGAAGACGCTGGTCAAGCAAATCGCTGAACTGCTGAAGGTCGGCAGGACGCTTCTTAAACTCGATGAGCCATTGGTGGCGACACTTGGCATTCTGGTCCATAAACACAGGTGCAGCAGTGTACTCGCTCACCTCGGCACCAGTCTGTTCGCAAGCGTAGGCCAGTCCCTTCTCTGCATTGTCCACAATCAGCTCTTCGCCAAAGGCATTAATAAAGTGCTTGGTGCGACCAGAAATGATGAACTTATAAGGATTGGTAGATGTAAACTGCACTGTATCGCCAATTTCATAGCGCCATAGTCCGCAACTGGTTGATATTACCATTGCATAGTTTTTGCCAGTCTCAACACCCCAGAGTGGAACGATGGTAGGATTCTCCTTACCTATTTCGTCCATAGGGATGAACTCATAGAATACATCATAGTCCAGCATCAGCAGCATCGACTTGTCTGATGGGTCGTTCTGCAGTCCAAAGAATCCCTCGCTGGCATTATATGTCTCCATATAGTGCATGTTGGGCGATGTGATTAGCTCTTCGTATTGTTTGCGATATGGGGTGAAAGCAACTCCACCATGGAAGAATACCTCGATATTAGGCCAAACCTCCTCAAGATGAGTCTTACCAGTAATCTCCATCATGCGAGTCAGCACTGACAGCATCCACGAGGGTACACCAGAAAGGTTGGTCACATTCTTGTTCATAGCCTCTCGAGCTATGCGGTCGCGCTTTATCTCGAAGTCAGAGAGTAGGGCAGTCTGTTTCTTTGGCACACGAACAAGATTTGCCAGTGGGTTGATATTCTCTATGAGGATGGCGCTCAGGTCGCCAACCAGCGAATCCTTAAGATTATAGTTAGGCGAATGACTACCACCAAGAATCAGTCCCTTGCCATCAAACATTCTTGACTTGGGATTGTTCTGCAGATACATTGCCACAGCGTCGAATCCACCACGATAGTGAATCTGCTTAAGACCATCCTGGCTTACAGGGATGAATTTTGACTTGTCGTTGGTGGTACCAGATGATTTTGCATACCACTTTACGCGACCGGGCCAGAGCACATCAGTCTCGCCATGACGCATACGGTCAATCGAACCTTTCAGTTCTTCGTAGGTGTTAATAGGATTGTGCTTGGTGAAATCCTCGTAGCCTTTGATGGATGTAAAAGCGTGGTTTCGTCCGTATTCTGTATCTTTAGCTTCTGCTATAAGTCGACTAAGCACTGCCTCTTGTAGGGCCTTGCCTTCGTTGAAGTGTTTTTCGAGTTGCCGCTGTCTGGGTTCGAACACTTTTCTTACTATCTTAGTGATACTCATCTTTCTAATTGCGCAATTTGGGTGCAAGGCTCGTGCAAGCCGAACGCAATGGAGCTTGTTCCAATTGCTGAGGCGCAGCCGAGTTTCGCACGTTTTCGCGTGCAAAATTACGCAATTCCCTTGTAATGGGGGAAAAAATTTCGATTTTTTATCATTTAAGATGTAATCTTAATCCGAAATGTATAGATGGGGCTAATGGATGTTCCTTATAATAGTGCTGCAATGATGTTCCGTCGTCGAAGTAATAGCCCAGCGAAGGTTCGAGATAAACTCCAAACAGGCGAGTGAAGTTGTACTCAGCTCCCGCTGAAGCATTTACAGACCATTGCCAAGGGTGAGATTCGATGTCGTCATCAGTAACTTCGACCTTTACACACTTCTCAAGCATCGTCCCTCCAGTAAGATAGATGTTGAGATGGTCTGTAGCCCAAACCCTGTATGAAATGGCGAGGGGAATGCCAATATAGCTGAGTTTCTGGTCGTAGCTGATATAATTGTGGAGTGGGATGCTGGATTCAGAATTTAGATAGGTGTTGTTAATACTGAACTCCGACTTCAGATAGGTGTAGTTGATGCCTGAAACCAGGGCAAGATGATGATTAAGCTGATATTGTAGCGAGAGCCCGAAGCGCAGAGGAATATGGTGTTTCGATACGATATCCGTTATTGTAGATGATTGGGTATAGCTGTTATTATTACTTGGATTGATGCTCGGATTATTGATTAGGCTCCAGTAATAATTTTCTGTGCTATTATCATAATAGATAAGTTGCGAACGCATAGAGTTCACATAATCATTGGCAGCAAGCAATAGGCCGTTAGAGCCAACTAGGCCAATAGACCATCTGTCGGAATGCTCTGATTGTGAGGATACTGCTGTGGGCTCGACGACATCGGGCAGATAGGTTTGCTTGAGTTTATGAGCCTCTGTTGTCGCTGTCGTCTGATGATTATCAGATGTTGACGCGATGGATTCTTCTGCGGCTTGCTCGCTTGTCTCTGTTTCTGCATTATTTATAATGGGGGCCTGAGCCAATAGTTTTGTTTCAGCAGGAATCATTGCTTTTAAAGGAGTCGAAAGTTTTACAGGCGTCGAATATTTTTCTGGATTCAGAATGTCCTCAGATTCAGTGGTATTCTCTTCTGCTTTCTGTTCAGCAGTTTTAGAAACAATTGCACGCTCATTGCTCGCCTCCAACTTTGACATATGATTGTCGAACTGATAGAAGGCGAAGAAACCAACCATCGCAAGGACTACAGCTGCTGTAGCCCAAATCCATCGGCGGATTGCGACAGGTTTGTACGCAGGTGTAGGTTCTAGCTTCATCTCGCTACTGATAGCCTCCCAGAGTCCTGCTGGTGGAGTCTTCTTGTGGCCCTCCAGCTTCTGCTTCATTTGCTTTGTCCAATTCTCCTTCATCCCTTCTTGATTATAAATTCCTTAATTCTGTGTGCCAGCCATTGTTTGGCGTAATGTAGTTGAGACGCTGATGTGCTCTCCATTATTCCTAGTAGTTCGGCTATCTGCCGATGAGAGTAGTTCTCGAACACATACAGGTTAAGCACCGTTCTGTATCCGTCAGGCAATTCGCTAATAAGCTGATGCAGTTCGTCTGATGTAATCTGCTCTGTGTCTGGGTTGATGCTGTCTTCATCAATCTCGTCAGCAGTCTCGTTCTGTTCCACAAACATCAGTTTCTTTTTGTTTCTCAAGAACGTCAGCGCCTCGTTGGCAACTATTCTTACAAGCCATCCTTTAAATTGCTCCTCGCCTCGATACTCAAGAGTTGGAATAGATGTGAATATCTTCACAAAACTGTTCTGTAGAACATCCTTTGCATCGTCAGCATTAGGGATATAGCGATAGCAGACCGATGTTAGCTCTCCAACATACATCTGGTAGAGCTGGCTCATCGCTCTTTGGTCTTTCTGCCGAATGCGCTCAACGATTTGACTGACCATTTCTTTGCCTTGTTCTACATTTATAATTCAAAAGTACTCAAATCTTGTATGACAGTAGAAAGATTTTTATTTCAACCAAAAAACGTTGTAAAAATGAAGAAGAACCTATTTTTATTATCAGCCGTTGTGCTGAGTGGTGTGATGCTATCATGCGCCTCGTCAGAGGATATTGATAACGGCGAAACTAAGGAGGTTGTGAATATGCTATCTGATCCTGAACCTATCCAGTTGACTCAAGAGCAAAAGTTATTTGCTAAAGATAACAATGGCTTTACGCTTAACTTCCTGAAAACAGTGAACAGTATGGATAAAAGCGGCAAGAGCTTTATCTACTCGCCACTAAGTATTACCTATGTATTAGGAATGGTGAACGATGCTGCTACAGGACAGACAGAGCAGGAGCTGGAACAGACATTGGGCTTCCATCAGGGAGGCATACAGGCTGTTAATGATTACTGCAAGAAGTTGATTGACGGTCTGCCAAAGGTTGATAATACGGTAACGCTGAACATTGCCAACGCCATATTCCTGAATAAGGAGTATACCCTGAAGAAGCAGTTCCAGAAGGATATGGAAAACTATTACGATGCCAAAGCTGAGGCGCTTGATTTTAAGGCCTCAGGTACACTTAAGCATATCAATGGTTGGTGTAACGATAAGACCAACGGTATGATTCCTTCCATCTTAGATGATATTAATCCCAATATGGTGTCGTATTTGCTGAACGCCATCTACTTCAAGGCTGATTGGGCTTCGAAGTTCGACCAGAAGAATACTAAGGAAGAGAAGTTTACCACAGATAAAGGTCAAACAAAGTTGCCGCTTATGCACCAGAATGTGCTTATCAGCTATTTGAGGAATGATACATACAGCGCCATCGAGATGCCTTATAGCAATGGTTATTGGAATATGACAGTGATGCTGCCAGAGGAAGGAAAAACTACTGACGACATTATTAATCGCATTTCACAATGCGGTTCATTAGAGGGGCACGGTTTCTGTGGAACGATGGGCGATACCTATAAAGCTTACGAAGTGGACTTGAAACTTCCACGTTTCGAAACAAGCTCTGATACAGATGAATTAGGTAATGATGGTCTTGTAGGACTGATGAGGAGTATGGGCATTAAGCAGGCCTTCGATTCTGACTTCGCGGAAATACCAAACATGTGTGAAAACAGTTATCTCTTCATTTCTATGATGCGCCAAAAGGCTAAGATTAAAGTTAATGAAGAAGGCTCTGAAGCCGCAGCTGTAACAGTTGCTGGTATGTATAGTTACACATCTGTAGGACCTGTTGAATATCCCAAGGCGACTTTCCACGCCAATCGCCCGTTTGTATATGCGATTAGCGAAGCCTCATCAGGAGTAATACTCTTTGTGGGAAAGTTCACTGGGGTTTAGCAGAAAATCTAGCTTGTACGAAGGATTTTTTATGTTTTAGGCCTTGAAACATGCATCTCAAAGCCTGAAACATAAGTTTCACGCCCTGTAACATAAAAAGCCTAAGGAGAAAATAAAATCTCCTTAGGCTTTTACTATATTTCTGCCGCGTTAGCTTTTAATCTTCTGAGAATGCTGCTGCTTCAGCTTCTGCAATGATTTCCTCGCGCGATTTCTCTTTGTGAGAAATGTTTGACAGGTCGAATTCATCAACCTCTCCCTGCCCCTCCAAAGGAGGGGTGGTCTTACGGCCTGAAGAATTCTGCAAGTCCTCCTCCCCTTTGGGGAGGTTGGGTGAGGTTCTTATGAAGTTCTGTTGTTCCTTTTCAGGATCGGGCACAGCCATTGCAGGCTCTTCCTCCATCTGGGTGCGAGCGGTCTTGGCAGCAAATACAGCATCTACAAACTGAGGTTCGCGCTTCAGTCGCTGCAAGGTATCCTTCGATGCCTTCTGCTGGGCTTCTTTCTTAGAATAGCCTGAACCACTCTCGCCGTTTACCCCCTCAATCTGTACCATATAGGTGAAAACAGGACTACCGTTTTCATCTTTCTTCTGCTTTGTGAGTTTATACTCCAAACGTACACGATTCTTCTGGCTCCATTCCAGCAACTTCGACTTGAAGTTAACCTCCTTGAATGCCACCTTATCTATGTCGATGAACTTGCCCAGGACCTGATTCTCGAAGAACCACAGACAAGCCTCGTATCCACGATCCAGATAGATGGCACCCACAAGTGCCTCGAATGCATTACCCTCTACGTAACTGTTGTGAGATGTTGAGTGGCCTGCTGAAAGAACCAGATTGCTCAATCGCATCTCTGTGGCCAGTTTGCCCAACGTCTCACGACTCACGAGTTTCGATCGTGTGTTGGTCAGGAATCCCTCGCGCTTGCCCTCATAGTGACGGAAAACGATATAGCCCACAGCAGCGTCGAGTATGGCATCACCCAAGAACTCCAGTCGCTCGTTGTTCAGCGGCTTGCCCTTGTCGTTGCGCTTGCGTATGCTCTTGTGCATCAGCGCCATCTTGTAATACTCGATGTTGCGGGGATAGAATCCCAGTATCTCATAAAGAGAAGAAAAAAGCTCCTTCTCCTTGCGGAAAGGGAGCTTGATTCTATCAATGATGTTGTTAAGCTTCATACTTTTTGAATACTACACAGGCATTATGACCACCAAAGCCGAAGGTGTTGCTGAGTCCAGCACGTACCTCACGCTTCTGAGCCTTGTTGAATGTGAAGTTCAGGTTGTAATCAATCTCTGGATCATCGTCACCATCCTCGTGGTTGATTGTTGGAGGAATGATGTCGTTCTTTACAGCCAGTACTGTTACCATAGCCTCTACTGCACCAGCGGCACCCAGCAGGTGACCAGTCATTGACTTAGTAGAAGAGATGTTCAGCTTGAATGCTGCATCGCCAAATACCTCCTTGATGGCCTTAGCCTCAGAGATATCACCAACATGAGTTGATGTGCCGTGAACGTTGATATAGTCGATGTCCTCTGGCTTCATCTGTGCGTCCTCGAGAGCATTCTGCATTACGAGTTTAGCGCCCAGACCCTCAGGATGTGAAGCGGTGATATGGTGAGCGTCGGCACTCATACCAGCACCTACCATCTCTGCGTAGATCTTTGCACCACGAGCCTTAGCGTGCTCCAGTTCCTCGAGAATCAAGCAACCAGAACCCTCGGCCATGATGAATCCATCGCGACTAGCGCTGAATGGACGGCTTGCCTTCTCAGGCTCGTCGTTGCGTGTCGACAGGGCATGCATGGCATTGAAACCACCAACACCAGTAGCGCAGATAGCAGCCTCGGCACCACCAGCAACGATAGCGTTGGCCTTACCCAGACGAATCAGGTTGAAGGCGTCGGCCAGTGCGTTTGATGAAGAAGCACAAGCTGAAGCGGTGATATAGTTGGGGCCATGGAAGCCATACATGATTGAAATCTGACCAGCAGCGATATCAGCGATCATCTTTGGGATGAAGAACGGATTGAACTTAGGACCATCGGCCTCGTGAACACCATAGTATTTTACCTCGTCCTCGAAGGTCTTAATTCCACCAATACCTACTCCGTATACCACGCCGATACGGTTCTTGTCTTCTGTCTCCAGATCCATGCCGCTATCCTCAACGGCCTGCTTGGCGGCGATAAGTGCAAGCTGGGTATAACGGTCCATCTTGCGAGCCTCCTTGCGATCCAGAAAATCGTTCACATTCAGGTTCTTTACCTCGCATGCGAACTTGGTCTTGAATAATGTTGTATCGAAATGTGTAATAGGTGCTGCGCCACTAACTCCATCGAGCAGGTTCTTCCACATCTCATCTGGAGTGTTGCCCACTGGCGTAACTGCGCCAAGACCTGTTACAACTACTCTTTTTAATTCCATAAGCTTAAATTAAAGCATAATGGTTGCTTCTTAGAATAGAAAGCAACCATTATGTTGTGAACAAATATTATTTTGCGTTCTCCTCGATGTAAGCGATGGCGTCACCAACGGTACCAATCTTCTCGGCCTTATCATCGGGAATAGAAATACCAAACTCCTTCTCGAACTCCATGATCAGCTCAACGGTATCCAGTGAGTCTGCACCCAGGTCGTTTGTGAAGCTAGCCTCTGCCTTTACTTCTGCCTCATCTACACCGAGTTTGTCTACGATAATTGCCTTTACTTTGCTTTCAATTTCTGACATAATTGTAAAAATTTAATTTGTTAATAATGATTTTGCTATCTTGAAATTATACGGCATTTCGCCGAAATCGGGTGCAAAGTAACACATTTTCTTTCACTTATGCAAATATTTTTAAGAAAAACTTACTTTCATTTGCACACAAAGGGGTGGATTGTGCAAAAAATTACCCTTTTCTAGTGTCTAAGATACTATAAAAACACAAAATATGATGATTTTCTTCAATTTTAGTTGGATATTTGAAAAAGTTTCTGTAGTTTTGCAAAATCAAACTAATATAAGTATGTCATTTACATCAGAAGCGAATAAAATTTTTAACCGGGCTATCAATGATTATCATCTGACAGACGATGTTAATACGCCCCTGAAAAATCCATATCAGAAAGACAGTATCCAATACAGTCTGTACACTAAGTGTTGGATTGATACAGTTCAATGGCACTTTGAGGATATCATTCGCGATCCACATATCGACCCAGTCGAAGCTCTTGCCCTGAAGCGTCGTATCGATCGCAGCAATCAGGACCGTACCGACTTGGTAGAGGAGATCGACTCGTGGTTCCGCCAGTATTATAGTAATGTGAAACCTCAGCCCGATGCCAGACTCAATACAGAGAGTCCTGCCTGGGCTGTAGACCGTCTCAGCATTCTGGCGCTAAAGATATACCACATGCAGGAGCAGGTGGACCGTACTGACGCTGAGCCTGAGCACATCAAGAGATGTAAGGCCAAGCTGGGGGTACTGCTTGAGCAGCAGAAAGACCTGTCGCTGGCTATCGACCAGTTGCTTGAAGATATCGAGGCTGGCCGCAAGTACATGAAGGTTTATCGCCAGATGAAGATGTACAATGATCCTGCAACTAATCCTATACTATATAAGAAGTAATAACTAGCCGATGAAGAAAGAGCATATATTGGTCATCAGATTCTCAGCTCTTGGCGATGTGGCAATGATGGTACCTGTGGTATGGTCGTTGGCACAGCAGTACCCTGATATCCGTATCACGGTGCTTAGCCGCAAGTTTGCGCGTCCGCTGTTTGATGATCTGGCTCCAAATGTAAATTTCATGGAGGCCGACGTAAGCAAGGAGTACCATGGTGTGCGAGGACTTAATGCCCTGTATCGCCGACTGGTAGCCAAGCAGTTTACTAAGGTGGCCGACCTGCATAGTGTGATACGTTCAGACTATCTCCGCCTGCGATTCAATCTGGGCAGATATCGCGTAGAGCACTTAATCAAGAATCGCAGCCAGCGCCGCAAACTTGTGGCTGGAAAGTTGGAGAAGAGAGCACAACTGCCTACATCGTTCGAGAACTATGCAGCTGTGTTCGAGCGCCTGGGCTATCCTGTCGACCTGCGTCAGTTCCGTTCTATCTTCCCTGCCGAGGGTGGCAACCTGAACATGCTGCCAGCTGTGTTTGGACCAAAGAATAGCTTTGAGCAGTGGATAGGTATTGCCCCGTTTGCTGCCCACGAGGGCAAGGTTTATCCTCCACGACTGATGGAGCAGGTAATCTATCGCCTGATACAGCAATACCCCAATGGACGCATCTTCCTGTTTGGGCGTGGCGACGACGAGGATAAATACTTCCAGATATGGTGCTCTCAGTATCGCCAGTGCACCTGGGTGGGCAAGCATTGCGAGGGTATGTATCAGGAACTGATACTGATGAGTCATCTCAACGTGATGGTATCGATGGATTCGGCTAATATGCATCTGGCTTCGCTCACTGGTATTCCTGTCATTAGTGTTTGGGGAGCTACCCATCCTAAGGCTGGATTCCTGGGATATAATCATGATCCGGAAAATGTTATCCAGATAGATCTGGAGTGTCGCCCATGTAGCATCTTTGGCAATAAGCCTTGTCATCGTGGCGACTATGCGTGCTTACAGAACATTCCGCCTGAGCGGATTGTTGAGAGAATAAATTCTATTATTAACAACAACTAAAAACAAAACTATTATGAAGTACGTATGTGAAATCTGCGGATACGTTTACGATCCGGCAGAAGGTGATCCAGACAACGGAATCGCTCCAGGAACAGCATTTGAGGATATACCTGATGATTGGGTTTGCCCAGTATGTGGTGTAGGCAAGGGCGACTTTAAGCCTGAGTAACAACAAAAAATAAAAAGCCAAGAGTGAAAAGCTCTTGGTTTTTCTTTTTTCTCCCTCTTTTTTAGTACTTTTGCACCCATGAAAACAGAATATCCCTTAATAAGTTTCCCAGAGCAGGGAACCATCACATATCCATTCCGTCGCCATCCGCTAGTAAAACCTGGCACCCTGGAGCTTCAGTTTGCTCACGAATTGTCTGCCAAGTTGCCTGCTGGGGTGGAGTGTATACTCAATGCCTGCGTCATCACTACCGATAAGCAGCCACCTTATTATCCAGACTTGGCGCTGGTAGTGGCTGATAAGCCTGAGATGCGTATAGATGTAGAGATAGATGAGCCTTATCAGAAGTCTACTCGCGAGCCTATCCACTACGTGTCGTGTGGCGATATGTTTCGCGACCATCTGCTTAATCGTCATGGGTGGACGGTCGTGCGTCTGGCTGTCCAGCAGATAGTGCAAGAGACAAGCATCTGTGCCGACTTCCTGGTAGAACTGGTTACTGCTATGATGGCTGATATGCAGACTGCTGATCAGCATGTCTATACATCAGTGCCATTCCCAGTGGTGCGTTGGAGCCGTAGCGAGGCTCTGAAGATGGCCTACTGGCAGAACGTGGCAGGCGAGGATAGAGAGTGGATAACTGACCGCTATGCTATGGATGCCGACGAGCAGAAGTGTCGTCAGCAGGTTAAGCCATTCGAGAGGACTGCCGATATGTGCGAAAAGATGGCAACCTTTCGCGATGCAGGCTGCTACGAGCAGGATGCCGACATCGATTTTGAGCCCGACGAACACATATATATATATAAAGGTATAAAGCGCATGCTGCCCGTCAGTTCGCTGATAGCCTATTTCTTCGAAGAGTTTCAGGCTCTGCCTCAGGCCGAAAACCAGTTTCGATTTAAAAACATACCCGTCGAGGAGAGTCTCGACAAGTGGGCTAAGGCAGGTCGAATAGCCAGCGAGGTGGGCACGTTTGTACATCTGCAGACGGAGAACTACTTTCAGCGAGGATACTTCGAGACAGAGTGCAGACTACAGTTTGGCTCAGATACTGAGGTGATAAGCGTAGAGCAAGAGAAGTTGCACTTTCTCCACTTTATCCGCGACTACCAGATAGAGCCATATCGCCAGGAGTGGCCTGTTTACGACAAGGACCTGAACATAGCCGGCACCATCGACCTGATTTGTCAGAACGACGACGGCGAGTACACCATCTACGACTGGAAGCGCTCGTCGAAGGTAGTCAACGCCCAAGGCCAACCCCTCGTAGAGGGCTTTCGTGGCAAGATGAGCTACAATGGCATCAGTCTGCCCGACACCTCGTTCTACCACTATTGCATCCAGCAGAACCTCTATCGCTACATGTTAGAGCGCCACTACGGCATCCGTGTAAAGTCGATGAACCTGGTAGTCCTAAGCCCCGATTACCCCACCTACTACGCAGTCCCCGTCCCTAAGATGGATCAGATAGTCCAGCAAATCATCACCATCTGCCAGCAGAGGGATTTAGGACACAGGTTGCTGTAATCTTTTTGTTCGACAATGTTGTGTATTTTCATTTTTATGTGAACATCAAAAATTCTCTCTATAAGAATTATCTAAAAAATAGCTTAACTATTCATGTTTGGCTATAAGCATCTAATTATCAATGGTTTAATTTATGAATAGTTGCTTGTTTTAATAGGGCAACTATTCATATTTGGTGGTTAAGATGGCATATGACAGCCATTAATATATCTTTAACACATTGATAACATGGCAGTTACACTACAGTAACAAACGGGGTAACAGTTTGTTTCTGCCTTAGAAACAAACTGTTACCATGGCAGAAACAAAGTGTTTCCGATATAGTTACAATGCGGAAACACTTTATAATCAATTCCAATCGATATTCTCGCATGTAATAAAAAATTTGAATTTTGCCCAAAATATGAATAGTTGATGTATATTTCCTGATCACTATTCATAAGCTAAACCTTTGACTTTCAATAAGATAACATGAAATATGAATAGTTGAGCCATTTTTTTGAACTTTTTGCTGAAGAGTTTTTAATGGGTGTTAACTACAGCTTCTTGCATTTAGATATTGTTTTAATTTTGGTCGGAATGATTACAAATATTTCCGACCGCAAAGATACAAAATTTATTTCAAAAGCAATACTTTAACCTATTCTGTTTTCGACTTGTAATACTGGCTGGGGGATACACCGTAGAACTTTTTGAAGAGGGCAGAGAAGGAGGTGGGGCTGGAAAATCCGCAGGTATAGGTTACCTCCGAGACGTTCATCTTGCCACTGGCAAGCAGTTCAGCGGCCTTCTTTAGGCGCACCTTACGGATGAAATCATGCGGTGTCTGCCCCGTTAGGTCTTTCATCTTGCGGTTCAGATGGACACGGCTGAGACCTACCTCGCTGGCTATCAAGTCCATTGTCAGGCTGTCATCATCTAAATGGTCGTTGATGGCCTTCATGATGTTGGCAAGGAGTTTCTCGTCGGGCGACTTGACGGACTTGGGTGAGGTCTTTCCTTCCAACTGGTCGGTGTGCTCGTACTTTAGGCGCAGGGTGCGCGTCCGCTGTATCAGGTTGATGATGGTCTGGCGGAGAATGTCCATGTTGAATGGCTTGACGATGTAGGCGTCGGCACCCGTGGTGAGTCCTCGCAGACGATCTTCGTCCATATTCATGGCCGTCAGCATCACGACGGGCACATGACTGGTAGCGAGATTCGAACGCAGGCTCATGCAGAGCGTGTTGCCGTCCATGTCTGGCATCATCACGTCGCTGAGTACCAAGTCGGGCACGCTGCGCATAATTTCCGCGAAGGCATGCCGCCCGTCGGTGAAGGCTTTGATCTCATAGTCGTTGCAGAGTTCCTGCACCAGATAGTCGCGTATTTCCTCGTCATCTTCGGCAATCACCAGGATGGGGCGCTGACGGGTGGGCGCCTCGATGGGGCCTTCTGCCGTATCATCGCTATCCTCCACTTCTGCCAATGTCAGTTGCTCGGCCGTTTCCACATCGGGTTCGGTCACCATTTCGTCTGCCTTCAGGTGTTCTGAGCCCAAAGGCAGGAAGATGACAAACTCGCAACCTTGCTCCAGATTGTGGGCCGATATGGTGCCATAGTGCAACTCTACCAACGAACGGGCGAGGTCGAGACCGATGCCCGTGCCCGTCTGCTGGCCGCTCTGCTTGCTGTCCGACTGATAGAAGCGTTCGAAAATCTGCTCCAGTTTGTCCTCGGGAATTTTCTCACCGTTGTCGCGAATGGCGATGGTAGCATTTTGGTCGTCGTGGGTGACGCGGATGGCAATCTCACCACCTGTTGGTGTGAACTTGAAGGCATTCGACAGCACGTTCAGGATGACCTTGTCGAAGTAACGGCGGTCTATCCAGATGGGAAGCGTCTCTGCATCGTGTTCGTAGAGGAAGCGTATCTGCCGACCCCGTGCCTGATGCTCGAACAGCGCGTAGAGTTCCTGAATGAAACCTATGAGGTCGGTTTCCCGCATGTGCATCTGCATCTGTCCCTTGTCAATCTTGCGCAGGTCCATCATTTGGTTGATGAGTCCTAGGATGCGCTCGGCATTGCGGCGCATGATTTCGTAGATGCCCCTTTTCTGCGGGTCTCCCTCTCGCTTGATGAGCGACAGCAGTGGCGTGACGATGAGCGTCATGGGCGTGCGGATGTCGTGGCTGAAATTCATGAAGAAGCGCAACTTCGCCTCGCTCAGTTCCTCAGCATGGATATGCTCCTGCAACTGCATCTGTTCACGTACCCGGTCCCTGCGATAGGCGATGTAGCGCCATACGATGAGAGCCAGCAGTAAGGCGTAGAGCAAATATGCCCACCACGAACGATACCACGGGGCATGCTCGTTTGTTCCCTGCTGCAGTGATACAAATGGGTCGCCGTTGATGCTATACAGATAGGTGATGCGCTCTGGATCGTCGTAGGTCAGCGTGGAAAAACGGACGGCAAACGAGTTGTCGCCGTAGTCCAATTCGAAGTGTTGGCTCTGGGTGACCAGTGTGTCGGTCACCTGGTAACTGCCCGACAGCGTGGTCTGATCGACAGGCATACCATTGATGGTGAAGGCCGTTAGGCTGACGGTGGCGTTCCACTCGCGGTGGTCGATGTCGGCAGGGTTGAACCACGTGATGCCGCCCGTGCCGCAGAATAACAGTCGTCCGTCTGTCATGGCCCACGATCCGCCCGTGGTGAAGTAGTTGGACTGCAGACCGTCCTCCACATAGTAGTTCTGGAACCTCTATTGACGTGATGTTGTTGCTGGGCAAACCCTGCTCCACGGTGTAATGGCCCAACTCGCGCTTGCGCAGGTCATAGTGGAAAAGTCCCTCGGTGGTGCCTATCCAGAGTGCATTATTGTATTCACGGGCCAGATAGACGTTGGCACCCGGCATCAGGCACTTGCCGCCAAAAATGCCGTTCCACGTCAAATCGTCAAGGTCCAGACAGTTCAGTCCGTTGTCGGCAGCCACATAGAGGCGATGGCCGTCGGGCGACGCCGACAGCTGGGAGATGAAGTCGTGCGAGAGTCCTTTCCCTGCAGCAGCATCCTCTGAGCGGAACTGTCTGACGGCTCCGTCCACGGCGAACATCAGCAGTCCGTGGCCCATCGTGCCTGCCCATCCCCGTCCTTCGCGATCTTTGGCATAGTCGGTGATGCTGAGGAAATCGAACTGCGGCATTTTCATCGGGTGATACTGTGCGGTCTTCGGGTCGATCCATCCGCCGCCCTCACCGTAGGAGCCCAGCCAGATGCGCCCGTCGTCGCCCTCGCCGATGGTTAGCACGGTCGAGGGTACATCGTCGGAAAAGTGCTTGACGAGACGCCCTTCTTTGTCCAAGCAATAGACACCGTCCTTGTCGGTGCCGAGCCACGTATTGTCCCTGCTATCCACGAAGACGCAGCAGATGTTGGAGGAGCCTATCACGTTCTTGGCTCCTGCCTTGTGACCCATATAGTGGAAGCCCGACGAGGAGGGCGGCTGCTGGAATACGCCTTTCTCCGTCAGACCTAACCAGACGTTGTTGCTGCCGTCCTCGACGATGGCATACACCTTGCTTTTCGACAGTTCCACCTCGTGGCTGTAGTAGGGATTGGTGGTCAGTTCACCCGTCAGCGGGTTATACACACCGATGCCCCTGCCGTCGAAGCCAACGAGGATGTTGCCCGTATGGTCGGGATAGAGGGCTGGGACAGGTATGTTGTCCGTCTGCGCCACATGGACGAACTGCTCGCCCTGCTTGCGGAACAATCCTCGGTTGGCAGTGCCCACATAGACACAGCCCGTCATGTCGGTGCAGACGCTGTAGTACTTCGTGCCGTCCGCATTGTTCATATATTGTCTGGCTTGCTTGCCGTCGTAGCAATAGACACTGTTCTCAGCGACTATCCACAGCCCGCCGGCATTGTCCTCGGCCATACTGCGTATCTCGCCAGCCCCCTGCAACTTAACGTTGATCTGACGGGCGGTCAGGTCCTTCACCAAAAGCAGCCCATCCGTCGAGGTGCCGGCCACCAGTTCGCCGTTCTTACGCTCCAACAGGCAGTTCACATTGCCGTAAATGTTCTCGCCCTTCTCGTTCAGTTTCTTTACATCGCGGAACTGCACACCGTCGTAGGCCTGCAGACTGGCGTAGGAACCGAAGTACAGCCTTCCGTCGGCGGCCTGTGCCATACAGAGCACATGGTTGCCAGCCATTCCTGCGGCATTCTTCTGTCCCCGCTTGAACGTCTGGAACTGGTAGCCGTCGTATTGCACAATACCGTTGCTCGTCACCGCCCACAGGAACCCGTTCCTCGACCGCAAGTGGTCTATATCGAAGAACTTTCCAGCCTGCCCCCATGCCCTCTGTACGACAAAGGCCAAGAGCATCGTCACGCATATCAACAGCCGTTTCGTCATTTTTCTTCTCCTATTACTACGCCCCACGGCTCAACGGTGATGTCCTGTCCCTTAGCGAGCGTCTGCTTGTCGAGCAGCGACTGACTGGCGGGATAGGGCCAGGCGATGCTCATGGGCTCGTAGGAGAAATTGAAGAGGTAGTGAATCTGACGCCCCTTGGCGTTAGTGCCGGAGCGGAGGATGACGGGGAACTGGTACTGACGCTCCACGGTGGCGATGCCTTTGCGGTCGGCTGCGCGGGCGATGAGTTTATATAGGAGGTCGGTGGAAGGCAAGGTGCCGATGTAGATGAGGTGCCCCTTGCCGTACTGGTTCTCCGTGATGCAGGGCCACTGGCCGAAGAACTGGTGCTCGACGGTGGCTAAGGGCTGGGCCGTGGTCAGTTGCAGGAACTCCATCCAAGTATTGACGGTATTGTCTGCGGCTCCGATGCCGTTGGGCTTCAGCGGCAGCGTGTTGATACTCGAATACTCCTGATAGGTGAAGCCGCAGGCTTCGGCCAGCGGACCAGGAGCCAGCACGGGGCGCACGGCATTGTCGTAGTCGGTGTAGCCGCTCTTGAATAGCATCACCACCTCGCCGCCATTCTTCACGAAGTTGCTTATCTTCTGCAGCAGTTCGTCGGTGGCCACATAGAGCGAGGGCACCACGAGCAGGTCGTACTGCGAGAAATCCTGCATCTCGGGCTTATCGACAGGCAGGATGTCGCACTCGATGTTCTGACGGTAGAGCGCGTCGTACATCATGTTCACCTTGTATTGGTCGCGGTCGGTGTAGGGCATGAAGTCGAGGGCGTGCTTCGAGTCGTGACTGAACAGTAGGGCTACGCGGTTCCGCTTCTTCAGGTTCACCAGTCGGTCGCCAATCTTCTCCAACTCTTTGGCTCCCCGTTGGAACTCGCGATAGACGCGGTTGGGCTTACCGTCATGACCGAGGATGCCGCGCCAGTAGGTCTCCTGACCGTAGTGCAACGTACTCCAGTGCCAGTATTCCACCATATTCGCACCGCCCGAGAGGAAGGCGTACATGTTCTGGCGCAACTGTCCGTCGTAGGGGGGCCACTGGTTGCGGCTCGACCAGCCTGTGCCCTGGGCGTTGGTCTCGGTGATGAGGAAGTTGTGGCTGCGGCTGACGGTGCGCATGAAGTCGCACGAGTAACTGATCCATTGTCCGTCCTGTCCGTTCTGCATGGTGTAATAGACGTTGATGGCGTGGTACTCCATCTGCCGGAACGCCTCCACTTGGTCGATGTCGTAGAAACTGGGCATGAAGCAGTGCATGATAAACTGGTCGGGGCGCTTGTACTCGCTCACGATGTCGGCCTGCCAGTTCAAGAAGTCGGCCGTCACCTTGCGGTTCCAGCGCTCCCACCACACCTTATACGAAGGGTTCGTCACGCCCTTGCGGTCGTAGAAATCTTCCCAGCGATTGATGTTCATGCCCCAGTAGTTCAGTCCCCAGCGGCGGTTCAGTTCCTTCAGGTCGCCATGGAACTCCTGCCTGATATACTCGCAGAAGCCCTCGAAGTAGTCGGGGTTGTCAATCTTTCGCGCTTCCACCTCGTTGTCCACCTGATAGCCGATGATGGCGGGGTGCTGGGCGTAGTGCTCCATCATCTTGCGGATGATGCGCTCCGTGTAGCGGCGATAGGTGGCGTTCAGCAGGTCCATGTTCTGGCGGATGCCGTAGTGGCTCTGTCCACCGTCCCATGTCTGCGACAGCACCTCGGGGTGCTCTGCCGCCAGCCACGACGGGATGCTGTAGGTCGGCGTGCCGAGGATGACCTTGATGCCCGCCTTGTGCAGCGCGTCGATGATGCGGTCCATCCAGGCGAACTCAAACTGTCCGTCCTGCGGCTCGAAGAGCGACCATGTCGATTCGCCCACGCGCACCACCGTCAGTCCCGCCTCCTTCATCAGCCGGATGTCCTCGTCGAGCCGGTCCGTCGGCGTGTATTCCGCATAGTACGCAGCACCATACAGCGGTTTGTCAAACTGGTACACCTTGTTCTCTCCCTTGGCAGAGGCCGTCATCGTGAGCAGCCATCCTGCCATCATAAGCAATACTTTTTTCATTGTCCTAATAGATTTTATGGCGCAAAGATACTACATTATTATTATATAGCCAAATGCTTTTATGGCTTTTCGTCCCGCTTGTTACAAATGAATAGCCATGCGTTACGAATGGAGAGCAGGCTTTGGTCGGAAACATACAATTTCGCCCGCCTTTTGCATCTTTAACGGGGAAAAGGGACAATAATTGAAAGAAAATGCTTAACTTTGCCGTCGAAATTCAAAACATATAATAGTATGGCAAAGAAGAAGTATTCGATAAACAAGAATAAGACTGAACGATGGAAAGCGGACGTGCAGAAATCCGTCTTGTTTTATAACGACTGGTTCCTGAACTTTGCGCCAGACACCTACATCAATGCCCGAAGGGAGGCCATCAATAAGGTGGAAAGCGCTTTCCAAAAGACCGAATGCTTCAATAGTCTATCCATAGAGATGCTGAAGACAGCCCCGGAGACCATCACGATTCTCCGCTTGGCAACCACGCCTCCTTTGGCGCGTGACAGGCTTATCGGACTTGCAGATATTACAAGCAATCTGATGGAGAAGATGGAAGAGGGGCGTTTCCCTCCAAAGATGAAGCAAAAGGACATCGACAAGTCGCTGAGCCGTATTATCGATATCATCAACCGTCTTCTCGACAAAGAAATCATGCCTTGGCTGGAAGACAAACGCTATCCGCACGAGATGGACAGACTCCTGGCTACGCACGTCATCGGCGACCGCGTCTGCGGCTCATTATCAGACCCAATCATCCGCAAAGAACAGGAGCGTCGCCAACTTAAAAGCATTAGCGATTATCTTGAGCAGAAAGGTTACACGTTTGTCGAGTCAAAAGATATCGACGACTTCATGATGATGGAGGCCGGAACTTATTCATATCACCTCAACGTACCCGCTAAGAGGAGAGACGGAAAGGATGTCAACATGCCTATTGACGTGGTCATTAAGCGTAAGGATGCTAAGGCCGACGAGTTGCCTGTGCTTATTGAATGTAAGTCGGCAGGCGACTTCACCAACACCAACAAACGGCGTAAGGAGGAGGCAACGAAGATTGAACAACTGGAGTTTAAGTATGGTAATAAGGTAGAGTTCATCCTCTTCCTTTGTGGCTACTTTGACAGTGCCTATTTAGGTTACGAAGCCGGCGAGGGCATCGACTGGATTTGGGAGCATCGCATCGAGGACTTTAGCAAAGCAGGAATCTAAATGAACGAGAGAGAAAGACAGCGCAAGGCAATGCAGGACGGGCTGGACGCTCAGAAGACGCAGAAAGACCGCAACGTGATGGGACAGTTCTCGACGCCCTATCCGCTGGCTCTTGACATGATGCAGTATATGCGGACGCTCATCGGCAGCAACACCGCGTCGTTCATCGAACCGGCCATCGGCACGGGCGTTTTCTACTCGGCCTACAGGGAAGTATTCAAGGAATCGCATAGTCGCGTCCTTGGCTTCGAGGTTGACCCGCACTATTTCAACCCCACGAAGGACTTTTGGCAAGACACGCCATTGGAGCTCCGCTGCGCTGACTTCCTCGCCCAGCAGCCAGACGGCCAGTTCGACATGCTCGTTGCCAATCCGCCTTACGTCCGCCATCATCATATTGATAACGACACGAAAGTCCGTCTGCAAAATGCTATTCAGCGTACCTCCGGCATCCGCATATCCGGCCTCGCCGGACTCTACTGCTACTTCATGATGCTCTCCGCAGGCTGGCTACGCGAGGGTGGCCTGTCATGCTGGCTCGTCCCGAGCGAATTCATGGATGTCAATTACGGTGAGGCAGTTAAGCGTTACCTTCTACAGAACGTCCAGCTTGTGCGCATCCACCGTTTCAAGGCCGAAGACCTCCAGTTTGCCGACGCACTTGTCAGCTCCTGCATCGTTGTATTTCGCAAAAGCAAGCCCACGGCATCCGAGCCTATTGAGTTCTCCATCGGCGGCAGCATCAACAATCCTGAGTCCATCAAGCACATCGACCCCAAGAACTTGAAGCCCACCGACAAGTGGACGAACCTTTTCATCGACGAACTGACAACCGACGAACCGCAGGCCACCCTCGGCGACTTCTTCAACGTGAAGCGAGGCATAGCCACAGGCGACAATGACTTCTTCATTTTAGACCAGGAGACCATCGACCGCTACGAAATCCCACAGGCCTTTCTGCGTCCCATCCTACCAAGCCCCCGCTACATCAAGGGCGACCGCATCGATAGTACTGACGGCCTCCCCGACGTAGAACACAAGCAATTTCTGTTCAGTTGTAGCCTCCCCGAAAGCGTCGTTAAGGAAAGATACCCTAAAGTTTGGCAATATATCTGTCTCGGTCTGGAGCGCGGCGTCCAGAAAGGCTACATCTGCAGCCGCCGCACGCCCTGGTACTCCTGCGAAGACCGAGAGCCCGCCGCTTTCGTTGTTCCATACATGGGTCGCTCCGAAACCAGCAACCGCATGTTCCGTTTCATCCTCAACACATCACGCGCTATCACCACAAATGTCTACCTGTTGCTCTATCCCAAGCCACAATATGCCCGCTGCTTGAAGGATGAAGACGTACTAACTGAAATATGGCACGAACTGAACACAATCCCCACTGAGACCCTCTCCCGCAACGGTCGCTTCTACGGCGGTGGCCTTCGAAAGATGGAGCCGAACGAGCTTATGCGCACACCCGCTAACGGAATCGCCTCCCTCATGTCCTCCCGCTCCACTTACCGACAGCTTGCCCTGTTCGGATAAGCCATAACGCAATAATTCTAAACATTAACGTTTTCTACCTATGAATCATCATCAGCAGAAAGACGGCGGACGCCCTCCGCCTGACGGAAAATCGCAGTTCAAGCGCTTGAACTACGATTCCAGAGCCGCTGCAAGGAGTTTAAAGGCTTGAACTATGCCCCGCAACTCTGCGGCAAGGAGTTCAAAGGCTTGAACTAAGCCCCGCAAACCTGCGACAAGGAGTTCAAAGGCTTGAACTAAGCCCCGCAAACCCGCGACAGGGAGTTCAAAGGCTTGAACTAAGCCCCGCAAACCTGCGACAGGGAGTTCAAAGGCTTGAACTAAGCCCCGCAAACAGAAATTAAGTAATAACAATGGTCGCTCCGCTCAAAATTGTAGAAAATTGAATCAAAAAATTATAAAAGGAGTCCGCTGACGCGGAGAAATCATACAAATCTGAACAAATCTTTCAAAATATTCTGTTAGATTTGATAAGATTTGAAAGATTTCTCTCCGAAGGAGACTAAAAATGAAGTCACTGACCCCACCCCCGACCCCTCCCCTACATGGGAGGGGAGAAGCGCGGAGGTTTTTCTTACAATTTACGAATAAGATTTTTTTATAATTTTGAGCGAAGCGACCCCAAAGAGAAAAAGATATGCAAGAAGATATTTTATTGGTTCCCTATCAGGACCTTTCGCAGTGGCCCAACGACCTGCACCTGCAATTTAACCAGACGCAGGACGAGCAGATGGACGCGGAGTTCGACGTGGACAATCCCGCGCCGGGAAAGCTGGCCACGGCCATCGCCGACCACAAGGCTGCCGTGGCCACGGAAAACTCGGCCTACATCGTGTCGCGCTCGTCAGAATACACCGAGCAGATAGCCGAGCAGGACGCAATCCGCGACACGAAAATTGACGAGGCGACGTCGGTGGCCAACGCCATGTCGAAGGTGGCCTCGCTGCCCGCGATGCAGCAGGCCGCTCAGGTGTGGCTGCGCGGCTGGAACGTCTATAAGCCCAACCCTAAGTCGGCCTACGAGGCTGAGACGACGGCCATTCAGCAGTGGTACGAGGACTACCAAGCCGACCCCGACCAGCAGCAGGCCGCCAGAACGCTGGGCATCGAGCAAATCATTGCCGACATGGTGGCCGCCAACAACGAGGTTCACCGCCTCATCGTGTTGCGCGAGAACACGCAGGGCCAGCAGCAGAACACCACCGTCTCGCTGAAGGACGCCCGCACGGCCACGGACAAGGCGTACAAGTGGATGATTCTGTGCCTGAACTCCTACGAGGTGGTCGATTCCCACCCGGAGCGCTTCACCAACGTCATCTCGAACCTCATTTCGCAGCAGGAGTACTACCTCGGACTCGTGAAAGACCGCCAGCGCACGAACAAGCGCGTGCAGGTGAAGAGCGAGGAAATCGGCAACCACACCTACGCCACCGCCCGCGAGTGGACGTGGGAGCGCCTCATCGAGGACGGCAAGGCCCAGCTCGCCATCGACAAGGACGACACCACGCGCATCATCTCCACCGACAAGAAGGCCGCGAAGGCCGGCACCCTCTGCCTCGCGCTGAAGGGCGTGCCCGTGAAGCCGACGGACGAGGTGGACGTTTCGATTAGCATTATAACGCTGCCCGAATGTCGGTAATACGATGTTCGGGCAGCGTTTCTTTTGTCTGCCTGCCGTCGTGTTACAAATGAATAGCCATGCGTTACGGATAAATATGTATATAAGCCGGAGAATGGTTAATTTTGCAGCGGAATGTGTGTCACGATGATGAAATGACACTTGGGAGTGGCTCTTTCAGTGGAATCAGTCAGCAACTTCCGAAGAGATGGTAGTAGGCCTACCGCATTCGATG
>ONYZ01000053.1 GCA_900322175.1 uncultured Prevotella sp.
GGAATAAGCCAGTTCGAACGCGACTTAATCCGTCAAAGAACTATGGAGGGATTACAGGCAGCCCGTGCAAGAGGTCGCAATGGTGGTCGCCCACCCAAAGATGAATCTAAGATAAAACTTGCTTTGAAAATGTATGATTCCAAGGTCTGCTCTATATCGCAGATCCTCGAAGCAACAGGGATAAGCAAAACGACTTTATATAGATATATAAGACAACGGATATGCGGATAGCACTACGGTAACCCCTCAAAAAAGTGAGTTGCCGTAGTAAAATAACGCATTTTTCTTCAAATGTTTAAACGGTCTGGTACAACAACGTGGATAGAACTTGGCCAAATGCCCGAGTGAAACCAGGCCAAACGCCCGAATAAAAATTGGCCAAATGGCGGAATAAATTTTGGCCAAATGGCGGAATAAATTTTGGCCAAATGGCGGAATTCTAAAAAATAATTTGTATCTTTGCACCAAAATTAAGTAAAAATATGGAGAAAACGTATAAGAAAAGAATAGCAGACGCTCTTTTGCAGCGCAAATTAGCCGGTAAGGGGGCTGTGCTTATAGAAGGTGCAAAGTGGTGCGGAAAGACTACCACGGCAGAACAAATAGCCAAGAGTGTAAAGTACATGACGGAAACGGGCATGGTGGATCAGAATATTCAGTTGGCCAAATTGAATCCTAAGCTGCTCTTAAAGGGTGAAATCCCCAGACTAATCGACGAATGGCAGGTTGCACCTCAATTGTGGGATAGCATTCGCTTCGAATCTGACCATGGTCCACTGGGACAGTTTATCTTGACAGGATCATCTGTACCTCCCGATATGAGTCAAGTGATACATTCAGGAACTGGACGTATCGGTTGGCTTAGAATGCGACCTATGAGCCTTTGGGAGTCGCAGGAATCGTGTGGAGAGGTGTCTTTGGGTGAGTTGTTTACAACCCCTGAACAGATAGGTGCCATTAATCCTATGGACATTGATCATGTGGCTTTCCTGACTTGCCGTGGTGGGTGGCCGCTGGCCGTGGATATGGAGCGAGATATTGCACTTGACCAGGCGTTTGACTATGTGGAATCGGTGGAAAAACGTGATATACAGAAGGTGGATGGCGTGGATCGTGACCCAGTGAGAGTACATCGGCTTTTGCGCTCGCTGGCAAGGAACCAAGGCAGTCAGGCGTCAATCGGTACAATTAGGGCAGATATGATTGCTAATGAGGCAGACACTTTGTCGGAAGATACAATTTCTTCATACATGAAGGCTTTAAATCAAATATTTGTTGTTGAGGATAGTGAAGCATGGAATCCTAATCTAAGAAGTAAGACTGCTATACGCACAAGCGATACAAGGTATTTTACTGATCCGTCTATTGCTACTGCAGCACTGGGTATTGGTCCGAATGATTTGATTAACGACTTGAATACATTCGGTCTGTTCTTTGAAACGATGGCCGTTCGTGACCTCCGCGTATATGCAGAAGCTTTGAACGGAAAGGTGTACCATTTTAGGGATAAGAATGGGTTGGAATGTGATGCAGTGGTACATCTGAGAGATGGACGCTACGGATTGGTTGAGATTAAACTTGGTGGCGATGATCTTATAAATGATGGTGCTGACGCTTTGAAGGATTTGGCGGGTAAGATTGACACCGAGAAGATGAAGGCTCCATCGTTCATGATGGTGCTGATAGGTGTTGGAACATATGCCTATAGAAGAGAGGATGGTGTTTATGTGGTTCCAATTGGTTGCCTGAAGGATTAGAAACAGATTTTGAGTTATGAAAACAAAACAGCAGAAAGAAATAATTGATGCTATCATCAATGAGGTGACGATGTGGAGCGAGTCGGAAGAGGCTTTCCGCACTCTTGACATTACAGGACGAATAGAGAAAGCCTTGAAAGGTAAGATTCTAGATGAGGATTTAGAGAAAATCGTCCATAATATCTACAGTATCTATCCGATTTTGTGGAAGTATCGTGTGGATAGAGAAATCAAGCATGGACTTCCTGTCTAAAGGAATGAGAAAATACAAATATGGCTCGGTACCAATAGAAAAGTATCGAGCCATTATTATGTTTGGGGTTGTTGAGCATCAGCTACAGCTTCTTGTTGTCCTTGAATGAAAAGTACTGTTCGTCCGCAAGGATGATGTGGTCGCGCAGAGTTATGCGCACTGCCTCTGCAGCTTTTGTGAGTTTTTCGGCAATCATGTTGTCGAACTTGGTAGGAGAGGGGTTCCCGCTGATGTGGTTATGTACTGTGACGATGTAAGATGCATTGTACATTACCCCGAAACGCATGATGTTCCTTGGGTCAGTGGCATTCTCAGAAACCTCGCCACGGCAAATTCTGACTCTTCTGAGCATTTCATGCTTTGGATTGAAGAACAATGCCCAGAACTCCTCCACGTCCAGGTCTTCCAGTTGCGGTATCATGTAGTTGCCAACAGCAAGTGCATCCTTCAGGATAGGCTTTTCTTCGGGAGCCGTTTTCCTGAAACGCTTCCCAAACTCACAGGCAGCGACTACAGAGATAGCTCTGTTCTTGCCTATGCCACGGTAGCACATCAGTTCCTCCACAGTCTTCTTCGCCAACCGGTTAAGGTCGTTTGCACAATCGTCCAGTACATAGTTCATCAGATCCACCGTCGGAAACTCCTTCGGGCCGTTTCCCATGATGATAGCCAGCAGTTCGCTTTCACTGAGCTGGTCTACACCGTCCGTTAGGAGCTTTTCTACAGGAATATCACCATTGCTCCATTTCTTGTAAAGCGAGATTGGCTCTTCTTCTGAACTTTCACGAACAGTGATTTTCGAAGTAGGGTACAGCTCATGCAGGGATTTCTCCAATTTCGACATCTTATCCTGATGCTCCATGATTTCCTTCCATTCGGAAGTTCTCTTTGTCCTATAGGGTCGTATAGTACTCCTTCTCTCAGAAGAGTGAGTACTGGGATTGCTTTCTGTTGGTCGATGACTACTGGAGGAACGATGACTGTCCTCTTTGTAACGGCTTTCACGACGGCGGCGCTCACTCCCTTTTCGCCCTTCTTCCCTGTCAATATCCTTCTTCGTAGGTCTTCTTTCCGACTTGACGATAGGCTTGTCAATGTCCTCTTCGAAAGTAGGCTTTTCGTCCCTGCCCATGTCAGCACGATTTACCGTCTCTTCGTTCTCTGCGGAAGTTTCCATAACTGGCTCTTCCTTCCATGCCACTAATTTCTTCATACGATGTAATTATTAAATTGTTAATATTGAGTTATATATAGTTTTTCTTTGTCCTCATGCCAGTAGCCGCATAATGTCAAGGATTGTCAGGTTTGTCGCCGACAAATCCGTATGCTTCAGCCGACTATTACACCTGTCAATCAGTGCCTCACATTCATCGACGGCCCTCTTTGACACTATCTGATACCGTGAGTTTACCTCCTTGCTCGTCACCGTGAGCGGAGTAGCAATGTCTCTGCTCTGGCCACGGAAAGCCACGTTGAAGCAGATACCCAGTTGGCCATCCTCATGCTTCAGAAGAGGATCGACATAGTATCTGAAGGTCACCATGTCCTCGTGTACCGATGTAAGGAAGTCACCCTCCTTGCCACCCAATTCCTTCAAACGGCTGTTCGACATCAGATGGTACTCGAACACATAGTTAATCAAACGGAAGTTTGCGTCGTTGATGCGTGAGAAGTCCTGTCGGATATACATGTTGGTGACAGTAAAGACCTGCACTTTGTGGTTCAACATCTCATGCACGGTGAACTTGTCAATGCCAGCCTCGTTGTAGGCGATGGTGGCCATCGAGTGCCTTGCAGCATAGAACTGCAGCAGAGGTACGCCAACCTTCTCACCTACGATTTTCAATCCACGGTTGATGGTCTGGTTAAAAGTCGTAGGATCCTTGTACATGTAGTTGAAGCAGAACACATAGTTCTTTTTCTTATGCCTGGTACACCTGTATTTCTTGATAAGAGGCAGTAACAGCGGATGCGGACTGATGACAATACGCGCATGGTCAGGCCTCCTGTCCTTTGTCTTGGCACGGTCATAAGTAATGTTACCTCGTCCGTCCCACTTACATTCCAGCAAGTCAATCGTGTTCGTACCCATCAGCATGAACGATATGGTGAACACATCACGGGCAAGGTCAGCGATAGTCCTTCCCTCAGGATCGTCTGGGAGATTGGCAATGGCTCGGATAATATCCACAGGCAAAGCACGTTTCTCTGTCTGAATCTCTACATGAGGCGGTCGGTAGAACTCCAAGGTGCGCTTGATGACCTTGTTATCCTCACGTCCCTCGTTATACCGCTGCTTGGCCGAGTTGAAAATTCTCTTGATAAGCTGCGGATAGACGCTGCGGGCGGTCTTCTTGTCACCCAGCCACTTCTCAAAGCTCTTCATGAAGACCTTGGTGATGTCGTTGCACATATAGCTGTCACGTCCAACGAACTTGATAAAGGCATTCAGAGCCACCAAGTGGTTTCTGCTGCATTTTTGGTCTTCATGTTCCTTGATCCATTCACGTCCGTACTGGATAATGTCGACGCTGACTTCACCCACACCGACGATGTAGTTGACCACAGCATCGATGTTCATGTCATACTGGTCAAGTTCCAGCTGCTTCAACTTGGCATTGTAGTCTTTCAGAAGAGCTTTGACCTTACGCTTTACCAGTTCATTACGGATAGTCCATTTCTTGGTCATTTCCGTCTTGGAAACATAGATGCCCGTCTCAATCAGCCGTTTTTCGTGGTGATGATACAGACGGATGCCGACCTCACAGGTTCCTTTCCTATTTACTGCGGTCTTTGATACTTCGATTTTCAATGATGCCATAATTGTATTATCCTTCTCGTGCACATTATTATATATAAGGTGGGTTATGATAGCAACTTGTTCACTAAGTCATTGATATCATACTGAGCTGCTTTCAAATCAAGGCGGCTGATACGCTCCTTACAAGAGTTGACCAGAGCCTCGCAACGCTTGATAAGGTACTCGTTGGTGAGCAAGCCTTCTTCGGAAACGTCGTTCTCTGCAACGAAGATCGACGTACCAATGAGTTTGCTCTGTCCTTTGTAAGTCACCTTGATCTCCACGTTCCAAGACTTCCTGGTGTTGATGTCCTGCGGAGTCAGCTGCCAAGTGATGTCAACAACCGTATCAACGACGTTGGTCAGGAAGTCGCCAGTCAGCAAAGCACCACCCTGATGCTTGTCCTGATGAGTACCGGCTTTTTCTTTCTCCATGTCATTGAAAACATAGTCAATGAGCTTGAAGTTCGCCTCGTTGATTTTCTTGAAGTCCTTCTTGATATAGATATCCGTTATCTTGTACACAGGCAGCTGATGGTTCAGCATGTCGTGAATAGTCATCTTGTCAATATCTGTCTCGTTGAAGGCAATGGTGGCCATCGTATGCCTGGCTGCATAGAAAGTGAGACCTTCCTCGTCAATCAAGTCCCCAACCTCCTTCAAACCACGGTTCAGGTTGTAACTGAATGCAGAAGGATTGTTGTACATGCGGTTGAAACGGAATACATAACGCTCCTTCTTATCCAGCACACACGCATACTTCTTGATGAGAGGCATGAGCAATGGATGTGGCTTGATGACGATTCAGGCCTTCTGTCCTTAGTCTTGGCACGGTCATAGGTGATGTTTCCCTCACCGTCCCACTTGCATGAGAAGATGTCAATACTGTTGGCACCCATCATCATGAACGAGATAAGGAACACGTCACGCGCGATGTTCCGGCTCGAATTAGAGCGCTCCTCATCAGGGATGGCTGCCAATGCCCGAAGGTGTTCAAGCGAGATGGCACGTTTCTCCGTACAGACATGAACAGGCGGGTCAAAGAACTCCAGAGAGCGTTTGATGACCTCCTCACCATCGAGGTTGTCGTTATACGTCTCACGTGCATCATTGAATACACGCTTGATACAGATGGTGTAGAGGTTGGCGGCACGATGCCTGTCACCAAGCCATTTTACGTAAGACTCCATAAGACGTACCGTTATCTCGTTACAGTCGATAACCTTGCGTCCCATGAACTTCTGGAAAGAGTGGAGGGCAGTCTTGTAGTTACCCATACCCTTGATTTCATCCTCGTTCGACTTGATCCAGTTCTCGTAGTAGTCCGAGAAATCAATGAAAGTGGGCTTGACGATATCCTTGCGCGTAATCCTCCTGATAAGTTCATCGGCAGACATGTCGTTGAACTCCAGATTCTCCTCTTCGATACGTTTACGGTAGATGCGGAGTATGTCCTCACACTTCTCTCGTTTCTGGAAGTTCTTGATCTTGAAAGACGAGGTCAGTTCATCGCGGGTCACGAACACCGTAGTAGGGATATACTTCATCACCCTCTTGTGCGTGACTCTGATGACCACGTTCCACGTCTTGTCCTTTCTCATATTGTGCTTGAGCACCTCATACTTTATTGTTGCCATATAACTCAATTTTAGTGCGGTTTTGACCGCTGAAATTTTTAATTTTCTGCAAATTTACCTTTTCAGGGCCTTTCAGACGAATTTCGGTCAAAATCGGACATTTTACAAGTAACCATATATGGGTAAAAGTAAAATTGGCCAAGACCGTCATTTCTGTCAAGAAAGATTACTCTTTCTATCCCTAATGCCCCTAAAACCGCCATTTTCGTGATGGTACAGAGCATCCCCTGTCGGAGTTTTTGTCGTTAATATTTTTTAACGCCCAACTTCGAGGTAAAACATGCCAAAATGACCAGAAAACCGGGTTAAAACCCCTTCAAATTTCATCAGACTTTTATGGTTTACTTTTAACCACGTGTCTTTACTTTCATTTGAGCCCTTTTTCCGGGATGACATTTATGCCTGCATTTATCATTTTAGGATTCGGCTTCCGAAAACATACTGTATTTCAGCTTCTTACGCGGATTTGTCACCAAGCAAAAATTTTTTTTCTTGCCATTTATCTCCCGACAAAACAAGAAAATCACATTTAGATTACGAACGTAAGTTCTTCCTGGCTGATAGTCTGGAGAAGGCGGGAGTTATTAGCTCGGTAAGAGCAAATTTCCTGCGTGGCTCTTCTCTTCATAGCCAGAACAAGAGAGCTGCCTCGGAGGTTTATTATAAGAGGGCGCTTGATGTTGAAGAACTCGACGATAAAGACGTAATCTTCTATAGTCGTTCAGCTCGTACTTTGGCGCAGATGCTTTCTGTAAAGAACGATTATGAGACTACTATTCGTATAGCGATGCCTGCCGTAGAGAAGTTGGAGGGTAACGAGAGGGCTCAGTCGCGCGACTTGGCTGTACTTTATTACACTATAGGTTCATGCCAGATGTATCTGGGACACGATGCCGACGCTGCTCAGAGTTACGAGAATGCTTATTGGCATTATAGGAATTCTATTACAAAGAAGGATACTAATGGTTCGCGCATACGATCGGCCATTACTGGTGTCAGCAATATCACTGTAGCTCATCTTAATACTAAGCATTATAAGGAAGGTAAGAAGTGGAACGATCGTACTGACTCGTTGCTCTATGTATATCGTCTTCGTCCCGATGCCGATACTGATTTTATCGACCGCAATCGCGCACGCATACGCCTGTTCCATGCTTGTATCTCTTATGATGCCGGAAATAAGGCAGAGGCCGAGGCTGCTTTTAATGCTTATCAGGAAACAGATTATTCTAAGACTGAACAGGGACAGCTTGATGGCAACGACTATCTGATGCTGGCTCATCGTTATGTCGAGGCTGCCAAGAACTTCCGTACGCTTGACCATTGGATTGGGCTCCGCGGTATGAAGTTGACGCTCGACAATATTAACCTCTATCTTGTTCCCAAGTATCGTGCCGTAGCTGGTGCAGGCCTAAAGGATTCTGCTATTTATGTAGCTAATCAAATATGTAACGCCTATGATTCAGCCCTTGTTTGGTCTAAGCGTGATGATACAGCTGAGATGGCAACCATCTACGAGACTCATAAGAAGGAAGAAGAGCTGGCTCGTACACAGTGGAAGGTTGAAAAACAGGGACACGAACTTAATCGTCAGCGTCTTATCGCATTAGGAATAGGATTTGTACTCTTGTCTGGCTTCTTGGCATTCTATGTGGTTTATAAGCGTAGATCATTCAAACTGCTTCAGGATGCTTATAGTCAACTCGAAGAGGCTACAACTGCCCGTGAGCGTATTGAGAGTGAACTCCGTATTGCCCGTGATATCCAAATGTCTATGATTCCGGCAGGAAATCTTGAGAGTGAGGGTCTCGACCTGTTTGCATCGATGACTCCTGCCAAAGAGGTAGGAGGTGACCTCTATGATTACTTCTTGGAGAAGAATAATCTGTACTTTGCTATCGGCGACGTATCGGGTAAGGGTGTGCCTGCTTCGCTCTTTATGGCTCAGGTTATCCGTCTGTTCCGTGCTATGGCCAAGCATCACTATCCGCCTGCCGAAATCTGTAATCGTATCAACGACGAACTTACCGAGAACAACGATAATGGTATGTTTATCACTATGTTCATCGGACTAGTAGATCTCACAACTGGACGTCTAGACTTCTGCAATGCCGGTCATAATCCTCCAGTACTTGGTGGTGATGCCGATGGTGGTAACTTCATCCAGATGAATCCTAATGCTCCTATCGGTTTGTGGCAGGGACTTGAATACGAGGGTGAGTTTATCGAGAGTATCAAGGGCAAGCCTCTATTTATCTATACTGATGGATTGAATGAGGCTGAGAATCCTCAGCTGGTTCGATTCGGAGACGAACATATGCTTGAGGTTCTTCGTGAAACGAAGTTTTCTAATTCAATGCAAATTGTTGAGAAACTTAAGCGTCAGGTTGAGGAACATCGTGCAGGTGCCGATCCTAATGATGACCTCACGATGATGTGCTTGAAAGTAGGTTAGTTATCTGCAAATACATAGGAATATACCGCAACGCGTTGCGGTATATTTTTTTTGTATTTGCGTATAATGTAAAATAAAAAATCATTATATTTGCGTTACCAAAACAACACAAAACGTTTATATAGTTAGATGAGGCCATCAGCTTGTGAGAGTTGATGGTCATATCTTATGTGAACAAAGCAACGCGTTGCGCAATATTTTTTGTATTGTTGCGTTGTTTAATTTATAAAAAAGCAATACCTTTGTAGTGCTAACGAAAACTATATAAATGGATGAAAAGGATATCGCAGCGTGAAATCGCGAATATATTGAATGTTAATGTATCAACAGTATCACGAGCATTGCGTGGTTTGGATGGTGTAAGTTCAGAGCTTAGACAGAAAATATTGTCTCTTGCCAAGGAGCAGGGGTATCGCCCCAACCCCTTTGCCGTAAGTCTTCGTTATGACACCACCCGAACCATAGGAATAGTAGTTCCAGATGTATCGTTCAATCACTATGCCCATATTGTAAAGCGTATTGAGTCAGAGGCCAGAAAAGAAGGTTATATGTGCATTATTACCGATTCGGATGATAAGTTTGAAACCGAGAAGAACTGTCTGGATTTGTTGGTAAACATGCATGTTGAGGGTATTATTATCTGCGTCTCGCAGGAGACGACAGATTTTTCGCATATTCAGCACTTAAGGAAAGTTCATGTTCCTGTGGTTCTTTTCGACAGGGATGCTGATGTAGATATTTCATCGGTAATAATCAACGATGCCGACACCGCACGTCAGGTTACAGAAAATTTGATTGATAGTGGAGCGAAACGAATAGCTTTCCTTGGCGGACCTAATAAGATGAAACAAACCTCTGAGCGCAAACATGGATATCTGGAGGTCTTGCGTGAACGTAACATTCCTATAAGAAAGGAGTTGGTTAAGTGTAATTACATCAGCTACAACTCTGGACTTACAGATACACTCGAATTGCTAAGTCTGCCACAGCCGCCCGATGCTATCATTGCAACTCATGGTCTGCTTGTTACATCGGCGATGAGAGCTATTGAGAGTCGTGGCTTGCGCATTCCAGATGATATTCAGATTGTAGGATATATGAGCGACTGGGTGTCGGAGGTTGCATCGCCTCGCGTGTCGTTTGTTGAGCAAAACCAGAAGGAGATTGGTGTTAAGGCGTTCAAGTTACTATTCGACCAACTAAATGGTGATACCTGCGTGCAGCACGTTATAGTAAAGGCCAGGTTGGAGACGAGAGAAAGTACAAAGTAATAAAATAGACTAAAAATACTGGACTTATGAAGAACTTATTATCGCTATTATTGTTGTCTTTTAGGTTTTTATTTACATTATCTCTCTTATTAGCTCCCCTTGGCACTTTGGCTCAGCCAGATCCCGAGGATCGTAAACTTGCTATTCATGGCCAGTTGCTCGATGCCGAATTCAAAGAGCCGATGGTACAGGCCACTATCCAGTTGTTCACGGCCAGTGATTCCACTTTTGTGGGTGGAACAGTTACCAACGAGCGAGGAAACTTCTATGTAGTTGCCCCTCGTAGTGGTACATATCGTCTGAAGGTGTCGTCGGTAGGATATCAGACCATCGAGCGCGAGATAACTCTACGCCGCAACGAGAGTCAAGACCTAGGCAATCTGCTTATGGAGTCAGAGAGCATCATGCTTCAGGAAGCTGTTATCACAGGTCGTGCCGCACAGGTTATTGTCAAGAAGGATACCCTGGTTTATAATCCCGAAGCCTTCCGTACACCCGAGGGATCGCCTATTGAGGAACTCATCAAGCGTATCCCCGGTGCTGAGGTTGATGAGGATGGAAACATAACCGTAAATGGCAAACAGGTCAAGAAAATCTTGCTTGATGGTAAGGAGTTTATGCTTGGTGATGTAGAGACAGCACTGAAGAATATACCCGTAAGCATCATTCAGAACATGAAGTTCTATGATCAGCAGAGCGACCAGTCTCGTATCACAGGTATCGATGATGGCGAAAAGGAGACCGTACTCGACTTCTCTATTAAGAAAGGTATGAATCGTGGATTTATGACCAATCTCGACCTTGCTGGTGGTACTAAGCATCGCTATGCCTCGCGTGGAATGGGTAGCATGTTTACCGACAAGACCCGATTTGTGTTGATGGGTAACTTTAACAACAAGGAGGAGAATGCAGGCTGGTGGAACCGCCGTGGACTCAACTCGCGAAAGATGCTAGGTAGCAACTTCAATTTCGACAACGACAAGATAAAGGTCGATGCCAGTATCCGTTGGAACCATCGTGGTGGCGATAATCAGACAGAGAATGCCAAGGAAGATTTCTATAGCGCAGGTAGCACATTTTCCAACACCCTTACAGCCAACTTTACCCGTAGCAATAACTGGTGGGGCAACATGCGCTTTGAGTGGCAGATAGACAGTCTGACTAATATCCTGGTTCGTGCCAATGGCAGTTATGGCACTAGTGATGCTACCACCCAGTCTGCCGCAGCCACCTTCGATGCCGATCCTTATCTGTATGTGGCCGATCCGCTTAACGAGCTTTCTTCACTCAGTCCTTATACCATCAACCATAACATTAATGCAAGTCTCAACTATAGCGAGAACAAGAATGCGTGGGCAATGCTCCAACTATATCGCCGACTCAATCCTCGTGGCCGAAACATTATTCTGCGTGTAGAGGGTAGCGCTGGTGACAGTGAGAGTCAGAATGTAAGCGACAACGAGGTTCACTTGTACCGCAAGCAGAACCAGTATGGTCAGGACTCAACCTATTTCACGGCTCGTTATAATACTACACCTACCGACAACAGCGGTTATGTATTGCGTGCCGCCTATAGCGAGCCGTTATGGAAAGGTGCACACTTGCAGTTTACCTACGAGTTGCGATACAGTCAGAACAAGAGCGACCGTCTTACTTACGATTTTAGCAATCTGTCTGATAATATCTTTGCCGGCATCACTCCCGAATACCGTACGTGGGATCCATGGCTTCATACCGTCAATAGTCATCTCGGTGACTTCCTTGATCGCGATCTCAGTCGCTATTCCGAGTATAAAAACTATACCCACAATGCACGCGTCAACCTGCGCCATCGTGTAGAAAAGTATGATTACAACATCGGATTCCTATTCCAGCCGCAGCACTCTAATTTCATTCAGGACTATCGCGGTATTTATGTCGATACTGTACGTAACGTCACTAACCTCACGCCAACACTCGATTTCCACTATAAATTCAGCGACCAGAGCAATCTGTGGTTGCACTATCGTGGCGATACCCGTCAGCCTGAGATGACTCAGTTGCTTGACATTACCGACGATTCCAACCCTCTTTACATCACTCAGGGTAATCCCGGACTTAAGCCACAGTTCACCAGCTCGCTCAATGGCTACTACAACAATTACATTGTCCGTTATAAGCGCAGTATTGTGGTATATGCCAACTATCGTCACATCAGCAACTCTATATCTAACTTGGTGCGATATAACCCTGAGACCGGTGGAAGCATCACCCGTCCTGAGAATATCAACGGCAATTGGAACATAAATGCTGGTTTCACCTTCAATACTGCTCTCGATTCTACTGCCCATTGGAATATTGGCACCGACACCCGTCTGCGATATAACAACTTTGTAAGTTATGTGGCGCAGCAGCAGGCTGATGCCGAAAAGAATACCACCAAGACCACAAACTGGAACGAACGCCTGTCGCTGGGCTACCGCAATGACTGGCTCGAGGTTACTCTCGATGGTCAGGTCAACTACCAGCACTCGCGCAATGAGTTACAGCCCGATGCCAACCTAGATACTTGGCAGTTTAATTATGGTGGTCAGTTCCTGATTCGTCTTCCTTCTGGATTCGAGATAAGCAGTAATCTCCACGAGCGCAGTCGCCGTGGATATAACGACTCGTCGATGAATACCAACGAACTTATCTGGAACGGTCAGGTGTCTAAGACTTTCCTTAAGTCAAAGTCTCTTGTGGTGGCTCTTAACTTCTACGATCTGCTTGGTCAGCAGAGTAATTACGAGCGGTGGGTTAACGCTACGGGCCGTAGCGATACCCGTTATAACAGCGTTAACTCGTATGCCATGCTCCACGTGCGTTATCGTCTGAACATGTTCGGTGGAAAGATTGATACCGAAAATCGCTACGATAAGAAGTGGGGTGGGCGTGACAACCGCGGTGGAAATGGCGGTTGGGGACGCCGATAATCGTTTAGCCGGCCAGCGATACCAGCAGTTTGTGCAGTCTGGTATCGTTGTCTAGCTCTGGATGAAAGGCAGTAGCTATCTGATTCCCCTGGCGGGCGGCCACTATATGGCCGTCCACCTTTGCTATTGGGATGCAATCATCAGCCGTTACCTCTTCTATATATGGAGCACGTATGAAGGTCATGGGCACATCCTCGCCTATATCCTCCACACTGTCTGTGGTGTGGAAACTGCCTAGCTGTCGGCCGTAGGCATTGCGACGTACACGTATATGCATCGTGCCCAAATAGCCCTCCGACAGCAGTATCATCCCAGCACAAGTGCCCAGCACCGGCAGTCCGTCGGCTATTGCCTTGCGTATAGGTTCAAATAGTCCCAGCTCTTTTAGCAGTCGCATCTGCACAGTACTCTCTCCGCCAGGCAGCACCAGAGCGTCTTTGGGCTGTTCCCAGTCGCGTAGCTGGCGCACCTCAAATGTTTCTGCTCCAAGCTTCTGCAACATCTGTTCGTGCTCTATAAATGCCCCTTGCAGGGCCAGTACAGCTATTCTCATCACTTTCCTCTCTCTGCCATTAGCAGTTCTATCTCCTGCTCGTTGATACCTACCATCGCCTCACCCAGATCTTCGCTCAGTTCGGCCAGCATCTTTGCATCCTTATAGTTGGTCACGGCCTGTACTATTGCAGCTGCACGTTTGCGTGGGTTGCCACTCTTAAAGATACCGCTACCCACAAACACACCCTCTGCACCCAGTTGCATCATCAGTGCGGCATCGGCTGGTGTGGCCACACCTCCTGCGGCAAAGTTCACTACGGGCAGTTTGCCGTTCTCGTGTACAAACCTCACCAGCTCGTATGGAGCCTGCAATTGTTTTGCAGCTTCATACAGCTCGTCCTCGCTCATGCTTACCAGCCGGCGGATCTCGCTCTGCATCAGTCGCATATGGCTTACGGCCTGTACCA
Organism: uncultured Prevotella sp.; assembly: GCA_900322175.1. Classification (GTDB taxonomy): domain Bacteria; phylum Bacteroidota; class Bacteroidia; order Bacteroidales; family Bacteroidaceae; genus Prevotella. Next base: position 14,089 of record ONYZ01000053.1, read on the forward strand.
CATCACCTGTTCCTGGTTCACCCTTGGTACGTATCATCGTTGCACCCTCAGCTATACGGCGCAGAGCCTCGCCAAGGTTCTTTGCACCGCACACAAATGGTACGTCAAATTTAGTCTTGTCTATGTGATAGATGTTGTCTGCCGGACTCAGTACTTCGCTCTCGTCGATATAGTCTATCTCGATAGCCTGCAGGATCTGTGCCTCGGCAATATGGCCGATACGGCATTTTGCCATTACTGGGATGCTCACGGCTTCCTGTATTCCACGAATCATCTTCGGGTCGCTCATACGGCTCACACCGCCTGCTGCACGTATGTCGGCAGGTATGCGTTCAAGTGCCATTACTGCGCAGGCTCCGGCTTCTTCGGCAATCTTTGCTTGCTCTGGAGTAGTCACGTCCATTATCACACCACCCTTCAGCATCTGAGCCAACTGGCGGTTTAAATCACGTCTTTCGTTTGTCATTTTTTATTTTATTGTTTATGTTGAAATTCTGTAGGCGACACGCCTTTTCGTTTCTTGAAGAAGCGCGACAAGTGTGCTTGCGACGAGAATCCCAGCAGTTGGGCTACGTCCTTCAGCGGTTTGTTTGTGGTGGTTATCAGTTGGGCTATTTCATTGGTTATGCGTTCATCTATTATAGCCTTGGGCGATCGGTTGGCTATTTGTCTTGTAACCTGTCCCAGATAGCGTGCACTTACGTTCAACTGCTCAGCGTAGAAGGCCACGTCAGCATAGCGGTTGTAGTAGTGCTCCACAGCATCCAGGAATTGGTTGTACAGTTCCTCGCTGCGCGTGTTGCCCTCGGCATAGTCGGCGGGCAACTGCTTCAGATAAGCCTGAGCATGCAGCATGGCATCGCTCACCTTCTCGTCCAGACTTAGATAGTATGCCAGTGCCGATGCCAGTTGGTTGGCAGCACCGTGTCGGCGCGGGCCCTCAGGCATATCGTTCGGCGCCAATACTACTGTGCACATCGGTATTAGCTGTCGTTCTATAGCCTCATACACCTTCGGCTCCACCAGTTGCTCGCCCTTGGTTGATGTCAGCACGGGTGCATAGATAATGTGTTGTGGCTTGTAGCGCTGCAGCACTTCGGCCAGCATCTCCACCACGTCTATGCGTCGTAGCAGACCTATCTTTATTATCTGTGGTTGCAGGTCGTTGATGATTGCCTCCACCTGTTGACGTACCACCGATGCCGGCAGGTCGTGGAACTCCTGGATACCCAGTGTGTTCTGCACCGTTATCGATGTGATGGCCGAAGCAGCCGTTCCGCCAAGCTTGCTTATAAGCCTGATGTCGGCCTGTACACCCGAACCTCCGGTTCCGTCACTACCTGTTATCGTCAGTATCGTCTTGTTCATGGCTGCAAAGGAACGCATTTCCACAGAAATAACCAAATAATATTCTCACAATGATAAAAAAATCTGCAATTTGGGATAGCCTGACGATATTTTTATACATTTTATTTTGAATATTCGCAAGTAATTACTATCTTTGCGCCAAAACAGTTTAGTTTATGAAGATAGTAATACTTGATGGCTACACAGCCAACCCCGGCGATTTGTCGTGGAAAGAACTTGAGACAATTGGAGAACTGGTGGTTTACGACCGTACCAGTGCCGATGAGACCGTGGCAAGAGCTGCCGATACAGAGATAGTGCTAACAAACAAAGTGCTGATAACCAAGGATGTAATAACACAACTGCCACGACTTAAGTACGTGGGCGTGCTAGCCACAGGATACAATGTGGTCGACATAGAAGTAGCACATCAGCAAGGCATTGTCGTAACCAATGTGCCAGCCTATAGCACTGAGAGTGTAGCACAGATGGTATTTGCACACCTGCTCACCGTGACCAACCGGGTGGAGCACTACACTGTACAGAATCGTAACGACCGATGGACTAAAAGTGCCGACTTCAGTTATTCCGACACTCTGCTCACAGAACTTGCAGGCAAGACCTTCGGAATAGTTGGACTTGGCAACATAGGTAAGCGTGTGGCCCAGATAGCGCAGGCCTTCGGCATGAATGTGATAGCACTGACCAGCAAGACCACACTGCCCGACGGCATCAGAAAGGTAGAGCTGTCCGAACTGCTTTCACAGTCGGATGTGCTGTCGCTGCATTGTCCGCTAACCCCCGATACGCATCATCTGATTAATTCCGACACGCTGAATAAGATGAAGCCTACAGCCATACTTATTAACACAGGTCGCGGCCCGCTTATCGACGATCAGGCAGTGGCCGATGCACTAAAGGCCAAGCGCCTCTATGCATTCTGTGCCGATGTGCTGACTGAAGAACCGCCAAAGGCCGACAACCCACTCCTGGGACTGCCCAATGCTTACACTACGCCCCACATAGCCTGGGCAACAGTTGAGGCTCGCACACGCCTGGTACAGGTGGCTATTGATAATGTTAAGGCCTTTGCTAATGGAAAACCGCAAAATGTGGTATAAGAAACTCGCAGAAAGCAGATACGATAGACTATGAATATAAAACTACATACACCAAAGAGCCTGAAGTCTGGTAGCGGTATGAGCACGTTAAAACAGTTTTTGATGTCCATTCTTGCTACTACGGTATCAATAGTGCTTACATTTGGTACTGCTGCTATAATAGATCACCATAAACAAGAGAACGACAAGCGTGAGATTGTAATGATGGTGATGTATGATATGTACAACTCGCTCGAAATGGTGCAGAGGGCCGACTCTGCACTGTACGAGTCGATGAATATACAACTTAAGCTGGCCAAAGACACTACACAGTATGATGTGTTATGGATGAGTTTGGCTGCCTTTCTTCCACAAACCGACTTTACTGAAACCACCGAGCACATTTTCTCGACCAGTATGGAAACCATCCACACGCTCAATAACGTCCTGTTTACCGAGAATGTGGCTGGTTTCTACCGGATTCGCCATGATTACAAGACAATGGTAAACGACTCTATCAACAAAGAAATTGTCCAAATGAATACTTTCTCCAGCTTAAAGGCGACGCTGAACTTTAGATACATGAACTATGCCATATTGAGCAGAGGATTTGTCAAAGGTATGCAGATGAAATTTGAGCAATGCAAGCAGATGATGGATGTAAGCGACAATGACTTAGATGCATATCGTAAAGAGAGGGAGAAGATAGAGTGTGATTACAAAGATATAAAAAGTGAGAAACTAAAGGCAATAGATGAGATTATAACTCTGCAGAACGAAATTGACGCCGCGAAGCCTAAACTCAATTAGGCGTATAATTCATTCTTACGCGCTCCCAAGTTACGCTGCCGTTTTTCTTTACGTGTACACGCACCAGATAGTCGCCTGGCTCTGGATTGTTAGCCTCGCACATCGAGTCGAGTGTCAGGTATTCGGTAACGCCCTCCTCTTGATAATCCCACTTGTGCACATGGCCCAGAAACACCATTCTGGTGTCCCACTTCTCAAACTGATTCAGCAGGAAGAACATCTCCTCGCGCGGGAAGGTAGAAGCAAACTCAACCGAACGCGGACGGAAGATGTTGGTGTGGCTGAACACAAAGGTGTGACGGACCAGATAGCCGTTTTCCTCGTATCTGTGACCATTCAGCACTCCTTCTTCTATCAGCTTAACCTGCTCGTGTCCGAGCGTGCCGCTAGCCGAGTCGAGGAAGATAAAGTGGTCGAACGACAACGGCTCGTCTTCTACCAGCACATACACATCGTAGAACGACGAGTGGAATATGTTTGACCATAGCGCCCATCCATTGTGGGTGATGTCGTGATTGCCCACCACGGGGTAGAATGGATAGGGAATCTCGTCGACAGTATAGATTAAGTCATTCAAAGTGTCGGTATATGTGTATCTGCTAGGATCATCTACCTGAAACGGAATATCTTCGTCGCCCCAGAAATCCTCTTCGTAATACTTCTTGCCATATTTCCAGCGATACTCGTCTATCAGTTTTTCGAGTGTGATGTAGTACTCGGCCTTAGTGTCGGCGATGTCGCCCAGATGGGCGTACAGCAGGTCGTTGTTGTCAAGTCCTATCTGCAGCATCTCGCGCATACGTCCGTCGTCGGTGGTAAGATGGCTGTCGGCTCCTACCAGGAATGTGTATTCGTCCATGTCCGAGGCGTCTTGAACTTTATACTCGCGCTTATGCTCCATATAGTACTGGTACGACATCTTTACTCTATCCTCTACGCCTGTACCGCTAACCAGCACTCCGATGGGGCTCACCTTGTCGCAGGCAGAATACAGCAGCGCTGCGGCTGCTAATAATATATAATGTGTAAACTGTTTCATAATTACCATACGTATTTAAGTCCTAACTTTCCTGATGTCTCATATTTCGAGGCCAACTGGCTCATACTGCCGGCTGGACGAATGTTGAACTCGCCAAACAGCTGGGCGCGCTTGACGAATGGCGCCGGCGTGTAGAAGTGTAATCCCCAGTTGATGTTCCAGTTCTCGTAGTAGAAGTCGTCGTGATTGCGGAAGAAGAGCCCTAGGTTCCAGTGGTACCATCGCGGACGGATGTTGACTCCGAATCCGAAGGTAAACGTCAGTGGCTCGGTATATCCCAGCGTGTTTACCTTATAGTGTATCAGCGATTCGCCTACGCGCAGATAGAAGTATGGCATCTCCCACATCAGCGACAGGTTGCCGATGGTTTCCTTAGCATTCCAGCGGTGATATTTGTTATACACAAACTTTCCGTCAAGGAAGAAATCGCTCCAACCCAGCTTCAGATGATATCCGCCTTGCACGTCGGCAGAATACAACTGCTTGCCAAACTGTGCCTGCGCTTCGGCACCGGCATGCCAATGGTCGTCGAATTGTCGGCGATACGATACCTCCAGTCCGCCAAATCCGCCGCAAACCACATTGTTGCCTCCCATCACGTAGCCTGAAATTTCGTTCTTATGCTCGCCATCGTAAGCGTGCTGCCCGTTATAGGCGAACTGAGCCCGCGCAGTCACTGCTCCTGTCAGCAGCCCAAGGATAATGATTAGCTTGTTCATATATATGCTTTAAGTTGACGGTGCAAAGGTAGGTGAATTTTTGTCTTTGAATATGATATTTGCACTTAAATATTGTTAATGTTTGCAGATTGTGCGCGAAGTTATGTATATTTGCAGCCGTGATTATGTAAAATATCCTAAAACTACTCTAATAATATTAATGATGTATCATCAAGACGGACATATAATCTTTGTTAACGGGCAGCAAATTGTTGGCCGAATGTTTGGTGGTCTCGATATTATTTATAAAGACAGACAGACAGACAGACAGACAGACAGACATTAGTCTTATACATCAATGCAGGAGCGCAGCGACGGCTCCTCCCGGACCGAACTAGTGGGACGGGTGGAGCCGCCGCTGCGCTCCTGTGCTGCATATAGTGACGAAACAATTTTTTAGTTAACATATTAGTAATAATTTAAAGCTTAAAAGAATCATGAGAAAAAAAGACTATCAGAAACCGACGACGATGGTCGTCCAGTTGAAACAACAATGCCACATCCTGAGCGCCAGCCCCTATGAGACCACTGGAACAGGTAGAACCAGCATCAACGCAATGGAAGATGAGGAAGATGTAGTATGAACCCACTAAAACAGAAGATGACAATGAAAATGAAGAATATGTTTTGGGCTGCGCTGTCGATGACGGCCGCCCTCGTGATGACTTCCTGCAGCAGCGACGATAACATGACGGAGGAACTCGACCCGCGCCACCGTGGATAGCGACAACAAGACTCTTAAGTTCGCCGCGGGCGACAAGCTCTACATCACCGGCACCAACATTCAGGGCGTGCTCGAAATACAGGATGGCATAGGCAGTGCCAGCGGCGCCACCTTCTCGGGCGACCTGGATTATTCGGGCAGCGGCTCTCCCGCCGACGGCCTCTCGCTGACCGCCACGCTGGTGAGCGCACAGCAGACGGTGGGCACCCAGGTTTCCGTTGACGGCAATGGAGCCATCACCGTGAACTATCCCACAGCAGCCTACTGCGCCACCATCAGCGACGCCGTGCAGCAGTACAGCTGGTTGACGGGCACATCGACCTACGGCGACAAGGCCTTCACGCTGACCCAGCAGACCGCCTTCCTCAACTTCGAGATTACCGTCAAGGGCGGCACCCACAGCGGCACCACACTCCCGGCAAGGTTCATCAACAATGGCGCATCCATCGCAAAGGCTAACGTCACCACCGTGACCGATGGCGCCGTAAAGGCCAAGTTCGTGCTCCCCGTAGCCAAAGGAACTGCGCTGAGCAGCGCCACGGTGAAGTTAGGCGGCATGGAAATCACATCAGCCATCAGCAACACCACGCTATCTACCGGCAAGGTGTACAACGTGAAGAGGACAGTTGACATGTCATCTGTCACGCTGGCCAACACCCTCAACACCGCCGACATGACCGTGAAGGTGAATTATAATTATTCGGATGATTACATCTATTGCTTGTTCGTCAGCAACGGCAACGGTACGTACACCTTCCAGAGTGGCGGCGGATATGTTCCAAATCATTGGGGCAATGCACTTGTCGTTGAGGATGGCAAACTGGTGTTCAAGCAGAACGCATATCCCGATATCGCTACTTCGTGGAATGACTATGGATACTCCGTCACCTTCGACACAAGCAACAACACCTATAGGCAATGGGCAGGCGGAGAAGCTGAAAGTAGATATAATCCCTCCTTCATCAGTGTGGAAGTGAACGGCAAAGAGATTTCATTGACTTCAGCGGATCCGGTTGTAACACCCGTCACGTGGAACATCTCGGGAATGTCGGATATTGAACTGAAAGATGGTTACGAAAACGATGGCGTGACGCTCCAAGGCGATGGCACGATTGATTGCAATCAAGGCGCGCTTATGCTTAGGGGAGATTGTACCTTTACCAACACGTTAGGCAAGAATTTCAAGAAAATCGTAATTTCTGCCGAGATGGCTAACATCCAAGGCTGGTCGTTCAATCCTATAAATAAAACTGCCACCTGGGAGGGCACATCATCGAGCGTCACCATCGGTCGTGATAGTCAAACCAATGGGATAACATCGATTGTGTTCTACTTAGTGGATGAATGACGCCGCATCGCGTGCTCACCCCGCATGTGAGCCGTGAGGCAAGCCAAGGAGGGCGGCACCCAACGCCACAGCGGACGGCTCCGCCCTCCTTTTCTCCCTGACTCCGTAGAACAGAAATCCTGAGAGTATGAATAGCATGTCGCGCTCGGCTTTGCCGCTTTGCTCTGCAAAGAACCCATTAGACAGCGGACGCCCTCCGCCTGCGAAACGAAAAAGCATAGATGCAGCCTTGCATCTGCGCCCCGCCGCTCGGCGGCAGGCTGAAGTCTCAAGGAGAAATATGAATACTGCTGCAAGAATGATGGAAACCATGAGCTGGAAACTTCCGACTGGCTGAAACTGGCTGGAAACCATGAGCCGGAAACTTCCGACTGGCTCGAGCAGCTCGGAGAGTGGAGCCGGAAACTTCCGACTGGCTCGAGCAGCTCGGAGAGTGGAGCCGGAAACTCCCGACTGGCACTTTCGACCAGGAATAGTGGAGCCGGAAACTCCCGACTGGCACTTTCGACCAGGAATAGTGGAGCCGGAAACTCCCGACTGACTCGCGCAGCCCGGAGAGTGGAGTCGGAAACTTCCGACTGGCAATTTCAGACTGGAGCAGCATAGAAACTGAATGAAAGAATAACGAAATAAAACATTAAAATTATGATTGACATTAAGCAATTAGCGTATATTGACCCGCAGAAGTGGCCCAACAGGATTTACATGGGCTACATGGCCGAGGTGATGCGCCGCATCAGGCTGGAGTGGACCGTGGACAACCCGGCGCCGGCAAAGTTGCAGCCCTACATAGACGCACTGGAGACGGCGTATCAGAGGTTCGACCAGGACTATCAGACGTCGCAGAAGTCGGACCTGACGGCCGACATCGACAAGGCCGACAAGGAGCGCGACGCGCCGCTGAACCAGGTGCGCACCATGGTGCAGGCCATGAGGAAGATGGACGGGCTGCCCGCGAAGAAGCAGGCCGCAGAGACGATGGCTCCGACGCTGGAGTTCTACAACCCCACTGCGGGCATGGCACTGCGCGACGAGACCACGCAGGTGAAGCAGTGGTACCAGGCATTCCAGGCCGACCCCGCACAGGTGGCTGCCGCCGCCGAGCTGGGGCTGACGGACATCATAGCCGAGCTGATGGCGAAGAACGCCGAGGTGGAGACCCTGATGGGCCAGCGCTCCGACGAGACCCACCAGAAGGCCGAGATACAGCTCTCGGAGGACCGCAAGGCCCTGGACGAGGCGATGGATGACATGACGATGATGCTGAACGCCTGCACACTGACCGACAGTCATCCGGAGCGCTTCTACGACATCATCGACGGACTGCGCAACACGCAGGACGACTACATCGAGCAATACGAGAACCACCGCCGCACCAACAAGCGCGTGAAGGTGACCAGCGAGATTGTTGGCAATCACACTTACGCTGTCTCGGCAGGCTGGACGTGGACTACCATCGCGCAGAAGAACCCGAAGGCATTCGCCCTCGACCCCGAGCCGAGTGCTCCTGGCGAGGAGCCGGTAATCACCGCCGTGCGCATCGCTTCCGTGGACGCGAAGGCGAAGAAGGCCGGCGGACTCTACGTGGCGCTGAAGGGCGTGCTGGTAAGGCCGAACGCCGAGGTGGACGCCAGCAAGGAGTACGAGCTGGTGCCGCTGCCGTCGGAGTAAAATTACTGACCCCACCCCCAGCCCCTCCCCTACGATGGGAGGGGAGATAACGGCGGAACTCCCCTCCCCTACGATGGGAGGGGAGGGGTCGGGGGGTGGGGTCAGTAATGTATCACATCGAAAATGCAACAAAATCCTTGGTGGATTTTGTTGCATTTTTCGGCGATTTGCGCGTTATATTGAAAATTTGTTGTAACTTTGCAGCGTTGAAACATTAAACAATTAGAATTATGACTGCAATTATCGAGAGAACACCGACAACCGTGACCGTGCGCATGAGCACACGGCGATGGGAAAGGTTGCAGCAGATGGAGAAGGCCTACAAGCTGGCCCGTACCATCGAGCGGAGCATGAAGCAAGTAGAGGAGGAACCGAGCATGACTCCCGAGGAGGCCATAGAAGCGTTGAGGGCATTATGAGAATCAGAATGTCGGAGGACTTCAGGGCCTCGTACAAACAGCTGAAGAAGCGCCACAAGTCGCTTGAGGCCGACTTCGAGGCCTTGCTCGCCTCGCTGCTCAAAGACCCCATGCAGGGCGTGGAACTGACGGGCGGTGCCCGTAAGATACGGCTCGCCATCACCTCGAAGGGGCGTGGCAAGAGCGGCGGCGCAAGGGTCATCATCCGCGTACGCGTGGTAGATGACGAGTTGCAGCTGCTCTACATCTACGACAAGGCCGATTTCGGGAATATCAGCGACTCGTTTCTGCGCGACATTATGAAGCGCATGGAGTAGTACATTCCGAATTACAGAGATATTTTTCCGCCGGGACATCGATTAAGGATGCTTCCGGCGGATTCGTTTATTAATCGCAATGCAGGATGAAACTGTAGCGATGCGGCTGGTTGGCATCGATGGTGTACTGGGGCAGGGTGTGCTTGCCCCAGGTGTCGGCGCCGCCTACGCCGTGTACATTCAGGTCGATGTTCAGATTGACGAAGCGACCGCGGGGGATTTCGTTGGGATGCCTTTTGCCCTCCAGGTCCTCCTCGCCGTAGTCCCATGCGCTGATGCAGAGCGGCTGGCAACCGTCGATCCTCACGTCGCCTATCTGCATCCAGCGCACGTCGGTGCGGTTGCCGTTGTCCTGCGGGTGGATGTAGTCGGTCTCATATTCCTTGACCGATGTCTCGTATATGCCCAGCATGGCCGAGCGCTTGCGGTCGGGATAGTTCTCCCACGGGCCGCGGCCATAGTACTTTATCTGCGTCTGGTCGGCTGGCAGTCGCATACGCATACCGAACTTTGGCATCAGCGGCAGGGCGGTGGCTTTTGGGTTGTAGTCCATGTCGACCTTGATCGCCCCGTCGTCGTTGACGGAGTAGGTGATGGTCAGGTCGGCGCCCGCGGGCAGCGCCATCTCGGCTGTCACCTTTACGCAGTTCCTGTCCTTCCGACTGGTCAGCGATTTCAGCGTGCGGTTGGCGGCTGCCTGCTGCCAGACGGCCGATGTCTGTGCAAAGTGGGCTGCGCTCTGGTTGTCGTTCTCGGGCTTCCAGAAGTATGGCTCCAGTGGTGCGCTCAGCATCTCGTGGCCGTCGACTATCCATGATGTCATGGCGCCAGTCTTGTCGATGGTCACAGCTCCGCGCTCGGTGTGCACACGCAGTCCGCTGGCTGTCTCCTGCACCTTCGCCGGTTTGCCCTGCAGGCTGCTGGGCCAGCGATATGGACTGATCACAAACTGCTCGCGGGCCACGGTAAATCCCTTCTTGGCCCATGGCTTGTCCTCCTTCAGCTGGGCGTAGACGTTAAGCAGTCGCTCATTGCCGATGGTCACGGTGTCGCGCACGATGGCGTATTCGTATGGACTGGTAAACTGGTCGCGGTTCACAATGTTCAGTCGGCCGTTGTTCAGCTCAAACTTCAGCGGCTGATACACATACTGCACCTCGTAATAGTGCGGATGAGGCTTGCGGTCGGGACCGACAACGCCGTTGATACAGAACGGTCCGTCGTTAGGCTTGTCGCCAAAGTCGCCACCATACAAGAAATTTTCCTCCCCTTTGGTGAGGTTTGGAGAGGTTAGTCCCTGGTCTACCCAGTCCCAGATGGCGCCGCCGCAGATGCTGGAGTCGTTGTAGATTACGTCCCAATACTCCTGCAGGTTGCCGCACGAGTTGCCCATGGCGTGGGCATATTCGCGCATCATGAATGGCTTGTCGGTCACGACCTCGGCATTCTTCTTCAGGTCGTCGGGGTACAGGTAGCTGTCGTCCCAGATGGCGCTGTACCGGCGGTCGCTGTCGTAGAATGGCGGACGGGTGGCGTCCAGCTCCTTCACCTTATTATACATAGCCTCGATGTTTGCTCCTACCGCTCCCTCATTGCCCAAACTCCACAGGATGACGCAAGGATGGTTGTAGTCGCGCTTTACCAGCGATTCGGCACGGTCCACGTGTGCAGCCTGCCACGTCAGGTCGCGGCCCATCTCCTCGTTGGCATATCCGTAGCCGTGAGTCTCGTGGTTGGCCTCGTCCATCACGTAGATGCCCCAGCGGTCGCACAGCTCGTAGATGTATTCGCGGTCGGGATAGTGGCTGGTTCGCAAGAAATTGATGTTAGCCTGCTTCATCAGTCGGATGTCCTCCTCGTAGGTGGCGTCGTCAACGTATCTGCCTGTCTTGGGGTGGTGGTCGTGACGGTTCACGCCGCGCAGCTTCACGTTCTTGCCGTTAATCTTGAACACCTCGCCTACGACTTCCGCTTTCTTCACGCCCAGGTGATAGTCGAAGTGCTCAATCTCATTGCCTCGTTTGTCGCACAACTCGATGCTGTACGGATATAGATGCGGTTTTTCGGCCGACCACAGAATAGGATTATCCATATCGTAAGCCCACGTCACGGTGATGGTGTCGCCGCCCTTGATTTTTGGCCCGTCGATCATTCCCAGCACCTTGCCGTTTATCCTCATGTGCGGATATGCCACTTTTGCTTTCTTGCCTGTATTGCAAATAGATATCTCAGCCGTAATGTGAGCCTTTGAATAGTCGGCACTGGGTACCGCCGTCACGCGATAATCGGTGATGTGTACCTGCGGACGCACCCATAGCTGCACGGGGCGGAAGATACCGCTCAGTCGCCACATGTCCTGATCCTCCAGATAGCTGCCGTCGCTCCAGCGATACACTTCGACGGCAATCTTGTTCCGCCCCGCGCGCATATACGAAGTCACGTCGAACTCGGCTGGCGACATCGAGTTCTGGCTGTATCCCACCTTCTTTCCGTTTATCCACAGGTAGAATGCCGAATGCACACCGCCGAAGTGCAGTATCAGGTTCTTTGACAGCATATCCTTGGTAGCATCCACGTATGTTACGTACTGTCCCACTGGGTTACGATTCTCGTAGGCCGTCCAGTCCTTTGGTGGTTCGGTGGTCACGCTTGGGCGATTCTTTACGAACGGGTAGTTGATATTAATATATATAGGTGTGCCATACCCCTGCGTCTGCCAGTTGCCGGGCACGGTTATCTTGCCCCAACTGCTGGTGTCGAAGTCTTCGCGATAGAAATCTGCGGGTCGTTCCTCGGGATTGCGGCTCCAGTGGAACAGCCACTCACCGTCGAGACTGACGATCTCCTTGCACTCCTTCTGCTTGGACGGCAACTGTAGCGTGGCGTGGTAAGGCAACTTGTTGATACCCAGCACGGCCTGGTTCTCCCAGTCATGCTGCTGCGCCTGTGCTTGTAATGACAATACTGACGCAAAAATCAGGATAATCTGTTTCATCTTATTATGGTTTATAGTTTGAAATGACTCGCACGGTATTGCAGTGGTGTCATTCCGGAATTCTTTCTGAATATGCGATTAAAGTATGAGTAATCATCGTAGCCAAGCATGTCGGCAATGCTCTTTACGGGCATGTCGGTGGTCAGCAGCGTCAGTTCGGCCTTCTCCATCTTTCGCTTGGTGATGTATGCATTCGGCGTTTCGCCTGTTTCGTGTTTGAATACACGTATATAGTGATCTCTCGACATACATGCCTTGTCGGCAAGCAGTTCGATAGTGAGTCGGCTGCCGATGTTCTTTCGGATATAGGTGAGCGTCATCTGTATGCGATCGTCGCGCACATCAGTCTTCGGGGTGGCATATTTCAGAAAGCGCGACATTAGTATGAACAGTATTCCACGCGATTCAACCTTGTCGCAGAATGGGCGACGGCGATTAAGCTCGAGATTGCTGATCAGTGTCTGATGATTGTCGTAAGCGTCAGGATTCGACTGTGGCAACTTGAGGAATGGATTTATCTCGCAAAGACGTTTCACCAGCCCCAGGTCGGTATCGTTTGCGCTGACCTCGACGGGAAAATCCCATTCGTCAAACATACTTGTCTCGCTCTGCTGGTCCTCGTATATGTGTATATAGTAATGTGAAAACTTGGAGTCGCATATGTAGCTGTGAGTGGTGTAAGCCGGAATAAAATACAGGTGGTTAGGCTTCAGCGTATACACACACGACGACATCTCGACCTGCGCAGTTCCTTCGGTAACGTAGTACAGACGGGCAAAAGGGCTGCGCACATTCTTCCAGTTCCAGTCACCGCAGTGATTGGCCAGTCCGACATTGAGCGTCAGCAGACGGAGTTTGTCTATCGGGTAGTTCATAATGCAAGGTTTCTAGAGTTCTCAGTTTGCAAAAGAACAAATATTTTTCGAGATTAGCAACTTTTTATCGTTTTTTTTAGTGTTATGTCGATAATGTGCTATTAAATGTCGACAATAATTAGCGAAGGATTGGAAAAATACGCTTATCTTTGCAGCGACAATCAAATAAAGTGATGAATACGAACAATAAGACCTCTGGTTACAGATGCAAGGAGTATGGCATGCCTGTGAAACGGTATTGCCAAACGATGGACCTGAAGAATGATCAGGAATTGATAGCCAAATACAAGGAGGCTCACGACAGATACCACTCGTGGCCCGAGATACGTGAGGGCATCAAGGCTGTAGGTATTCTCGAGATGGAAATCTACATACTCGACAACCACCTGTTTATGATAGTGGAGACTCCAGTTGACTTTGACTGGGACAGTGCTATGGCAAAACTGGCCACACTGCCGCGACAGGCTGAGTGGGAGGACTATGTAGCCATGTTCCAGCAGTGCAAGCCCGGCAGTACATCGGATGAGAAGTGGAGGATGATGGAACGAATGTTTTACCTGTATGAATAAACTTTTACTAACTAATATGATAAGAAGCATTTTTGCAATGGCCATAAGCTGCGGGATAACCGCAGCTATGGCTCAAACGTATGATGTACCTGTATCCGAGAAGCATGAGAAGATGCTCACGGGTAAGTTCCAGCCTACTTGGCAGTCGCTGGAGACTCATCAGACACCAGAGTGGTTCCGCAATGCCAAGTTCGGTATCTGGGCTCACTGGGGACCTCAGTGCGTAGAAGGCTCAGGCGACTGGATGGCTCGCGGCATGTATATCGAGGGCAGCGACCAGTACAAGTATCATAAGAAGCATTATGGTCATCAGTCAGAATTCGGATTCAAGGACATCCTGCCACTCTTCAAGGCCGAGAAGTGGGATCCTGAGAAATTGGTTGAGCGATATAAGCGTTGTGGTGCGCAGTACTTCTTTGTGCTGGGTAATCACCACGACAACTTCGACCTGTGGGATTCGCAGTATCAGGAGTGGAATTCTATGCGCATCGGCCCCAAGAAGGATATCCTCGACGGTTGGGCCAAAGCCGCCAAGAAGGCTGGACTGCCACTCGGTATCTCGTTCCACGCCGATCATGCGTGGACATGGTATGAGCCATCGCAGCGCTACGACCAGAATGGTTCTAAGGCAGGTGTTTACTATGACGGAAAACTTACCAAGGCCGACGGTAAGGGTAAGTGGTGGGAAGGACTCGACCCGCAGAAGCTCTATGCACAGAATCACCCTATGAGCGACCGCTCGTGGAACAACGGACAGATTCACGCCCAGTGGGGCTGGGGCAATGGTGCCTGTCCTCCATCAGAGGAGTTCGTAACCAACTTCTACGATCGTACGCTCGATGCCATCAATCGTTATAATCCCGACCTTATCTACTTCGATGTAACAGTGTTGCCGTTCTATCCCGTGAGCGACTGCGGATTGAAGATCGCTACACATCTCTATAATAAGAATCCTCGCGGCGTGGTTTTCGGCAAGATTCTGAACGAAGATCAGAAGAAGGCGCTCACATGGGATGTGGAGCGTGGTGCTCCTAACCAGATAATCTCTGAACCTTGGCAGACATGCAACTGCATAGGCGACTGGCACTACAATACCAACGTCTACAAGCATGGCTATCGTACATCCGAGAATATCGTTAAGCAGTTAGTCGATATCGTATCAAAGAACGGCAACCTGCTGCTAAATATCCCCTTGAAGGCCGATGGAACTTACGATGAGAAGGAGGCACAGTTCCTGGATGAACTCGAGGCATGGATGACTCCTAATGGTGAGAGTATCTTTGGCACACGTCCTTGGGTGAAGTTTGGCGAGGGACCTGTAGCCGAAAAGGTTATTGAGATAAATGCACAGGGATTCAACGAGGGACAGTACAATGGTATGGACTATCGCGACGTGCGTTTCAATCAGACTAAGAAGTACCTGTACGCCACAGCTATGGGTTGGCCAAAGGATGGCAGACTGGTTATCAAGTCGCTGGCCAAGGGTAATCCAGACTTCAAGAAGTCAATTACCAGCGTTTTCTTGCTGGGCTATGGTAAGCTCAAGGCTACACAGACTGCCGAGGGACTGGTAGTGACGCTGCCCCAACCGTGCAATAAGATTGCTCCAGTACTGAGAATTCAGAAATAATCAATTATAATAAAAAATGAAAAGGTGTATCACAATTCTAGCTTCGCTGCTGGCACTGCAGATGCAGGCGCAGAGAACGCTGTTCGACAATGGATGGAAGTTTACCCACGAGGGTAAGACCATCAGTGTAGATTTGCCCCACGATTGGGCTATATCGTATGCTTCTGATCCCACAGCCGAAGCTACCAATGGTACCGATGGTGGTTGGTATCCTGGTGGCAAGGGCGAGTATCGCAAGATGTTTGCCACACCCAAGGGCGAGGTGGTAAAACTGCACTTTGAGGGTGTATATCAGAAGGCCGAGGTGTTCATCAACGGACAGAAGGCTGGTCAGCATGCCTATGGCTACACGCCATTCACAGTCGACGTTACACCTTATTTATATAGAGACAAGCGACTGAATGAGGTGCTGGTAAAGGTCGATAACTCAGAGCTGCCTAACTGTCGCTGGTATACCGGCTCAGGCATCTACCGCCACGTGTGGCTGGTGTCAAAGGGCAAGCAGTATATCGACGAAGAGAGCCTGTATGTCACTACGCCAGATATCCACACGGTAAACATCAAAGCCGAGGTGGTCATGAACGATGGTTCGCGCAAACCGATTACGAAGACGCTGCATGTGGAGAACCCTCACCTGTGGTCGCCTGATGATCCTTACCTCTACCATACTACCATCGAGGCTGAGGGCGATGTTCTGCCCGTTACATATGGAATCCGTACCATTGAGTATTCTGCCGAAAAGGGCTTCTTGCTCAATGGCAAGCCTATGCTCATCAATGGTGCCTGCGTGCATCACGACGATGGCGTGCTGGGTGCTATGGCCTTCGACGCTGCTGAGATCCGAAAGGTGCGCCAGATGAAGGATGCTGGTTTCAATCTCATCCGCACCTCGCACAATCCCACCACACGCGCCTTCCTCGATGCCTGCGACTCGATAGGTATGCTGGTCATCGGCGAGGCCTTCGACGGATGGCGCACAGCTAAGAAACCCTACGACTACTCTACGCTGATTGACTCGTGCTATCAGGAGGATATCCGTGCTATGGTAATGCGCGACCGCAACCACCCCAGCATCATCAGCTGGAGTATCGGCAACGAGGTCATCGAACGCAAGGACATCCGCGTGGTGCATACCGCAAAGATGTTGAAGAATGAAATACTTAAATACGATACCACTCGCCCTGTCACTGAGGCGCTGTGTGCTTGGGACAGAGATTGGGAAATCTACGACCCCCACTTTGATGTACTCGATATCGGCGGCTATAACTATATGATATTCAAGCACGCCAGCGATCATCAGCGCAATCCTAAACGCGTGATGTGGCAGACTGAGAGCTATCCGCGTGATGCTTTCAGAAACTGGAAACTGGTTCACGACTATCCATACGTCATTGGTGATATGGTGTGGACTGGCCTTGACTACCTTGGCGAGTCGGGTATTGGCCGCTACTATTACGATGGCGAGACGCCTGGCGAATCTTGGCGCGAGGGTGGTGTGCCCGAGTGGCATGGTGCCTATTGTGGCGATGTGGATATCACAGGCTGGCGCAAGCCTATCAGTCATTATCGCGAGATGCTTTGGACTAACACAAAGAATCTATATATGGCGGTACGCGAGCCCGATGGCTATCGTGGCAAGATTAATATGACATCATGGAGCGTATGGCCCACTTGGGAATCTTGGAACTGGCAGGGATGGGAAGGCAAACCCGTCGAGGTCGAGGTCTACACCAAGGCTCCCGAGGTAACATTGTATTTGAACGGTAAACAAATAGGTAAAAAGAATGTTGATCTTAGCACAGAATTCAAGGCGGTGTTCAGTGTGCCTTACGAGGCAGGAACACTGCGTGCTGAGGCAGGAGGGCAGAGCGTCACGCTGAGCACGGCCGGAGAGCCTGCTCGGCTGCGTCTCACTGCCGACAAACCAGCACTTAAGGCTGATGGCCAAGACCTTGTTTACATCACCGTCGAGGTGGTTGATGCTCAGGGCCGTGTTTGTCCCGATGCTGCTATCCCCTGCGAGGCTATCGTCCAAGGCCAAGGCCGCCTGATGGCCTTTGCCACCGCCGATCTCCAAGACCGCGAGCCCAAGACCTCACCCCGTGTCACCACATGGAAAGGCCGCGCCCTGCTGGTAGTCCGCTGTACTAACAAAAAAGGTAAAGCGAAGGTTACAATAAAGAGCGATCTGCCCACTGCAACGCTATCAATTTAGTAAATACTTTTAGTATATAGAAGCGTAACTCCTGGACGTCAGAAGTTACGCTTCTGTCATTTAGAAGTTATACTTCTGTTTTATTTCTGTCTGAATTCCGTTGGGGTTACGCCGTATTCGGCTTTGAAATTCATAGTGAAGCTTTTTACGGTGGTGAATCCTACGGCATAGGCTATCTCTGTGATTTGCATCTGCGAGGTTTCCAGCAGGGCTTTGCCACGTTTCACGCGGATGGTGCGGATAAACTCGGCTGGGCCTAAGCCTGTGATAGCCATCAGTTTCTTGTAGAGTGTCGATCGCGACATACCCACCTCGCTGGCCATCGTCTCTACTGAGAATTCAGAGTCGCTGATGTTCTTCTCTACTAGTGCGATTGCCTTCTGGATGAACTGCTCGTCGAGTGGGGTGATGGTTATCTCGCTAGGTTCGATGTTCATCTTCTGGCGGAACAGCTGGTGGTTATTCTGCTCCCAATCAATGAATTTATTCACACGCAGTCGCAGCACCTCTACGTTGAATGGCTTGGTCAGATAGTCGTCGGCACCCAGTTGCAGTCCCTCGATACGGCTCACATCGGTGGTGCGGGCGGTTAGCAGGATGATGGGGATATGCGAGAGCGTGATGTCGCTCTTCACCCGTCTGCACAGCTCGAAGCCGTCGATACCAGGCATCATCACATCGCTGATGATAAGGTTCACCTGTTCGCGCTGCAGTATTTCGAGTGCTGCGGCACCATCTGTTGCGGTATAAACCTGATAGTCCTCCTTCATACACGAACTTACAAACTGGAGCATATCCTTGTTGTCGTCGACAATGAGAATCATGGGGACAGGTCCATGATAGCTCGTGTCGAGCGAATCACGCGACCTGTCCCCGTGATTCTCCTCCCCTCCTTTGGAGGGGCTGGGGGAGGTCGGCAGGGTGATGGTGAATACGCTGCCTACAGGCTGGTTGTCGCTTACGCTGATGGTGCCCTTGTGCAGCTGCACGTAGTCGTTGGCTATGTGCAGACCTATGCCGCTGCCAGTCTGCGAACTGTCGTTGCTGGCCGACTGATAGAATCGCATAAAGATGTTGGGCTTGTCGCTGTCGGGTATGCCCTTGCCAGTATCAGCCACAGAGATGATGGCATTATCGCCGTCGATACGGAATGCCAGTGATACGCTGCCGCCCGATGGCGTGAACTTCAGGGCGTTAGAGAACAGGTTGTACACCACCTTGTTCATCTTTTCGCGATCGTAGTCCATCACGTAGCTATCCACATCGTGCTCAAAACTCAGTCGGATGCCGCGCTCCTCAGCATAATCGCCAAACGACACCAGTATGCTGTTCAGGTGGTCCACTATATCGCCGCTCTGCAGGTTCAGCGTCTCGCCGCCAGCGTCCAGTCGGCGGAAGTCGAGTAGGGCGCTCACCTCCTTCAGCAGCAGCTGTGCGTTCTTGTACACATTCTTCAACTGTGCCATCATGTTCTCAGGCGTACTGCCCTCCTCCAGCTTCTTCATGATGTGCTCCAGCGGCGATATGATGAGTGTGAGCGGTGTGCGCAGGTCGTGACTGATGTTGGTAAAGAACTGCAACTTCATCTCCGTTATCTGCTCTATCTTCTGTCGCTCCATCAGCTGTCGCTGCTTCTCAGTGCGCTCCTGTTGGCGCTTGCGCATATTGCGCCATTGCAGGAATAGTAGTGCTACGGCGATTAGCAGATATACGATATACATCAGTGTGGTGCGATAGAATGGTGGTGCTACGCTGATGCGCAGTTCGCACGGCTCGCTCATGCTTCCATCCTCACGACACACGCATAGTTGCAGGGTATAGTCGCCAGAAGGCAGAGCGTGGAACGACACGTAGTTCTGGTCCGTCATCACCCAGTCGCCCATCTGTCCCACCAGCTTGTAGGCATATCGTATCTTGCGCACATTCTCCAGACTGCCTGTGAAGAATTTTACTGACAGGTACGCATCGTCGTAGTTCAGCTTTACCAGGTTGGTATGTTCGTTCAGCAGGCTGTCGCCTACGGCAATTTCACTGATTATCAGACTGTATTCCTCTGTCTTGGTGGCCATTAGTTGGCGCGGTTTTATGCTCATATAGCCCTCAGTGCCGCCCATCAGTATCTCGCCCTGGGCTGAGCACGTCATTGCGTCGCCGTTGAAGTAGAACTGCGGCATACCTACGCTTGGCAGGAAACTGCGACGTATTATCTCCAGTCCCCCTGCGTGGCGCTTGGTCTGTATGCCTACTATGCTACCGCTGGTGGTGCATATCCAGTAGGCCCCGTCGCGGTCGCGTGCCAGTCCTTTCACTATGTCGTTGCTGCGCCTGATGTAGCTCAGCGTGTCGCGCTTGGTGTCGTAAACCGTCACTCCGTCTGGATGTGCCAGCATTATCAGCCCCTTCTGCCTGTCTATACTTACGTCCGTCACCATCTGGTTCAGCCATTTCTGCGTGTCGCGTTTATTGCCGAAGCTCACGCTGCACTTATCTTTTTTCAGGTCGTAGGTCCACAGTCCGTATACCGATCCCAGCAGCATCGTGCCAGCGCCATCGTATCGTACGGCGTTGGCACGTATGTCGTCGCCGCTGTCGGTGGCCACTGTGCGTGTGGTCTCATCCTTGGGGTCGAATATCACCGTCTTGCCTATGGGCGACGACGACCATACGCGTCCCTGATTGTCGGTAGCCAGCGTCCATACATATTCCGTTGGGAATGTGCCTAGGTCGATGGCGTAGCGCTTCCATTGTCCAGCGTCAGTCAGATGGTACAGTCCCTGATTATACGTGCCTGCCCACATGCCGCCCTGTCCGTCGCTCGCCAGGCTCATCACCGTAATGTTCGGCAGTGCCGTCTTCTGTATGCTGCCGTTGGTCTGCTCTATATACACGCCGTCGCCATCAGTACCCATCCACAGGTTGCCCTTCGTGTCGTATGCCATCGCCAGTATGTCGCCAGCTTTCTGTGCGTGCGATTGCATCATGTTGTTGGCATCGCTGGTGTACGATAGTCCCGTTTTCATGTGTCCCACCCAGATTGTTCCCTCGCGGTCGATGGTCATACACGTCGCGTTGTCCGATGCCAGCGACAGCTGTCGTGTGCGCTCATGTCGCAGCGATGTGATGGCGCCAGTGTTCTTGTTGTACACAAACAGCCCCTTGTGGTCGGTAGCTATCCAGATGTTGCCCCGCTGGTCGTCCATCATGTCGCGTATGGCATTGTTCTGACTTGCCCCTGTGGTCTGTGGCAGACTCACCATCTCGCATACTCTTCGGCCGCCTACTATGTATCGGCAGATTGTCTCCTCGCGCGTACTATATATCCATAGCGTACCGTCGGCATCGGCCAGCAGACTTACCTCGCCTGTCGATTTCTGCATCACCTCGGGCAGCGCCTCGCGCTTCAGTTCGCCCGTGCTGCTCAGCAGGTGCCACACGGCGTGACCTGCGCTGTAGTATAGTCCGTCTGACATCTCAGCCACTACATCCGCCGTTTTGCCAGGCAGCTGCACGTTTGTTCTCCATGTTTGCAGTCCTTTGGTATGATAGTCGTAGTGATATATTCCGCTTTCAGTCAGCACCCATAGCGCACCCTTCTGTCCCACCTTTACCTTATATTTCCCATTCAAGTGTATGCCCAGCGTGCGCAGGTATGTTTCGGGCGAGGCTTGGAATCGGGCAGTTCGAGTGTCGTATATGCAGTATGCCCCGCTTTCGCACTCTATCCATATCCGTCCCTCAGCATCCTCCTCCAGCGCAGTGGTGGTCTCGCTGAACACCTCGTGCCGTTCAGCCCTGCCGCTTCGCCCATCGTAGAATGTTGGGTCGCTGCTTTCAGGGAAACGGGTCTTCACCTGATGCCCGTCGTAGCGGTTCAGTCCCTGATACGTACCTATCCATAAGTATCCGCGACTATCTACCAGTACACTCGTTACCGAGTTGCTGCGCAGTCCGTCGGCTATCCCCAGCGTTTTAAATGCTGTGTCTACTGCCGGCTGTGCTGCTGCCATCAGGGCGATGCAGAGAGCAAGAAAAATGAATAGCTTCCTCATACCGATTGTTGTCTTCTGTGTGCAAAGATAATACTTTTTTCTTAATCCAGGGCAAAGGTACAGATTTTTTCTTTACCCCACGCGTCATCATGTTTCCAAAAGGGGAATCTATGTTTCGCTGATGGCATTTAGCAGGCTTTGAGCGCAGCTAACTCCATGTTTTATGAAATTTTAACGTCCCCGATTGCAATATGTCTGAGAAACTAGCGTATATACTATAAAAAGATAAAGAAAAATAGAATCGACCAATGAGTAAGAGATCAATCATTACCATTCTTTTCGCCCTACTCATCATTCCTATGGGCGTTGAGGCTAAGAAGAAGTCAAAGAAGGAAGAGATTCCACAGTTGTTAAACTATCCCAGTGCAGAACTTAACGAATACCGTCTGCACGGCGGCAATGTAGTGATTCAAGGGGGCTTTGTTGTCCCAGAAGAAGCGAAAGGTGAGAAAATGCCTAAGGAAGTTCTTGATGATATTAATGGACGCTTCACTGTCATCATGCGCGACTATATCGTGGGCAAGGAGAAGATTTCAACCATCGAGTTTAAAGACGACGGCACGTTCTCCATGAACGTCTATGTGCCTTACCCCATGCAGATTCTTATCTATCCATTGGGAACGGTTTATGCCTGCCCCGGCGATACCATCAACGTTACCTTCGATTCCTCAAAGCGAACCAGAGAAGAGGTCATAAAGTTCGATGGCACGGGCCTTAGTGGCGAGGTTACCAGACTGTGGCAACAGATCGACGAGAAATACTGCCGCCCCGACAGGTCGAATAAGGCATACGAAAAGGGCCTCGACTCGCTGATGGCGTGGAAAGACCAACAGGTGGCACAGTTAGACGAACTGGTGCTACAGATATGATATTATCGCCGACGACTTTGCCGCCACGATGTCTGTCATCACTCATCCCGAACTCATTCGTCGTGCCGTGCTCTCTTATCGCGACTTCATCAAGGGAAACGAGATAAAGGTTGTAGAGCAGCGCGCGATGACCAAGGGCGACAGTATCTTCCAGCGCATCATCGAGCCCTATAAGGGCAACGTGCTCTATGTTGACTTCTGGGAGATGTCGTGTGGCCCATGCCGAGGAAAGATGCTCTCGATGCGCGACGAGGTGGAGGCTAACAAAGATAAACCTGTGAAATATCTTTATATTACCGACGATACGCCAGAGCAGTGCAAGTCGTTCCTCGAACCAAACAATATCAAGGGCGAGCACATCCACATCACCCGCTCTGAATGGGGCTACCTGCAAGAGAAGTTCCAGTTCACCGGCATCCCCTTCATAGTGCTCTTCGACAAGGACGGCAAGCAGCGCGACAATGCATCTGTCCAGCAGCTTTTAGAAGAGATGAAGTAAGACTAATGTTATAATCAAATATAGACTTAATAGAAAATAAAAATACCCCCAGACTTGTGAAGCCTGAGGGTTGATTCTACGCGCCTACGCACGATGTGGCGCCTAGTGCTGTCAGTATCGCCGATGCAATCGATGCGATGAGCTGAACTACAAACTTGATGGTTTCCTTCTTACTCATGGTCGTTCTTTCGTTTTAATGGTTAATAAATCAAGCGGGTGGGGGCTTGGTGCCCCCGTTCGCTTAGTCGGTGCTGATGGGGTTGCCGCCGCCTGGGTTATTGCCGCCGCCGTTTGCAGGCTGGTCGTTCTCGGGATCCTCGATGTCGCCGCTGTCGGTCGACGTTACTCGCTTCACCTCCTTGCCGTTGCGGTCGTAGCAGGTAATCTGCACGGCAGTCTTGGCCAACTCATCCTTCATGTCGCTGTTGGGCGTAAAGATGATGCGGCGACTGGTAATCAGTCCTGTCTTCACATCGTTCACGTTCTCCACGCTCTTGGCGCGCAATCCGAATCGCATGGTTCCCAGTCCAGGCAGTGCCACGCTGTGGCCCTCGGTAGCCCATGCCTTAATCACCTCGCCGGCAGCATCCCAGCATGCCTGCATCACTCCCTTGCTCACTCCGCTGCGCAGAGCCGCTTCCTTAATCACCTTGTCCTGACTCAGTGATGTGTACAGTTCAGGCATCATCACGTAGCGATAGGTGTCTGCATACTTGCCGATGTTCTGATACTGCTCC
>ONYZ01000078.1 GCA_900322175.1 uncultured Prevotella sp.
CATAGCGGTGATCTCTGGGAAGGTGATACCCAGACGGCAACCACGGTGACCCAGCATGGGGTTGTTCTCAGCGAGTGAGTCAACACGACGCTTGATATCCTCTACGCTGACACCCATCTCCTTAGCCATAGTCTCCTGACCAGCGATATCGTGGGGAACAAACTCGTGGAGAGGAGGATCGAGCAGACGGATATTCACGGGCAGACCGTCCATTGCCTCAAGGATACCCTTGAAGTCAGCCTTCTGGTAAGGTAGCAGTTTTGCAAGAGCCTTCTCACGTCCGGCAACGCTGTCGGCGAGAATCATCTCACGCATAGCGATGATCTTCTTGTCCTCGAAGAACATGTGCTCCGTACGAGTCAGACCGATACCCTTGGCACCAAACTCACGAGCGAGCTGAGCGTCACGAGGTGTATCAGCATTGGTACGAACCTGTAGCTTGGTGTACTTGTCGCAGAGGTCCATCAGCTCCTTGAAGTCGCCAGAGAGCTCAGCAGCCTTCGTGGGCACCTCGCCAGCATAAACCTGACCAGTAGTACCGTTCAGAGAGATGTAGTCACCCTCCTTATATGTTACACCGTCAATCTCGACAGTCTTGTCCTTATAGCTAACATTCAGTGAACCTACACCCGATACGCAGCACTTACCCATACCACGAGCCACAACGGCAGCGTGAGAGGTCATACCACCACGAGCGGTCAGGATACCCTCGGCAGAAGCCATACCAGCGAGGTCCTCAGGAGAGGTCTCGATACGTACGAGCACTACCTTGTGACCATCGTTGTGCCAAGCCTCAGCGTCGTCAGCGTGGAACACGATCTGACCGCAAGCAGCACCAGGAGATGCGGGCAGACCCTGTGCGATAACCTTAGCAGAAGCCAGGGCCTTCTTGTCGAATACGGGGTGCAGCAGCTCGTCGAGCTTCTGAGGCTCGCAGCGCATGATGGCGGTCTTCTCGTCGATCATACCCTCGTGGAGCAGGTCGATAGCAATCTTAACCATAGCAGCACCAGTACGCTTACCGTTACGTGTCTGGAGGAACCACAGCTTGCCCTCCTGTACGGTGAACTCCATATCCTGCATATCGTGATAGTGGTTCTCCAGCTTCTCCTGGATACCATTCAGCTCAGCATAGATCTCAGGCATAGCCTCCTCCATAGAAGGATACTTGGCTACGCGCTCAGCCTCAGAAATACCAGCGCGCTCAGCCCAGCGCTGAGAGCCAATCTTGGTAATCTGCTGTGGGGTACGGATACCAGCCACAACGTCCTCACCCTGAGCATTTACGAGATACTCACCGTTGAACAGGTTCTCACCATTAGCGGCATCACGGCTAAAGCATACACCAGTAGCAGAGGTGTCGCCCATGTTACCGAATACCATAGCCATCACGCTAACAGCTGTACCCCACTCGTCGGGGATGCCTTCCATCTTACGATAGAGGATAGCGCGCTCGTTCATCCAAGAACGGAACACAGCGCAGATTGCGCCCCACAACTGCTCGATAGGATCGTTGGGGAAGTCCTTACCAGTGCGCTCCTTGATAGCATCCTTGAACAGTTTAACCAACTTCTTTAGATCCTCTACAGAGAGGTCCTTATCCAGAACAACACCGCTCTCCTTCTTAACCTTCTCGATGATTTCCTCGAATGGGTCGATATCAGTCTTGTTAACAGGCTTCATCTCGAGCACTACATCACCGTACATCTGTACGAAACGGCGATAAGAGTCGTAAACGAAATGTGGATTATTGGTCTTCTTGGCCATACCCTCAGCAACCTCGTCATTAAGACCAAGGTTCAAGATTGTATCCATCATACCAGGCATTGAGGCACGTGCACCCGAGCGTACAGATACCAGCAGAGGATTCTGTGCATCGCCAAACTTGCAGTTCATCAAGTCTTCAATGTGCTTCACGGCTGCCATCACGTCGTCGTTCAGCAGTTCCATAATCTTCTGCTGACCAACCTGATAGTACTCATTACAACAATCTGTGGTGATTGTGAAACCTGGAGGAACAGGAACACCAATGTGGTTCATCTCAGCAAGGTTAGCACCCTTACCACCAAGTTCCTCACGCATTTTTGCGTTTCCTTCGGCCTTACCATTACCGAAGAGGTAAACTCTTTTCTGACTCATACGTTAATTACATTATTATGTTGATAATATATTATTGTTTGATTAGATTGGGCAAAATTACTAAATTTCCACCAAATACACAAAAAAAATCGGCAAAAATTGCTATCTCTACCTTACATTTTTGTTTTTTTAGCCTATAACACATGAATAAATTTGTTTTTTAGCACGATTTGCACTACCTTTGCACCCAAATTTAAGAAACAATATGGCAAGAAACAAGAAACCGTTACCCTTACTTGAGGGTGTAGAAATTGAGGCCGTGGCTGCCGAGGGTAAGTGCTTGTTCCACTGGAACGATCTAGTGGTTTTTGTCCCCTTCTGCGTGCCTGGCGATGTGTGCGATGTGCAGATTCGCAGAAAGAAGCACTCCTTTGCTGAGGGCGAAGTAGTAAGAATCACTAAATATAGTAATGTACGCGCGACCCCCTTCTGCGAACATTTCGGGGTATGCGGAGGTTGCAAATGGCAGAATCTGCCCTACGAGGAGCAACTTAAATTTAAGCAGCAACAGGTATACGACCAGTTGCATCGCATCGGCAAGATCGAACTTCCGGAGTTCCATCCAATCCTGGGCAGTGTGCATACTAAGGAGTATCGCAACAAGCTCGACTTTGGTTGTGCCAACAAGCGCTATCTGACGAAAGAGCAATTGAGAGACCTCCCCCCAGCCCCCTCCGAAGGCGGGGGAGCTAAAGACGTGCCCGCTATCGGATTCCACATTACTGGTGCGTTTGATAAAATTCTGCCTATTGAGAAATGCTGGCTGATGGACGACCTGCATAATGATATACGCAACGAGGTACGCGACTATGCAATGGAGAATGGCTTATCATTCTTCGACCTTCGCGCTCAGGTGGGATTGCTTCGAGATGTCATCATCCGCAACAGCGCCAGTGGCGAGTGGATGGTAATCTTCCAGTTCCATCTGGAAACCTCACCCGCACCCTCCCAAGGAGAGGAGAACCGTTGGGAGAGCGAAGATGGGAAAAAGGCTTTAGCACTGCTACAGCACATCGCTGATAAGTTCCCACAGATTACCTCGCTGATGTATCTCGACAATCAGAAGTGCAACGACACTATTGGCGATCAGAATATCATAGTGTTCAAGGGCAACGACCATATCTACGAACTTATGGAGGATCTAAAGTTTAAGGTTGGTCCGAAGAGTTTCTATCAAACCAATACCGAGCAGGCTTATCATCTGTATTCAGTAGCTCGCAACTTTGCAGGGCTTACTGGCAACGAGGTGGTATACGATCTGTATACAGGCACAGGTACTATAGCCAACTTTGTGGCTCGTAAGGCGCGCAGGGTGATTGGTATTGAGTATGTGCCCGAGGCTATCGAGGACGCTAAGGTAAACTCGCATGTAAATGGCATTGAGAACACTCTGTTCTATGCAGGCGACATGAAGGATATACTTACTGATGAGTTTATCGCTGAGCACGGACAGCCTGATGTAATCATCACCGACCCACCACGCGCTGGTATGCACCCCGATGTAGTAAAGACCATACTGAGGGCAGCTCCTAAGCGTATCGTATACGTAAGTTGTAATCCTGCCACACAGGCTCGTGATCTGCACGATATGGACGAGTATTATCGCGTAATAGCAGTGCAGCCAGTGGATATGTTCCCGCACACACCACACGTGGAGAACGTAGTGTTGCTTGAACGCAAATAAAAAACGGCAAAAAATTTGGAACATAAAGAAGTTTTTTATATATTTGCGGCAGCAATTACTAATTATCAAATACAATACGACAATGAAAAAACAGTTTTGGATGATTGCGCTTATGACGTCGATGGCAATTAGCGCTAGCGCAGAGACTCTGCCCGAAGTAGAGGAAGTAGAGGCTACACAGGAGAAGGCTACCGTTGAGGTACCTGCTTGGGTAAAGAACATCAAATTCAGCGGCTACGGCATGCTGCAATATCAGGGTCAGGATCCCGAGGGTAATCATTCTAATACCTTCAATCTGCGCTTGGCCCGTTTCATTCTCGATGGTAAGATCGGCGATTTCGACTGGCGCGCACAGATTCAGGGAACCAACGCCAAGGGACCTGGAGAGCCAACGGTACAGCTCGTTGACCTCTATGCTGAGTGGCGCAAATATCCAGAGTTCAAGATTCGCGCAGGTCAGTTTAAGCGTGCATTTACATTCGAGAACCCAACCCACCCCATCACTCAGGGTTGGAGAGGTTATGCTGATGTAATCAATAACCTTTCTGGATTCGGCGATCGAACAGGAGAGAAATCATCAGGTGGTCGTGATATTGGTATCCAGGTGTCTGGCGACATCTTTCCAAATGCCAGCGGACGCAAACTGCTACACTATCAGGTAGGCGTTTATAATGGTGAGGGTATTAACACCAAGGATAAGGATAATCGCAAGGATATCATCGGCGGTCTGTGGATAATGCCTATCCAAGGCGTTCGTATCGGTGCTTTCGGATGGACTGGTAGCCGTGCTGGTGTTGGCGAAAAGAACCGCTATGCCCTTTCAGCAGAATACGACAAGGGCGAGTACACCTTCCGTGCAGAGTATCTGCATTCACAGGGCTATGGTTCAAACCTTGATCTGGGCGACAAGGCCGATGGTTGGTATGCCTTTGGTATCGTGCCTGTAGTAAAGAACAAGTTGCGCGCCAAGGCTCGTTATCAGTGTTATCGTGCTGCTAAGGAGTGGGGATCTGCCAAGACTACATACGAGGTTGGTTTGAACTACTTTTTCACCAAGAACCTCGAGCTCCACGCTGAGTATGCTCGCATCAACGATAAGAGCATGGCTACCGACAAGCACGACTACAATATGATTACCTGTGAGTTCGACTTCCGCTTCTAACCTTTGCGGAACCTATGGGTTAGAGCCTGCCACAGATGAGTCTTCTGTCTAAGAATTTGCAGTGAAAACAGGCTGCTCGCCAAAACCACCAATAGTTCTACTGCCCAGTAGACGATGCCATCAAAAAGGATGGTGAAGGCATAGGCGAGAAATCCCAAAGCAAATAATACGATAGCATATCGAGATACGGTTGCCGAAACACGGTAACCGTATTTTTTATATGCATACAGGTTTATCATCAGATAGTCGAACACATGGGCCAGGGTGATGGCGATACCAGTACCCAACAATCCCCAATACTGATAACCCAGCACTACTAGCAACACGAATACCACGTAATAGGCTGTCTCGAGCACCAGATAGGTAATAGAATATCCACGAGCCAGAGTGATGTAAGCCACAGGTAGGGTCAACACCTTGAAGAACATAGCCAATGCTGTGACCTGAGCCATAGGTATTACAGGGATGAATTCGCTGGTGAACAGTTCTGGAATCAGTATCGGCAACAGGGCTATGAGAGCAGTAAGCATAGGGGCAATTATCAGTAGCGATACCTCCATTTGGCGATTAACCGTATAGTTTGTTTGCTCAATATCGCGATTCACTCCTGATAGACGTGGGAAATAATCAGTCTCCATAGCCGAGAACACCATGCCAGCATAGGTTATTGTCAGCATGTAGCCAGCATTATATAGTCCCAAAAAGCCCAGATCGGCCATCACATTAAGATACGCCCTAACCACCATCTCAGCAACACTACCAACCACACCAGCCAGTGTAAAGGCCACACCCAGTCGCACCATCTCCATACCCTCACCAAGTATGCCACGAGCACCACTAAGCCTCAATGGGTATATGCGCAACGAGAACCACAATGTGGCACACATCGTGACAAATGCCATCAGCACTATTACGGGGACTACACCCGAATGCCAGAAGAAATAATAAATAGGTATGGATATAGCCAGCGATGCCAGTGCCGCAGATATCTGCACTATAGCCAGTGCACCAAGCTTTCGCTGTCCTTTCAGTATAGCCGTCTCGCCACCCGTTATGGCTATCATTGCGATGGCTGGAGAAAGTAGCACATAATGCAACGTATGGTCACCCCAGGAAAAGGTAGCATTGTTCAGGAATGGTCCAAGCACCATGCAGACCAGCATGCCAAGCAATCCCGTAAGCAGGCACCATCCACGCACCACCTTTACAAAGTAGGCAGCCTTCTCAGTTTCGCCAGCATCGTAGTACTCCGAAATATGTCGCACAGCACTGAACGATATTCCAAGGTGTGTGGCTTGCGAGATAAGTTGTACAGTGGTGTTGAATAGCGACACCATACCCATACCAGCAGGTCCTAATAGCATGGCCACAAACTTATTTCGTACAAGACCTATCAACACATTCAGGCCCTGCACTCCACCAAAAACACCCGTATATTTCAATACGTGACTATAACTTTCGTCGCGTTCTTGCTTCATATTACATAAAAACAAACGCAAAATTAATCAAAATATTACGTTTATACAAATAAATTTGGAATTTTGCTCGCTTATTCGTACCTTTGCAGCGATATGGAAGCAATTAATCAAGAATCCACCCCGCTGGTGAGTTTTATCATCGCATATTATGAGTTGCCCGTAAACCTGCTTTGCGAGTGTCTCAACAGCATTCTTTCGTTATCACTCAGTCAGCAGGAACGACAGATTATAATCATCGATGACGGATCGGAAAACAGTCCTTTCCCAGCCATCGATCCATACGCTGACGACATCATTTATCTCCGTCAGAAGCACCAAGGGCTGAGTATTGCACGAAACACAGGAATACGTATGGCTACTGGTAAGTATATGCAGTTTGTTGATGCCGACGATCAGTTGATAAAATCAGGATACGACTACTGTCTCGATATTATCCGCCATCATAATGATGCCGATATGGTGCTGTTTGATTTCACCGAAAGCTTGCAAGCATCCGTATCTGAACCACCTACCGAGGTACAGTCAACTAGCGGAACCAACTATATGCGCCATAATAATATTCATGGTACAGCGTGGGGATATCTTTTTCGAAGTACCACACTGAGCGACCTACGATTCACACCTAGCATATATCACGAGGACGAGGAGTTCACCCCTCAACTGCTGATACGCTCTGAAGTGATTTACCCCACCAAGGCCAAGGCATATTATTACAACAAGCATGCCGATTCTATTACCACTAGTCAGGATGCTGCAAAGATAGAAAAGCGTCAGACTGATGCCCTACAGATAATCCGACATCTGCACCAGATGGCCGACCGCATGCCCATAAACGATCAACTGGCTATGGAACGACGTGTGGCCCAACTCACAATGGATTATCTCTATAACATCATCGTCCAGACACGTTCCACATCAGCAGTTCAGCAACAGATAGAGACTCTGCGTGCCGAAGGATTGTTCCCCCTACCCGATCGTGATTACACCAAGAAATATCAGTGGTTTCGTAGAATGAGCAACAACAGGTTGGGCCTGTCCGTACTCGTAAACATCCTCCCCCTAATGAAGAAAGAAAGATGAGCAAGCCCTCGATGATATCCGTCATTGTAACCACTTATAATCAAGAGGACACGATAGCACGCACACTCGACTCTATCCTGTCACAGAAGTGCCATCTCCCTATCGAGATAGTTATAGGCGAAGACTGCTCTACTGACCGCACTGGCGAGATTTGTCGTAACTTTGCACGCAGATATCCTGACACTATCAGACTGTTCAGCAATCCAGTAAACAAGGGGATGGTGGATAATTACTTCGATTGTCTGTTGGCATGCAGAGGTGAGTTGATTGCCGATTGTGCAGGCGATGACTTCTGGGTTGACGATGAGAAATTGGAGAAGGAGTCGCGCATTATGGAGAGCGATGACAGTATCACGCTAGTCCACACTGCTTGGAAATCTTACAACGAACAAACGCATACTGCCAGCAATTCTCCACAGCAACCATTCTCAGCCCCTATTACTGATGGCAAACAGATGCTCGAAGCTATTCTTACCCAGACCAGCATGCCCGTCATACAACTATGCACATCGCTATATCGTACCGATGTGGTGCGCGATGCATTGAAAAAACACAAAGCACTGTTCAGGGGGCAAGATATCGTATGCGAAGATCTGCAGATAGCATTTTTCGAAGCGTTGAATGGTAATATTGCCTTTATTCCAGATGTCACATTGTATTATAGTCAGGGCGGAGATACGATATCATCGCCAAGAAGTATCAGGAAACTTTTCGATTTCTATAATAAAGCTACAAATCAGAGCCATACAATAGCCAATACGTTCAGCATCAACACAGACACTACACGCAACTTTTTCAGCAAGCGCACCTATGCCCTACTGATGCACGCCTTCAGGGCAAAAGACCAGCAGATGCGCAGTGAGGCTATCGAATGCCAAAAGCTGTGGAATACGAAAAATAATCTTGCAATATTAATGATTAAAGCCATCACGGCATTTCAACCGCTTTGGACGTGCGCTTTAGCTATTCGCAAAGTCGTTATAACACTTAAGAAATAATTTGGCTAAACAGGTTGGAAAGCTTTTGCCCTACAACCTGTGGCGAAGCCATAGCTTTTACTTTTTCAGATATCTGCTTGCCATCAACAGATTTCTCCATCACCAGTTTCATTGCATCAGCCAGTGCACCAATATCGTCCGTTGGTACTATGGTGCATCCACCTTCTATTCGTAGATTCTGTGGGATACACTCTGTTGCAATCACAGGTATACCTGTCGACATTGCCTCGAGCAGTACCAATGGTTGCACTTCGCTCCTACTGGCCAGCACCAGTGCATCACTCTGGTATAGCAGATTGCGCACGGCTTGTCTGTCCAGCAAACCATAGACCGTCATCCCCTCAGATAGCTTTGAGCGGAAATCTGCACTATCAGTACCTCTGCCTGCTATCTTCAACACGGCATCCATACCCTTAGCACGTAACTGCCTGAATGTCGGTAGCAGCACGTCATATCCTTTTAATGGCCAATTGATGGCCAAGCAGCAGAATGTGTATGGGCGATTCTCCTTATGTGATCGCGATTGATAAGCGAAATAATCCGTATCTACGATATTCGAAATAGATTTCCACCGATAGTCCTTTCCGAAATAACAAGCAATATCATCCACCAACTCTTCTGATACAGGTATCACATAGCTTGCCTCACGATATGCCTGCTTCAGCATCGGAATCTGCCAATTCTCAGCAGGTGCAGGACCGAACTCTGTTTCAAACACCAACTTCGACAGATGTTCAGTTATCACGTATGGTATGCCATAATGCCTGCTAATCATCATGGCCGCATATCCAGCCCATTTGGCACAGTGTGCATGCAGGATGTCAGGCTTACCGTACTTCCGTACATAATCCTCAAACATCGACCGAACTATGTTTATCCATCGCGTCACATTATGGCGCACCATGTGTGGCAAACCACGCTGAAACGATTGATAGACAGTTATGCCATCACGCTCGTGCTCATAACGGCAATATGGCAGTAGGACATAATCTCTTAATCCGATAGTTGCTCCCAACTGCACGTTACTCATTATACGCACCTCATGTCCCAAAGCCTTTAGAGCCTTAGCCTGTTCCAGACAAAATTCGCCTCCGTATGGGGTAAAGAATGATGGTATCTCTAGTATATGCATAGTTTTAGGTTAAAAAAAACAAGGAATGAGTACAACTCCTCACTCCTCGCTTTTCTTTTCGACTTATTAAGCGTAGCTTTATGCCTCAGCAGGAGCCTCCTCTGTAGCGGGAGCCTCAGCGGCAGCAGCCTCGGCCTCAGCCTTAGCGGCAGCCTCAGCAGCCTTCTTGTCAGCTACCTTCTTAGCGATTGCCTCATTAACAGCCTTCTCAGCCTTCAGTGCATTAGCAGCAGCTTCCTTCTTAGCCTTAGCCTCAGCCTCAGCGATCTTAGCCAGACCGTTCTGCTTGTCAGCCTTCCATGCGTCGAACTTCTTCTGTGCAGCAGCCTCATCGAAAGCGCCCTTCTTTACGCCACCCTTCAGGTGCTTCATCAGGTAAACGCCCTCACGGCTCAGGATGTTACGTACTGTGTCTGTGGGCTGAGCACCAGTCTCTACCCAATACAGTGCACGCTCGAAAGAAAGCATAACCTTTGCGACCACCGCGCTGCAATCTGATCTTTGTTGCCATAATTGTTTAATTTTTAATCTTTAATGTTTAATATAAATTTGAATTTCATGCTCTTAACTCGTAAAAGCGGGTGCAAAATTACAACTTTTCCCTCAATCCACAAAATATTTTCTATTTTTTTTGTATTTTTGCATCCCCACATACAATTGTGTGTGTTTAGAGTTGGTTCGCCGACTGCATCAGCAGGCGATGGCTACAGGTATTGCTTTCGAGATTATCGTGGCCGATGACGGCTCTACCGACACATCAACCATCGAGGCCAATCGCGCGATAGCCAGCCTACCCCACTGCCGATTCATCGAGCGCACCGAGAACTCTGGTCGTGCTGCCATACGCAATTTTCTGGCTCGCCAAGCCTCTCACGCGTACATATTATATATAGACAGCGACATGACTGTGATAAGCGACGACTTCATCAGTCGCTATATGGCTTGTCTTCCAGCACAGGTGGTGGATGGCGGAGTGGCTATCATGGCCGATAGTGAGGAACAGAAACAGCTGTTGCGCTATCGCTACGAGAAGGCCGAAGAACCACACCACACTGCCACCGAGCGACAGAAGACTCCCTACCAGCATCTGCACACAGCCAATCTGTTGATAGCCCGCGAACTGATGTTACAACACCCGTTCGACGAGCGATTGCGCCACTATGGCTACGAGGATGTGCTACTGGGCAAGACACTACAGCGCCTGCGCATACCTATCCAGCACTTAGACAATCCTCTGGGATTCTGCATCTTCGAGAGCAATGCCGACTTTATGGCTAAGACCGAGGAGGGACTGCGCACGCTATGCAAGTTTCGCAACGATCTGCGTGGCTACTCGCGAATGCTCACCTTTGTTCAGGGCATCCATATCCCTGCCATCCTGTGGCTCATCCGCCTGTTCCATTTCGTGTTTGGGGCATCAATAAGGCGGAACCTCTGTGGATCCCGCCCTTATCTCTCTCTCTTTAAAATCTACCGCTTGGGGTATTACCTTAGCTTACTCAATCACCGAGAAGGTTAATTTCTCATACCCCTCAAAGTCATCAAACTGAATTTGGAAGTCGGCATACTGGTAGTTGTTACCACCGGTATTATGAGTATCCTTCAGCGAGTTGCTTTTAGCCAGTGCATTCAGTATCTGATTGTAAACCACCTTGTCGTTGTTATCATCAGGTATCTGAATAGCCATAGAGTACACGATTCCGTTCACGATCTTATAGGTGTAGTCACCTGCAGCGTAAAGCTGGAAATCGTCAGTCTCCAGAATAGTCTCAAGTTCACCTACCTTCTCCACGAGTTCGTCGTACGACAGATTTACGTGAGTAATGGGTACACGATTCGCGTCGAGTTTAATATATGTGGTGTCAACCTCATTGGTTACTTGAGCCTCTTCAGCATAGCTCATGATCGGCCCCATCATCAGAGCGACCAATAAAACTGTTACTTTTTCTCTCATCTTCATATCAATTCATCTATTTCAACGCTGCAAAGGTAACAATTAATAACGTACCCACCAAGCCTTTTTGGCTAAAAATTCATAAATCAACCGCCTGAAGCATGCTTTTTGATAGAAATCAAGCCCCAGGCGGTTACATTTTGCTCAAAAACAAGCCTAAAAAGCGCTCATTTTATTTTATAGGACGAATTGCGAATGTAAAATCATAGTCCTTATAGTCTACCATATACTCCTTGCGAGGCCATGCTCCCCATGAGTTCACACATCCCAGTCCCATCTGTCGCTTCTGGATGTGCACCTGAGTCTGTGGGCGCTCTATCAGATCGCCTGAGTGACGGCCTAACTTCTTGTCCTTCACAGGACCGTCGTCCAGATCCTCTGTCAGATACTTCAGTGCACTGGCCTCCATTGGTGCGTTGCTGTAGAACTCCAGTCCCTCGCCCTGTGCATTCATCACGCGGAACCAGCGCACATCGGTATGGTTGCCGCTCTCCTGCGGACGTACGTATGGATAGTACTCATCCTGCACCTTGCCACCATATACACCCAGGAACTCGCTAGAGTTGCGGTCGATATAGTTCTCTACCGGACCACGTCCATAGTAGCGGATAGCGTCGAACTCCTTGGGCATCTGTAGCTGCATACCGTAGCGGAACATTGGCATAATCTTAGCCTCCTTGTCGGCAGTCAACTGCTGGCGAACGATTACCTCGCCCTCCTCTGTCAGTGTATATGTCATAGTCAGAGTAGCCTTCACGTCAGGCATATCGAATGTCGATACCACGGTGTTTCCGTCGGCCTTCACGCCCTTCAGTTTCATCTGCGGATTCTTCCACACGCCCAGTCTGTGCTGCAGTCCAGCGCCGTAGTCGTTGTCGGTAGGTGCGCGCCAGAACTCAGGAACTATCGACTGACGATCCTCCAGCATCTCCTTGCCGTCAACGTCCAGATAGTCTATCCATCCGCTCCACTTGCCGATGGTGAGTGTGGTGCCTGCGGCATCCAGCTTGATGTAGCTCTCAGTCTCTTCAGTTGACAATTGACAATTGACAATTGACAATTCGGGGAACTGATATGAGTTGAGTGCAAACTGCTGGCGAGCCATCACCTGTCCCTTGTCTATCAGTGGCTGTGCCTCCTTGCTCTTAAACTGGAAGATAACGAATATCTCCATATCGCCGTGATGACCCAGCACACGCTCGATGGTCTGCTTCATGGTCTCGTCGGTGATTACCTTGCGCTGCTGTGGGGCTATACCGCTGATGTCAATCTTGCCACCATGACCAAAGGTCATACCCTCAGGACGTGCACCACCATGGTTGTGTGCCTTACCTGCCGATGTACCACCTACGAACCACTCCAGTTCCAGATCGTCGAGAGTCTTAAAGAAGTTCTCGTTGTACACCTCGAATCTTCCATCCTTCAGTCCCTTGTCAGTCACCCATACGTTCTGATAGTAGTAGCGCACCTCGTAGGCATGTGGGTTCAGTCGGCGATCGGGGGCGATGATACCGTTGCAGTTAAAGTTGTAGTCGCTTGCAGGATAACGTCCGTAGTCGCCACCGTATGTAAATATCTCCTTACCAGTAATCTTACTCTTGTCGCGCAGTCCCTGGTCTACAAAGTCCCAGATATATCCACCCTGATACTTAGGATACTTGCGGATGATGTCCCAGTACTCCTTGAATCCACCCATCGAGTTACCCATGGCGTGGGCATACTCGCACTGTATCAGCGGACGTGGATTGTCTGTCTGTGCATACTTCTCGCAGTCCTCATATCCCATGTACATTGGGCAGAACACGTCGGTCTTGCCGTCATGGCGAGCCTGCTCAAACTGGCATGGACGAGTCTTGTCGTAAGCCTTCACCCAGTCGTAAGCCTTCTCAAAGTTCTCACCATATCCAGCCTCGTTACCCAGACTCCATACTATGATTGACGGGTGGTTCTTATAGGTGATGACGTTACCCTCCTGGCGCTCTATGTGAGCCTTGGCAAACGCAGGATTCTTGGCCAGAGTTTTTTCGCGATAGCCCATACCGTGACTCTCCAGATTGCTCTCGGCTGTCAGGTAGATACCATACTCGTCGCACAGGTCGTACCAGCGTGGATCGTCGGGATAGTGACATGTGCGCACAGCATTGATGTTCAGCTGCTTCATTATCTTGATGTCCTGAATCATGCGGCTCACTGGCACAATGTATCCACCGTCAGGATCCAACTCGTGGCGGTCGGCACCCTTGATTAGTATCGGCTGTCCGTTCACCAGCAACTGTCCACCCTTAATCTCTACGTGGCGGAAACCTACCTTCTTCTTTATCACCTCCAGAGTCTTGTTGCCCTGCTTCAGATATATAAATAATGTATATAGGTTAGGTGTCTCGGCTGTCCAAGCCTTAGCGTTTGCGATGGTAGCCTGCAGTCCCTCGGCCACCTGATTGCCGGCTGCGTCGTAGAGTTTTGCCTCTACAGTAGCCTTGCCAGCCAGCTTCACGTCTACACTAAGCAGTCCGTTGCCCTGCTGATAGTCCTGTCCGATGGTGATGTCCTGCACGTGCACCTTTGGTGTGGCATACAGATACACCTCACGGGCTATACCAGTAAAGCGCCAGAAGTCCTGGTCTTCGATGTAGCTACCGTCGCACCAGCGCATTATCTGCATGGCTATCAGGTTCTTGCCGGGCTTCAGATACTTGGTGATGTTAAACTCGGCAGCCACCTTCGAATCCTCCGAGTAGCCCACGTACTTTCCGTTCACCCACACGCTCAGGTTGCTGGTGGCCGAACCTACGTGGAAGTACACCTCCTGCCCTTTCCAGTTCTGTGGCAAGTCGAATGTGCGGCGATACGAACCCGTGTAGTTGTTAGTCTCGCCCACGTATGGAGGATCGTTCTTGAATGTGGTACACCATGCATATCCCATGTTCTTGTAGATCTTGTCGCCATAGCCCTCCATCTCGAAGAGTCCTGGCACTGGGAAGTCCACCCACTTCGAGTCGTCATACTTCAGTGCGTAGAATCCCTGGGGCGCATCCTGATGATTCTTCACAAAGTTGAATTTCCACTTACCCTCCATCGACAGGAATCGCTCCGAAGCCTCCTTTTCGCCCTTGGCCTTGTCTTCGCTCTCAAAGCCGAAGAAGTGGGCTCTGCGTGGCTCACGATTCTGCTGATTCACGCCTGCATCCTTCCATACAGGGACTTTCTGTGCACTGGCCATGGTGAATGCACCACACACCATACATAACAATAGTTTTCTGATCATACGTTAGTTTGATAATAATTATTATTCCTTAAAATTTTGCGCAAAGATAGCAAATATTTACCAAAAATCCAAGCAATTCCCCATTTTTTAAAAAAAACATGGGGTTATTGAAACTTTTCCGATGTTTTTAGCGTCTAACGTATAAAATCATTCAAAATTAAAAAACTCAAAGCGTATGAAAAAGTTAATTTACCTCGAAGTTGCAACCGTAGTGATGGCCTTGACATCATGCAAATTCGACCTCAACAAGTTCAGTGGCGAAATGATTGATCCTAGCGACAACATCATCACCAAGGAGTATAAACTCACTGCCTTCGAAGAGGTCGACATGACTGGCGTGGGCCACGTAGAGCTGATACAGAGCGACACCAAGAACGGTGTGGTAGAACTCACAGCCCCCGACAATTACATCGACCTCTACAAGTTCGAGAGCCAGGGCGGCAAACTCCGAATCGGTTACACCAAGAACAACATCAATCTCCACACCAAGGATATTAAGATCAAGGTCTATACCACCGACCTCATCAAGATCCGTAACAGCGGAGCCTCGCATATCAGTATGGACAGCCTCGACACCGACAAGCTTGACATCATCAACAGCGGCGTAGGCGAGATTTACATCTGCGGTATTGCCGACGATGTAGTGATAAACAACAGCGGCGTGGGCGCCATAGTAGCCCATAACCTCAAGGCCCTCAACGTCAAGGCCAGCGTATCAGGCGTAGGCAGCGTAGAGTGCAATGCCTCCGAGAATCTCGACGCCAGTGTGTCAGGCGTAGGTTCGCTCAAATACCGTGGCAACCCCAAGCACAAGAACACCCATCGCAGCGGTGTAGGCAGCATCAGCCAGATGTAAATGAATTAATGAATTAATGTATTAGCGTCAGAATACCAAGATGGCCTTTTTCTTGTATCGATGCTTGCACGTTTTGTTCTCCACATATTCACCACACTTCTCGATAGCATCGTCTTCTAGCAGACGTCTCACTCTCGTGCGAGCTGTGTAGATATTTATCTGGAATATCCTGGCAACATCGTCAACAGAGAACTCCTCGGGCAACTTGTTATACTCCTCAATGGTGCGCTGGCGGTGGCGGCGATTGGCCGATGCATCGCGCAGCTTATCGTCGAAGTACTTCTCGGCTAGCGCACCGAAGTAATGACGCTGACAGGCGAACTGGATATTGACTATCAACTCTGCAAGTTTGTCATCGATATCATCCGTCTCAAACTCACCACACCAGTACTCACCTTCTTGGTGCAACTCGCCCCAGTGGCGCATCATGATGAAGGGAGCCGAGTAGTTGATGCCGTGGTAGGCACAGCGCTTTAGCAGCATCTCGTCGGCTTTGCTCTCATTGTCTTTGGCGTCAGCCATACGGCGAGCTGTCCAGTCGTACATCGTGCGAACTATGCGCTTTATCGAAAGCTCGCCTTTGGTCTTATCCAATTTCTTGGCCCATTCCAGCAGACGGGTGTCACTCTCCTCATCCACTTCCTCGTCCAGATCCATCATTTCAAAGTGCGTGCTGGGCAGGGGGATGCAAGTCAAACGGGTTGCAAGACCACTTCCAAAGTTCGTCTCATTCACCTTCTTCTTTAGCGCGATAGGCGTACCGGTGTAAACATAGTTCCAAGTCACGTTGAAGCCTGACCATCCTCCTCGTTATGGAACGCCTTTAGTTCCAAGTTTTGCTTGTCTATCCACGAGCCTCCTTTCTGCACACTAAGCGTGTTGTCCAGCTCAGTATCAAAAGTCAGCATGTGCAACTGCATGGGCTTACCATCCACATCTTCCACCGCATTCACCATATCCTGGATAAACTGGGCGTTAGATGTACGCGAGGGATGTACTCTCACCACTACCTTAGGCTTCTTGGGTTTCTCCTTATTCGCACCCTTAGTCTTCATCTCCTCGCGGTAGCGATTGATGGTATCCTTGCCCAGCTTATCTGCGGCCACAATGGGCGCAGCCAGGAACTCATACAATCGAGTTGCAAACGATTTACCAGATGCAGGATCGCCGATAACCAGTGCCGACGCATTCAGGCGTCGCAATTTCGAGGGACGATGATAGAGTCGATAAGTGCATCGCGTCATCAATGTCATCATCAGTGCGCCAGATACTATCAGCGCTGCAGGATACTGGTTGCGCTTCAATCCCTTGCAGGCGTCAGCCATTGCAGGATAATAGGGAAACAGTTCCTCTATCTTCTCGCCCCAGTCCCAGAGCCACTTCTCTATCTCCTCGTCAGCTATGGAGGCGTCTGTCGCTTCCTCGCCCTGCGTAATCTGTTTCCATGACTGGCCGCACGCCTTGAGAATTGCCTCTTGCATAGCTTTCGAAGGGCACTGGGTGAAGTACTTCTTCTCGCGCTCCGCCATTCGTTCAGCCGCTGACGCCACAGTTTGTCCCACGTTCTCGTTGCGCTCTGCGATGATTTCTTGCACCCAGCTTTGTCGCTCCAGCACTTGCTGCACCAGCTTTCGGTCGCCATCAAACAGCACCAGCAGGTCGC
>ONYZ01000081.1 GCA_900322175.1 uncultured Prevotella sp.
ACTATGATTAACAGAGAAATGGAAGGATGGATGGCAGGGCATACTATAAAATATCGGATGGCAAGCTGATAGGAGTCTTCAACCGTACAGGTCGAAAAATTCTGCCACACTTAGAAAGTACAAATTCCACGTGCGCGCGTATTTCTATTATTATTTTAAGTAGGGTGTTTTGTATAAAGTCTTTACTTGCAAGAGAATGCTATGTGGATTCAGGATTCAGATTCAGTTTTTAAAATAAGCACTTCTCTTACGATCTATTTTGAAGTTAAATATTATATATATTATAATATATGTAATATTAATAATATATTAATT
Organism: uncultured Prevotella sp.; assembly: GCA_900322175.1. GTDB lineage: Bacteria > Bacteroidota > Bacteroidia > Bacteroidales > Bacteroidaceae > Prevotella. The sequence continues at coordinate 316 of ONYZ01000081.1, forward strand.
GTAAATATTATATTTTAAAAAGCCATAATAGGTGGCTCAAAAATAAAACTGAATCCAGACAGAATCCAGAATTTTTTAATTGCACGACGATTTTTCTTGCTAAGTTCTTCTTTATTTCCATTTTTATTTGTACCTTTGCATGCAGAAATCCGAAATAAAGAACAAAATGGCACAGAATATAAAGGAGAAATACATAAACCCATATACCGACTTCGGCTTCAAGAAGTTGTTTGGTACTGAGATGAACAAGGACTTGCTCATCAGTTTTCTCAATGCCCTGCTCAAAGGCCAGCGGAGCATCAAGGATATCAGTTACCTTCCTACGAAGCATTTTGGCATCTATGGCAATCGCCGTGCCATTTTTGACGTATATTGCGAGGACGAGGATGGCGGTAAGTTCATCGTCGAGATGCAGAACGTGTCGCAGCAATACTACAAAGACCGCAGCGTGTTCTATTCCACTTTCCCTATTCAGGAGCAGGCCAAGGTTGGCGAGGATTGGGACTTTAATCTGAAAGATGTCTATACCGTAGGTGTACTCAACTTCGTATTCCGCGATGATGACTATTCTCAGGATTGTTATCACCACGAAGTGAAGTTGATGGATACGCAGACTAAGAAAGTTTTTTTCGACAAGTTGACCTATATCTACCTCGAAATGCCGAAGTTTAACAAGACAGAAGACCAGTTAGAGACTATGTTCGACAAGTGGCTCTTTGTGCTTCGTAATCTTTCTCGTCTTTTCGAGCGCCCCAAGGCTTTGCAGGAAAAGGTTTTCACAAAACTTTTCGAACAGGCAGAGATAGCCCGTTTCTCGCCTGAGGAACGTCGTGGCTACGAGGATAGTGTCAAGGTCTATCGTGACATCAATAATGCCATCAATACAGCAAAGAAAGAGGCAAAGGAGGAAGGCAGAATGGAAGGCAGAATGGAAGGCTTGGCGGAAGGGAAGGCTTGGCGGAAGGGAAGGCTGAGGCTAACATGGAGAATGCCCGTAAGATGAAAGTAGACGGAATGTCAGTAGAATTGATAGCTAAGTACACCAATCTTTCCATTGACGAGATAGAAAATCTGTAGAAATACAGTATAAATTGGTTCTTCTGCTTTTCCAGTTGGTAGGATACTAATCGATAATGCAAATGTCCCCATTGTGGGTGCAAGCACGTCATCAAGTATGGCGTTATCCACCGAAACATCCACAACCAGCCTATGGCAGCAAGCAGACTATTTGTGACTCAGGATTCAGAATTCAGTTTTAAAAAAGCAGGAAACATGAGAGTGTAGTCGTCCCGAGGTGTATAGTATGCATTATTGACGCTTAGAATTGGCTGGATAAATATGGCAAATTTGTGATTTTTGTTTATTTATCGCTAAAAAAGTTGGTAGTTTCAGATATTGTTTTTATCTTTGCACTCGGAAATCAACGTTTATCGATTAATAATTTTAAAATTTAAGGATTATGAAAAGTTTAAAGTCAATTGCTGTTGCACTGTGCGCAATGCTGGTGCTGGCTGGATGTAACATGAGTAACACAGCTAAGGGTACTGCTATCGGTGCTGGTGGTGGTGCTGCCATAGGTGCTGTAATCGGTGCTATCGCTGGTAATACTGCTGTAGGTGCTGCTATCGGTACTGCTGTAGGTGCTGGTACAGGCGCTATCATCGGTCACAAGATGGACAAGGCCAAGAAGGAGGCTGAGGCTGTGAAGAACGCTCAGGTAGAGACTATCACCGACGCTAACGGTCTGGAGGCTATCAAGGTGACATTTGATTCTGGTATCCTGTTTGCTACAAACAAGGCTGAGCTGAATGCTGCTTCGAAGGCTTCGCTGACACAGTTTGCTGGAGTACTGAAGGAGAACAAGGATATGGATATCGCTATCTATGGTCATACCGACAACACTGGTAGCGACGCCGTAAACAATCCTCTGTCGAAGAACCGCGCTCAGAGCGTTTCTAATTACCTGAAGCAGCAGGGTGTTTCTGCATCACAGATCAAGACTATCGACGGTCAGGGCTCAAAGAATCCAGTTGCCGACAACTCTACAGCCGAGGGTCGTAGGCAGAATCGTCGCGTAGAGGTTTATATGTATGCCTCTGAGCAGATGATTAAGGAAGCTAACGCTGAAGCTGCCAAGAAGTAAGCGATGAGCTTTGTCTGGAAAAAACTGCGTGCCATCATACGCTGGACAGTGGTAGCCTTTCTTGGCTCCACTATCCTTGCGGTGGTGGCACTTAGATTTCTGCCGGTGTACTTTACCCCGCTGATGTTTATCCGTTGTTATGAACAGATGACCGAGGGTAAGAGCCTGAAAATGAAGCACCACTGGGTGTCGCTCAACAAGATTTCGCCTAGTCTGCCGATGGCGGTGATGGCTAGCGAGGATGCAAAGTTCTTGAGGCACCACGGGTTTGACTATCAGGCTATAGAGCAAGCGGCTGAACGAAACCGAAAGCATCCTGAGAAACGCAAGCTGGGTGCATCTACGATATCGCAGCAGACGGCCAAGAACGTTTTTCTGTGGCCGGGACGTTCGTGGGTGCGCAAGGGATTCGAGGTGTACTTTACTGCGCTGATAGAGCTGATGTGGCCTAAGGAGAGGATAATGGAGGTGTATCTTAACTCGATAGAGATGGGCGACGGCATATATGGAGCCGACGCTGTGGCCGAGGAGCACTTCGGTACGGATGCACTGAACCTGACCAAGGCACAATGCGCGCTGATAGCGGCTACACTGCCGAATCCAAGGAAGTTCTCGAGCAGGAATCCGTCGGCCTATATGCTAAAGCGACAGGCTAGGATAATGCGCGAGATGAAGTTCGTAGACAAATTTAATAAGGATTAGACGCGAAGCTCCCAAAAGGCGACAGCGGCTGCTGCTGCCACATTGAGCGAGTCTACCTGGTGCGACATGGGTATGCGCACGGTGAAATCGGCATCGGCGATGGTTTGCTTAGGCAGGCCATCGCCTTCTGTTCCCATGATAAATGCCAGGCGCTGTTGCTCCTTGAGTATAGGGTCGGAGAGTGATATCGACTTGTCGGTGAGAGCCATCGCTGCGGTGCGATAGCCCAACTTGCGCAGGGTGTCGTAGCTGTCGAGCCACGTCCAGGGCACTAGGAATACCGATCCCATCGATACGCGTACGGCGCGACGGTTCAGTGGGTCGCAACTGCTGCGTGTAAGCAGTACTGCATCGATGCCAAGTGCAGCTGCGCTACGGAATATGGCGCCAATATTGGTGGTATCTACCACGCCGTCGATGACTACTATGCGGTGCTTCTTGTCGGCTGGTATGCTGGTCAGAACATCGGCTACCGACTGTTCGGCAGGGCGACGCATGGCGCAGAGCACGCCGCGGGTCAGGGTATAGCCGGTGAGTTGTGCCAGTAGTTGGCGGTCGCCGGTATATACAGGAATGTCGGCTGGACAAGCTGCGATAATGTCGGCAGCATCGCCGGTGATATGGCGGCGCTCGCACAGCAGTGCCTGCGGATGATAACCGGCCTGAAGGGCTACACGGATAACCTTAGGACTTTCGGCTATGAATAGGCCTTTTTCTGCGTCGAGCTTGTTGCGGAGCTGAGCCTCGGTCAGAGCGCTAAATATCTCAATACCAGGTTCTTGTAGTGAATGTATTTCAGTAATCATTTAGTGTAGAAATCTATTAATCGTTCGAGCCATTGCTGGCAAACCATACAGAATTCGGGTTCCTCGTTGGTGCGCATACGACAGTTCTCGTATCCACGCCAAACGCCCTTGCTAAGGTATCCGCCGCCCTCGATGAAACCAGCTTTACCTTCGCGTATCAGATTCTCCCATTTGCCTGTGAAGTCGTGCTTCGTGGTGAGATTAGGTTCCCAGGGCTCTGTGTCGGCAAAGTACATTGGGTCGTCGTCGCCGTATGGGTACTCGTCGCCCAGACCTCCGAATGAATGGCCGAACTCGTGAACTACAACCGGACGGAAATTTGGGCCGTGGGTGTAGGTGAGATTATACGAATTATATATCCCGCCGCCTCCATAATGGTCGGTGTTTACCAGTACGATGATATGTTCGTAAGGCGTGCATGCCAATACGTCGTGCAGGCGCTTAAGGTGCAGTGTAGTGAGATAGCGGTCGCTATAGAATGTATCGAAGTGCGAACCAAGTGCGGTGTTGAGCCATAGGCCCTTGCTGGGCTGACTGGTGCCGCTATCGACTGACGGCGACTCAACGGCTATGATATTAAATCGGCTCTTGAGGTGCTTGAACGGTTCGTGCCGGAACAGCGACTCGATGGCTATACGACAATCCTCAAGATACGTGGCCATCTCGCTGCTGCGATAGCCTTCGGCCACAAATGCTATGTGGATGCAGCGTGATGTGTCGGCGGCCTGCAGCAGTGTGCGGTAGGGGGTAGTAGCGATGGCGTCGGTGCGACGGATAAGGATGTCCTTTGGGTCCACGCGATGTGTCATTGTGGCTACGGTGCTCATGTGGTAATCGTATAGCTGGATGGTGACATCTACCGGCTGCTTGGGGAACGGCACCAGAAACACATTCTCGAACGATTTCTTGGTGCGCTTGGCTTCGTCGGTAGCTATCCACTCCTGAAACAGTGTAGAGAACGAATTGCGATAGATGACATCGCCGTTGGCTGTCGAGCGAACGATCACCTGACCGTTGCCCGTAAGTGGAACTTCGGCCAGATGCTGGCGCTTGCCGTACCATCTGGGCATGGATATGAGTTCGTCGAGATAGATATGCTGCTGTGTGCTGTTGCCGGCAAAGATGTAGTCGAGGCGCAGTGTGCGGTCCTCGAAATAATCGGCGAACCGCTGCGCGCTGACAGTAATTGCTACAATCAGTAAACATCTGATTATTAGGGACTTCTTCATGTTTCGTTAATTAAATCCTTGATATAGCTGCGCTCCCAGTCGCGATGGTGATAGCGCTCGTCGTCGTACTGCATCAGGTCGAGGTCGAGTGTTACGATTCCGTCCTCATTGTGTGTGCGCCCTTGGCGCTTCTCCAGTTCCTTAAGTACCTCGCTTAGCAGTCCGGGACCCATAGCTGTGGTTCCTGTGCAGAGTTGGTTGAGGTAGGGCTCTGAACGCAACGAGTTGACGGGCTCGGTATAGATGGCGCGAGTGAACTGCGCATCGTTGAGCAACAGTACTAGCTGCTGGCGTGCAGCCTCCAGATTAGCCTCTTGATTGGTGTTAGAGGCCAGACTGATGATGATGTGATGTAACCTTTGTGTCATAACGAATGCAAAGATAGTGATTTTAAGGCACAAATTACACGAATTTCACTAATTTTAAAGAATTAATAATTATTTTCGTGCAAAATAGTGCGTATCGTGACAAATATTCATTACCTTTGCAACGTTAATATATATAATAAGGTGTAGTAAACTATCAAAAGATGAAGAAAACTGATATGCTGAGTTGACAAAATGAAAGAAAAACGGGAATATTTGTGAATTTCTGCTTAAATATTTGGTGGATTGAAATAAAAAGTGTAATTTCGCAGCGCCAAATTTAAGATAATGAGGCAAAAAGAAGAAAAGTGAAATTTAAACCATTTAAAAAATAAACAATCAAATGAAGAAGTACAACTTTAACGCAGGTCCATCGATGCTTCCACGCGAGGTTATCGAAAAGACCGCCCAGCAGTGTCTTGATTTCAACGGCTCTGGTCTCTCACTGATGGAGATCAGCCATCGTGCAAAGGATTTTCAGCCTGTAGTTGACGAGGCTGTAGCTCTCGTAAAGGAACTCCTCAACGTTCCCGAGGGTTATTCAGTGATCTTCCTTGGTGGTGGTGCCAGTCTGGAGTTCTGTATGATTCCTTATAACTTCCTGATTAAGAAGGCTGCTTACCTGAACACTGGTGTTTGGGCTAAGAAGGCTATGAAGGAAGCTAAGCTTTTCGGTGAGGTAGTAGAGGTGGCTTCTTCGGCCGACGCTAACTATACCTTTATCCCTAAGGATTGGACAGTTCCTGCTGATGCTGACTATCTGCACATCACAACAAACAATACTATCTATGGTACAGAGATCCGTAAGGACCTCGATGTTCCCGTACGTCTGATTGCCGATATGTCATCAGATATCTTCAGCCGTCCTATCGACGTAGCTAAGTATGATGCTATCTATGCTGGTGCACAGAAGAATCTGGCTATGGCCGGTGTTACCATCGTGATTGTTAAGGACGATGCTCTGGGCAAGGCTCCACGCGAGATTCCTACAATGCTTGACTATCGTACACACGTAGACAAGGGCTCAATGTTTAATACTCCTCCTGTAGTACCTATCTACAGCGCTCTTGAGAACCTGCGCTGGATTAAGGCCCAGGGTGGTGTAGAGGCTATGGACAAGTTGGCTCAGCAGCGTGCAGAGATCGTTTACGGCGAGATCGACCGCAACAAGATGTTTGTTGGTACAGCTAAGGCTGAGGATCGTTCGCTGATGAACATCTGCTTCGTAATGGCTGACGAGTACAAGGAGCTGGAGAAGGACTTCCTCGACTTCGCAGTATCAAAGGGTATGGTTGGTGTTAAGGGTCACCGCTCAGTTGGTGGTTTCCGCGCATCTTGCTACAACGCTCAGACCATCGAAGGCTGCAACGCCCTCGTAGCCTGCATGAAGGAATTCGAAGCAAATCATTAAACTAATTGATAATTGACAATTGATAATTGAAAATTATGAAAGTATTAGTTGCAACAGAGAAGCCATTTGCAGCAGCAGCTGTCAATGGTATCAAGGCAGAAATTGAGGCAGCAGGCAATGAGTTGGTGCTGCTCGAGAAATATACAGAGAAGGCTCAGTTCCTGGCAGCAGTTGCTGATGCTGACGCACTGATTATCCGTAGTGATAAGGTTGACGCAGAGGTGCTTGACGCTGCTAAGCAGTTGAAGATTGTGGTTCGCGCAGGTGCAGGTTACGACAACATCGACCTGACTGCAGCCACAGCTCACAATGTAGTAGCTGAGAACACTCCTGGTCAGAATTCAAATGCTGTAGCCGAGTTGGTATTCGGTCTGCTGGTTATGGCAGTTCGTGGTTTCTACAACGGTAAGAGCGGTTCAGAGCTGCTGGGCAAGAAACTGGGTATCCTGGCTTTCGGTAATGTAGGTCGCAACGTGGCTCGTATCGCCAAGGGCTTCGGTATGGACGTTTATGCTTACGATGCTTTCTGCCCAGCAGAAGTTATCGAGGCAGCTGGCGTACATGCTGTAGCTAATCAGGACGCTCTGTTCGAGACTTGCGATGTAGTATCACTGCACATCCCTGCAACACCTGAGACCAAGCAGAGCATCAACGCTGCTCTGGTAGGCAAGATGAAGAAGGGTGGCGTGCTGGTTAACACAGCCCGTAAGGAGGTAATCAACGAGCCTGAGCTGATCAAGCTGATGCAGGAGCGCGAGGACCTGAAGTTTGTGACCGACATCATGCCTGATGCTAACGACGAGTTCGCTAAGTTTGAGGGTCGCTACTTCTCAACTCCTAAGAAGATGGGTGCTCAGACAGCCGAAGCCAACATCAATGCCGGTATCGCTGCTGCTAAGCAGATCAACGCATTCTTCAAGGACGGAGATACAAAGTTCCAGGTGAACAAGTAATATTGCAAACATATGGTGCACAGGAGGGCTTGGCCCTACTTGTGCACTATTGTGTTTTAAAAGTTATACATATTAATCATGGCTATTATTAAACCATTTAGGGGTATTCGCCCCCCAAAAGAGCTTGTAGAACAGGTAGAGAGCCGTCCTTACGACGTGCTTGATAGCGAAGAGGCGAGGGCAGAGGCTGGTGATAACGAGAAGAGCCTCTATCACATTATTAAACCAGAAATAGACTTCCCCGTAGGCACATCAGAGTATGATCCTCGTGTGTATGAGAAGGCTGCTGAGAACTTCCAGAAATTTCAGGATAAGGGTTGGTTGGTGCAGGATGCCGATGAGCATTACTACATCTACGCTCAGACCATGAACGGCAAGACTCAGTACGGACTGGTTGTAGGCGCTTATGTTGACGACTACATGAAGGGCAACATCAAGAAGCACGAGCTTACCCGTCGCGATAAGGAAGAGGACCGCATGAAGCATGTTCGTGTGAATAATGCTAACATCGAGCCAGTATTCTTTGCTTATCCCGATAACGCTGTACTCAACGAGCTGATTATGCGCTATGCAGCTACCGAGCCTGAGTATGATTTCATCGCCCCAATAGATGGTTTCCGTCATCAATTCTGGGTAATCAGTGATGATAAGGATATGCAGACTATCACAGATCAGTTTGCTAAGATGCCATCGCTGTATATCGCCGATGGTCACCATCGTTCGGCTGCTGCAGCATTGGTAGGTGCCGAAAAGCAGAAGCAGAACCCCAACCACAACGGCACTGAGGAGTACAACTACTTTATGGCGGTTTGCTTCCAGGCTTCGCAGCTGACCATTCTCGACTACAACCGTGTGGTAAAAGACCTGAACGGACTTTCATCGGAGGAGTTCCTTGCTTCGCTGCAGGTAAACTTCGAGGTAGAAGATAAGGGCACTGAGATTTACAAGCCTCAGCAGCTTCATGAGTTCTCACTCTATCTGGACCAGCACTGGTACAGCTTGAAAGCTAAGGAAGGTACATACGACAATACCGATCCAATCGGTGTGCTGGATGTAGATATCTCTAGCCGATTGATTCTGGATGAGATACTGAATATCGGCGATTTGCGCTCATCACAGCGTATCGACTTTGTAGGAGGTCTGCGTGGTCTTGGTGAGTTGAAGCGTCGTGTTGATTCTGGCGAGATGCGTGCTGCATTGGCACTCTATCCAGTATCTATGCAGCAGATTATGGACATCGCTGATAGCGGTAAGATTATGCCTCCAAAGGCTACATGGTTTGAACCCAAGCTGCGTTCAGGACTTGTAATCCACAAATTGAGCTAAGCCAATGAAGACAAAGCACGTTCAATATCAGACTCAAGGCACATGCTCGCAGTTGATAGATGTGACAGCCGATGAGAACAATGTGATACAGCAGGTGTTTTTCCTTGGAGGTTGTAATGGCAACCTTCAGGGAATAAGCCTGTTGGTGCGCGGTCAAAAGATTGACGATGTGATACCTAGAATTAATGGCATTCGTTGTGGTGCTAAAGGTACATCATGCCCCGATCAGCTATGCAGAGCTCTTGAGAAACTCAAGGATGCTCCATTAGAGGGACAAAAAATAAGGTTTCGAGATTATTCGAAACCTTTTCGACCTGTACGGTTGAAAAAATGACCGCTGACTGAATATTTCCCCATATTCTGCGTTATTAGTATAAATCATAACGCATTAAGAATATGGGTAAGGCATTACGAACATGGGAAAGTCAAAATTAGAATTTTATGCCAAGATAACGACCTCTGATGGTCGGGAGATAACAAAACGTGTTGAAGAGGAAATTCCAGAGGGTCTGAATCTGGAGAACCTCGATGAGTTCATGTCCACCTTTGACGATTATGAACGGCATGCGTTGAAAGCGCGAAACGGAATCTGCGAGGAGATCACTCAGGCCTGGTTAGAGCAGGCTAAAAAGGGGGCCTGATTTTGAGGAGACGGGCAAAACCACAAAAAGCGTAGATTGCGAGATTGGCGTTTTCTCTGTCGCTGTGGACAAAAATGCCGTTAAATGCCTAAAACCTAAACAGCGGCTTCGCAGCAGGTCTTTCTGTGAACTAAATCTGCGGCTTGTAAGCAGGCTCAGCTACCGTGAGACGGCAGACGTGCTAAATCGCGTCCTTCATCGCGATGAATGCAACAGCGTCAAGGCCTCCACCCTGGAAGACTGGGTGGAATCGTATGGAGAATCACTCTCTGACGGCTACATGTCCAAAGCAGAGGAAATACTTAATTCATACAATGTAGACAAGCAAAGCGGTATCATTGCACAGGAAGCATCCCTGCCATTGCCGATTATGACCCCGGAGTTGCCGGCAGTCATAGGGGAAAAGCAGGCTCGTCGCCTTATCACGGAATACAATCGGGGAAGGGGCCGTATGGAGAAGCTGAAATATGACGATTCAACATCGGGCATGGAAGACGGTACTCAGAAGTGCTGCTATGTCAGCGTGGATGACATCGGCGTAAGATTCCAAAAGCCTGAGCGGAAGGGGAAATGCAAGAAGAACAGGTCATTCATAGAGAATACGGTCATACATGTTCAGGCGGAAGACAAGCAATATACCTTAACGGCAATAGGCATGGACAAGGCCTTCAAGCTGCTTGTCGCGTTGCTTCTTGAGAACAAACTGATGGAAGACCATCGCCTTGTCTTCTTTTCCGATGGAGCGACCTGTATCCGTGATTACATCGGGAAGTTCTTCGGATTCAGGCAGCATACCGTCATTCTCGACTGGCTTCATCTGGAAAAGAAATGCAACGAGTTCCTCAGTATGGGGATAAAAGGCTCAAAAGCCGAGAAGCAGCAGATAAAGGAAGGGCTGACATCCATACTTTGGACAGGAAGACACGAAAACGCCATCAAGTATCTGGACTCGTTAAAGAACTCTCATATCAAGAATCCCACGAAGATAGAAGAACTCAAGGGATATATACGCCGCAAGTCACCAAACATGACATGCTATGCACTGCGTCATGAGCTGGGGCTGCGTATCTCAAGTAACCGTGTGGAAAAAGCAAATGACTTGGTTGTAGCCGCACGGCAGAAGCATAATGGCATGTCGTGGTCAAGAAAAGGAAGTGGAGCACTTGCCATTATTACCACAACCATGATTAACGGAGAAATGGAAGGATGGATGACTGAACGGAAAATAAGCTATCGGATGGCAAGCTGATTGGTACTTTCAACCGTACAGGTCGAA
>ONYZ01000083.1 GCA_900322175.1 uncultured Prevotella sp.
GTGTTAGCAGAGCAGTGCATAGATGCGATACCCTGCAGAGGCAGATAGTAGTTCTGCATAGAGAACATACCCTTCTTCATCTCACCACCGTACCATGTGTTGATGATGCACTGCTCGCGGGTTGTTGTGTTGAATGCTACGCAAGTCTCTGAGTTCAGGCCCAGCTCCTTGTAGTTCTCAACCTTAGCCTTTGATGCGTTATAGATTACGAAGTTAGGCTCGAACTTCTCCAGCTCCTCAGCTGTAGGCTGGATGAACATGTTCTTAACGAAGTGTGCCTGCCATGCTACCTCAACAATGAAGCGAACAGCCAGACGTGTAGCCTCGTTAGCACCGCAGAAAGCGTCAACTACGTAAAGCTCCTTGTTGCAGAGCTCCTTGATAGCGATCTCCTTAACCTGCTTCCAGACCTCCTCGCTCATGGGGTGGTTGTCGTTCTTATATTCCTCAGTTGTCCACCATACTTTATCCTCGCTCTGAGCATCCTTTACGATGTACTTGTCCTTAGGTGAACGGCCGGTGTAGATACCAGTCATTACGTTAACAGCGTTGAGCTCGGTGTTTACGCCCTTGTCGAAACCCTCGAGTCCAGCCTTTGTCTCCTCTTTGAAGAGCTCCTCATACGATGGATTGTGTGCAATTACGGTAGAACCTGTAATGCCATACTGAGTCAAATCTAACTTTGCCATATTACTAATCTTTATTTAAATTGTGAAAATTATCCTAGACGTTACTCTTTAATCGTTTGTTCTTATTGGCATTTTTCAAAATGCGCTGCAAATTTACGAATTATTCTTGAATTGACAATCCTGAATTAGCAATATTTTGCGCGCACACAAATCTTTTTAGGTTAAAGAATTTAAAAATCAATGTCGGAGCAGCGCTTTTGCCACTCCGACATATCATTTTCTTCTTTCGATAGTTATTTTTTTAGTTCATCAGGAATCACGGGCATTGCACCATTTTGAGTGCATACGAATGCGCTAACTTGTACGGCTGTCTTGTGAGCTTCCTGTACAGTTTTTCCGTTGATAATCGAAGCACAGAACGAACCGGTAAACGAGTCGCCAGCGCCTACTGTATCAGCCACTTCTACCTTTGGCGTATCCTGGAACGATGTCAGTCCGTCGTCGGTAAACACATACGATCCGTTAGTGCCGCAGGTCAATACAAGCATCTTCAGGTGATAGTCCTGTACTATCTTCTCGCAGGTTCCGCGCATATCCAGTCCGTCGTAGCCGAACATACGATTCACTACCACAAGCTCTTCGTCGTTGATTTTCAGGATGTTGCATATACAGAACGAGTCCTCAAGAATCTCTTTCGAGTAGAACTGCTGGCGCAGGTTGATATCACATATCTTCAAGCAGTCTTCGGGGGTAGCATCTAGAAACTTGCGGATATTTTCGCGACTCACTACATTGCGCTGTGCTAGCGATCCGAAGCATACTGCACGAGCGTTTTTAGCTATCTCCTCCATTTCGGTTGTAAATGGGATGTTATCCCATGCCACGTTCTCCTTGATGTCATAAGTTGGTATTCCGTTGCCTGTCAGCGTAACCTGCACAGTGCCAGTGGGATAGGGTACACGTGGCATCAGGTAGCTCAGATTGTGCTCTTTCAGTGCTTCGATAGTTTCCTCTGCAAGTGCATCTTCACCCAGTGCGCTGATAGCAATGGTGTTTTCGCTACCCAAGAATTGTCCTGCATGATAAGCAAAGTTAGCAGGTGCTCCACCTAGTTTCTTTCCTTCGGGCAGTACGTCCCACAGTGCCTCTCCGAGGCCTACGATATATCTTTTCATTAGATTAAATATTAAAGATTAAACATTATTTTACGCGATTTATATAGGTAAAGAGGTAGACCACTCCGATAGCCATCACGATTACTGCTCCGGCCTGGCCCATTGCGTCGCTGGCAAATCCCATCAGCAGTGGGAAGATTGTTCCGCCAAACAGTCCCATAATCATCAGTCCTGATACTTCGTTCTGCTTTTGAGGCATAGCTGTTAGGGCTTGTGCAAAACAGATAGAGAAGATGTTAGAGTTGCCGTAGCCCACTAGTGCGATAGCAGTGTAGAGTATCCATTTTTCTGAACCGATAAATAGTCCGCACATGGAGAGTGCCATCATGATGACGCTGATTACGAAGAATACTCGGTTAGGCAGCACTCGCAGGAAGAACGAACCAGTGAGGCATCCGATAGTACGGAATATGAAGTACAGACTGGTAGCAAAGGCTGCGTCGTTCAATGTCAATCCTAGTCGTTCCATTAGTATTTTTGGAGCAGTAGTATTCGTTCCTACGTCGATACCTACGTGACACATAATGCCAAAGAACGACAACAATACGATAGGGGTTCCCAATAGCTTCAGACATTCGGCAAATGTCGAAGCATTGCCCGCAGTCTGCTCTTCCTCGATAGGTGTAACTGCCAGCAGTGCTGCTGCCAGGATGCCCACCACGAAGTAGATCATGAACAGCACGCGCCAGTCGTAGCCGAACGAAGGCAGCACTTGTGTGGCACCCCACATGGCCAGATAAGGGGCCAGGAACGAGGCGATGGCTTTGATAAACTGTCCAAAGGTGAGTGTAGAAGCGAGGTTGCCTCCCCCCATTACGGTAGATACCAGTGGATTCAGTGATGTCTGCATCAGTGCGTTACCAATGCCAAGCAGCGAGAATGCGCAGAGCATGATGCCGAAGTTTTCGCCAAACAGTGGCAGCAAAAGCGATACAATAGTCACGCCGAGCGATAACAATACAGTATTCTTACGACCGATCTTGTTCATCAGCATTCCCGTGGGTACGCTGAAAATCAGAAACCAGAAGAATACGAGCGACGGGAAGATGTTGGCCACACTATCGGTCAACTGTAGGTCTTCCTTCACGTAGTTCGATGCAATGCCCACTAGGTCAACAAATCCCATAGCGAAAAAGCAGAACATCACGGGGATGAGTGCAAATTTGTTAGTTTTACCCATATTACTTAACTTCTTTAACAACTTTAACTTCCTTAACTACTCAAACTACTTAATCTCATAGATGGTCGTTTTTCCGCCTTTCACCTTTATGTTATTATAAGGCTCTGATGGGAATACCAGATTTGTCATTGCCATCTTGCCATCGGCATCGAATGCCTCAATGCTACAACGGTCTACAAAGATGCGCAGTTGTTTGATGGTGCCGTATGTTGGTGCCTTGGTCTCGCATGGGAATGCTTCGCTGAAGCTTATGTCGCCACTCTTTGTGCGGTCCATCGTAAAGTTTTGTTTGGCTGCATCGTATGTCATTACCACTTGCTCGCCCTTAGTGTTCGAGAGCACAATCTCTGCCTGGCTTTTCACGTCAACTACTATCTCACAAGCCTCTGTTGGTTTCTTTACCTTTGCACCACGCAAGGCATTTATCTCTTTCGAGGGCTTTACGCTTACGTAGGTCTCTTCGCCACAAGTGAATAAGCCTAAGTCGCGAGGAATCGAGTTGCCTGATCGATACTGCTTAGTGGGCACTTGGTTGGCATACTGCCAGTTACTCATCCACGCCAGAACCACATGACGGTTCTCAGGTGCGTTATAGAACGATACGGTAGCATAGTGATCCTTACCATAATCCATCCACTTGGTAACCTTTGGCATCGACTCACAGGTAAACTTGCGTCCGTCAAACTGTCCTACGAAATACTGTGTAGCACTACCTCCGAATGGGCCACCTGGGTTGATGTTGCAGATAAGCACCCACTTTTTAATGTTTAATGTTTCATCTTTAATCTCAAACAGGTCAGGACATTCCCAAACACCACCATGATTGCCATACTCCTTGCCGAATGAACTCTCGTACTTCCAGTCTGTCAAGTTCTTCGACGAGTAGATGCGCATCTCCTGTCCTACAGCCAGAATCAGGTTCCATGCCTTGATGTCCTCGTTCCAGAATGGGCGTGGGTCGCGGAAGTCGGGCACGTCGGCTGTCAGCACAGGGTTGCCGCCAAACTTCTGAAAGGTACGTCCGCCGTCTTTCGAGAAGGCTATCGACTGAGTCTGATGATGTCCGGCAGTAGTGTACATGGCTACAACCTCATCACCCTTCGTTACGCACGATCCGCTGAAGATGGCGCCCAACCAGTCTGGCTCCAGTGCCATTGGCTGTGCTTCCCAATGTATCAGGTCTTTCGATGTAGAGTGTCCCCAGTGCATGTTCTCCCACTGCGATCCGTAGGGATTCCACTGGTAATACAGATGCCAAACGCCATCCTTATAAAACATACCGTTAGGGTCGTTCATCCAACCGTATAGTGGCGTGTGATGATAAACAGGACGGAAACGTTCGCGGTTAGCTGTATCGAACGTGTTTGAGAACTTTATCTCCTTCCAGCAGGTAAACTCGCCCATAGCACCCTTCTGTCTGCGGTCCCCATGAAACTCGATATCGAAAAGTTTGGCTCCCCTTAATTCATAAGGTACGTAATAATCCACGCGGTCAACAGCCAACTTTACGTTGATCCTCTGTACCATTTCGTTCTTGCCGTTCAGAATGGCAATCGATGCGATGTCCTCTGTCTCCTGCACAGGCAGTAGCACATACCTTTCTGTTTTGTTCACTCGCAACATGGCATGCTTGTCGCCCAGCACCATTGGTGTTACCTGAGCCATTGCCGATACCGTAGTCAGCATAGCAGCCACCATCATCATTACAGTTTTTCTCATTTTGCTATTCATTTTGATTGTACGATTTTAGATTTCTGCTGCAAAGGTAGTGCAATTCGCGCGTATATCCTATAATTTATGTTTCATTTACTAAGAAAAATCGTTCATTGCAACAAAAATGTAAGCAATGAACGATAATTTATCATAGTAAACTTATGCCTTCTTCTCAATACCTCTTCATTTCCGTCGAGTGTAGCTTGCAATAACTTCTCTGATGCCTGTAGTGCTGTCACAACGGACGTCCAGGAGTGTGATGTCCCTAAAGAAACGGTATTTGCAATAGTTCTTAACTTTCCTACTTCTCTGTTCCATGTCAGTCAAATTTATATGTAATTGCAAATATAGTCATTTCCCTCAAAAAAATCAATAAGAAGAGCCGATTTTCTTTTGATTAACATTCTTTAGTGGGCATTGTCATTTATAGTTCAAACAAATTATCTAAATTTACTTCGGCTTGAATTTCGCCCCACTCCTCATTATGGACAACACCCTCGGTGGTCACCATAATGGTATGAACGGCACAATCTGTTCCCGTCACCTCAGTAAGTACGTCTCGCTTACGCTGCATTTCCCTGCCATAGTCAGCTGATATGACGTATGGTTCCTTGCCAACTCGGAGAGGAAACCAGAACGCGGGGCATCCATCCAAGGGAGTTCACAAGTAATACAACCTTCTTACTTGTTTTCAGACCATTTATCAATCGTTTCAGTTCGCTGAAAGCATTACCCCAATTGGTTAATTCGGGCGTATCCTTCTGTCCATGCTCCTTTAAAGCTCGACGGAACCTGACAAGTTGCTTCCTTGCCGTCAGTTTAGCAGCGCCAGTGAACTGAAAATCGAATGTATAATCATAAGCCTCCCTGATAAGGAATGTTTTGCCTACACGACGGCGACCATACACTGCAATAAACTGTGAATACTCTTCATGAAGAGCATCAACTAATAATTGTTTTTCTTTAGCCCTGCCTATTAACATAAATCTAACTTTTGCAAGTCGACTGTAAATATACGGATTTTCGGGCGTAAACCAGCGGAATCCGTTTTTTTATGTTTCCGCTAATTTATTAACGAAAATTGTCTATTTTTGCCAAGGTGTTCAAAGAATCTTTACTGCAAATTTGGTCGCACAATTCGACCGTTTTTGCAGTGCAAAGATAATACTTTTTTTCCAAAACCACCGAACTGTTTTTGTTTTTTGTGGTATTTTACTTTGGATTTTTGTGATAATTCACTTGGTAACTTTGTGATGATTCACTTGGTAACTTTGTGATGATTCACTTGGTAACCGCATCCTTCTCGGCAATAACGGCATCCTTCTCAGCCAAGACCATGTCTTTCTCAGTGATGGCTTCAGTAACCGCTCACCGCTTGTCTGCACTATGCGGTTGGCTATGCCCTTGGCGACCTGGTGCAAAACTACGAACCAAGAATGTCTCACGAAGAGTTCTTATTACTCTTTCTCCTCAATGCTATACATCTGACAAGTTTTCGTTTTATGGGGCTTGTAGCCTAGTTGACTCAGGGCGCGGCCTACTTCTGCGTTTACGTTCTTGGTGAGATGGAAGTTGGGGAACGTCTTGTTGAGAACCTGTACGACGTCGTCTACACTCATGCGAGTGGCCTTGTCGTCGTCGAGGGTGGGGCGGAACGTCTCTGAAATCATCTTCTCGATGCTGCCAACACGTTCAAAGCGATGATTCTCGTTGATGATACGCTGGTTGTCGGCCTCATCAAACCAGTATTGGCGACCTTGACTGATCTCAGCTACCAACTGGGCATAGAGCTGTGAATAATCTACTGGCGTCAGGTAGTCGATCTGTTGCTCGACTACGATGCAGACGAAACGACGCGAACCTGTTTTGTCGTCAGGTAGTGGGCGCGAGTTGTTGGTTGTAGCGATGAACGATGCATAGCGTCTTCGCTGCTCGTAGGCCTTGCCGTAGGGCGGGCGCATCTTGACGTCCGACTTCGAAATGAGATGCTTCAGCAATGGTTGCTGACTCCTTGATAGCATATCAAACTCATCGATGTTGATAAGCGCAAACGAGGTGAGCCCCAGATTGATGGCCGTCTCGTTCTTGAAATCGATCTTATCATTATAGTACTCGCGCAGTTCTTCAGGAAGGATGAGGCCGCAGAAGGCCGACTTACCACAACCCTGGTCGCCGATGAGCATGGGTACGATGGCATTACCATGATTGCGATCGATACCCTTCCAGTGGGCCACCATCGATAGCATCCACGTGTGGAAGTCGCTCACCCAGTGTGAGTTAGATGTTTTTACACGCTGAGCCAGAGTGGTTACACGGTCGATACCATCCCATGCTGGCAACTGTTCCAACCACTCGTTGATTGGATCGTATTGTGGAATCAATGTCGATTCTACATAGCGCTTGATGTCCTTGTCCCATGAGTCGAGACCTGCCTTGAGGGCTTGTATCGACATGGTGTTCATCACCTCCTTAGTCAGGTCGCGAAATTTATAGTCGTACGAGTCCTTCGAGCGATACTGAGCCACACCAGTCATCACGTTTTTGCGCAGTTCGTAGCGCGAATTGAGGAACGACTCCGTCTTGTATGTCAGCAACTGCGATGGCTTTACGTGCTTCAATGGCCAAGTGGCTTTCAGCGTCTTGCTGTATTGCGAGTCGAACACCGTCTGGACATACGCAGCATCCTCGTTCAGTCGATTGTCGTAGAGCGTCATCCTTACTGCAAATGCCTCATCGATGCCACTCTCATGACAGTTGAATGCTAGCACTTCGAGGCAATGAGCCACAAACTCCTCCTTGCTGTCTAGTCTACAAGTCTCTAGGGCATCGGCTTTACAAGCCTGATACTCATGGCGCATCGATGCCTCTGTTGACATACCTGGTATCACCTTATTATTAATAGGCTCTTGGTCGTCTAGCTTGGCTGTCTTTGAGAGTCGCTCAGTCGTATTCTCGAAAGGCGATACTAGGATGGCGACTGCATCTGGATCGTAAAAAATGCCTGGGTCGTGACTCAGCGCACAACTGGATCGTAGCGTTGGTGGGATATTGTCCACACGAACGGCCAACTGGGTGGAGTAGATGTAGTGATACTTAGCGTAAGCATTGCGATGAAACTGTTCTACCTCCTTCAGGTCGTAGCCATCAGGATTCTGCCACATATCACGCTCTTCGGCCTGGCAGACTATCTTAACAGAACGCCCATCGGCACCAACGAATGCCACTACGGTATATGGTATGTAGCCTGCTTCGTTGCGTATGTCTTCTGCTGTCTGTCGATCGGGCAGGTTGTTGATTTCCAACAGCACACATCCGTTGTACACGTCAGTCCACTGTCGTCCAGCCTTGGTCATCAGCATAGACGAGAAGCATACAGACGGGCGCTCCGTAAGTTCGTCAATCAGTTTTCCACTTTTCAGTTTTCCTGTTCTGATCATCTCTACCACATCATTCATCAGATGTCGTGTATAGCGCTCCTTGCCGTCGCGCTTGTTGATTAGGGTTACTTTTGTTGTTGTCATTTTGCCTTGTTTCCTAAATAATAGTGCAAAGGTACACATTTTTTTTCAATCCGCCAAATTTTATTGTAATTTTACTTCCACCTCCACCAAATTTCTTGAATCACCTTTGTTTATGCGTGTTTTGCGAGGTGGAAGTACCTTATTTCACTTCCACCTCTCTTCCACCTTTTCAATCAAAACAACTTGTTTTGTTGTCAAAGAACATATTTCTTACCATCTAAAAGAAAGCAAAACAACTTGTTTTGTTCTCAAAGATGCTATTTCTTTATACTGAAGACCTAACTTTTAAGCATTGACAGCCTAGGCGAAAGCAATAAAATGACCCTATCAGAATGCCTGAAACACTAGGTAGTAACGAAATTTTCTAGAAAATTTTCGGGCGAGACGTTATGTTTTGACCAGTGATTGCCTAGCACATTACAAAATTCTCTAGAGAATTTTAAAAAAAGGTGGAAGAGAGGTGGAAGTGAAATAAGGTACTTCCACCTTCCGAAACCCCTGTGGGAATGCGGCTTTGAGCGATGTTTGGTGGAGGTGGAAGAGAAATTCAAAAATTTTTTTTGCTAACTAGTTTTCAATTGCAAAGTAGTTAGCTCGCAATTGTTTTCTAGGTACTTTGCAAATTTTTCTATCTTTTTTCCCTTTATCTCTATTTTTATTATTATCTTTGCGACATGAAAGACAATAATGTGATTACAGAGGGCTACATGCCCTTTATGGGATACAAGACTTACTACCGTATAGTGGGCGAAGCATCGGAGAAAGCACCTTTGCTGTTGCTCCACGGTGGTCCTGGGAGTACGCACAATTATTTCGAGGTGCTCGATTGCATAGCCGATACTGGTCGGCAGGTCATCTCCTACGACCAGATAGGCTGTGGCAATTCCTATCTCGACGGTCACCCAGAGTTGTGGACGCAGAAGACTTGGATTGACGAACTTATCGCCATCCGTGATTATCTTCATCTGGATAGCGTGCATATTCTAGGCCAGTCGTGGGGAGCCATGCAGGCTATTGCGTATGTCATAGACCATAAGCCTGCTGGTGTCAAGTCGCTCATACTATCTTCTGGACATGCCTCCAGCAGTCTGTGGGCTAGCGAGCAGCATCGGCTCATCAAATATTTGTCTGCCGAGGATCAGGCAGCAATTAGCCGTGCCGAAGCTACTGGCAAGTGGGACGATCCTGACTACCTGCGCGCCAACGATCATTACTTCGAGCAGTTTGTGATCAGTGTTGATGAGCACTCGCCCGAATGCCTTAAGCGTCCGAAGCGTTCTGGCACAGAGGCCTACCTCTATGGCTGGGGCCCCAACGAGTACCAGCCCCTTGGCAGTCTGAAAGACTTCGAATATACGGATAAACTGAGCCAAATCTCTCAGCCGACGCTCATCTGTAGTGGCACACGCGATATCTGTACCCCCGTAATGGCAGCTTCGCTATACGAGAATATACCTAACAGCCAATGGCATCTGTTCCGCCACTCCCGCCATACCTGTTTTATTGTTGCTTACGAGGAGTATTGCCAAGTGCTCACTAGTTGGCTGCGGGAGAATGATTGCTAGATAGTAAATGTACAACTCTCACGAGTCATGTCATTCCGTAAGGAATAGAGTCTTTACCATATTGGTGTCATGCAATTATTTTTTTTTGCTATTTATCTACCACTCTGCCACCAATCTCCTGAATGTCCTCTGTTTATGCGGAATGGCAGTGCAATATTTTTCTAACTAGTTTTCAATTGCAAAGTACTTGGTTTTCAATTGTTAGTAACCAAGACTTTTTTTCCGTTGACGATATACAGACCTTTGCCGGGGTTAACCACGCGCTGGCCTGCAATGTTGAAGTACTCACCTCTAACATCTTCCTTCTTACTTCTTACATCAGCAATACCTGTTCCATCTTTCTTGACCAGCACAAATACAAAAACCGCTCAGGTCTTCGAGAAAAGCTTGAGCGGAGCAGATAAGATAATTAACCTTCAATTTATACTATTGCCACACACGGTTGAGGATACGCACCTGTGCTTCGTAGTCAGCACCAGTGACAGAGAGGTGGTCGTAGATAGACTGAGGGAATACAAGGTTGGTCATCGACATGGTACCATCCTTAGTCAGGATTTCTACAGACGACTGATCGACAAAGATGTCGAGTGTCACCGTATTGCCATCGGCATTGAGTGGAGCCTGCATCGATGGAATGGAGAAACTGCCATTGAAATTAGTACGACCAGTTGTAGCATTGCGATGAACTTTAAGCGTGCGGGCTGTAGCAAGGATGTCAATTACATACTTCTCGTCGCTATTATTGCTCAGTGTTATCGTCGAGTTCTTATCGAGATTTATCGTTAAGCGGAGCTGATAGGCCTCTTTAGTATCAATAGCAGCATCGGCCTTTTGCCAGTTGCCTGCTATCTTGTCAATCTCGTTTACCACAGGACAGCAGAGCAAAGGTTTGCCTGCATATTCTGTCAGCTTCAGTTCACGAGGCAGAGTCATAGCCGAGCGCCAAGGCGAACAAGGCACATCACCTGCATAGCTCCAGTTGTTCATCCAACCAATCAGCACCTTTCTGTCGCCAGTATTGCTCCAGGTTACGCCAGCATAGTTGTCCATACCATAGTCGAGCCATAGAGGATAATCGAGTGCGTCGGCCTTGAATTCCTTGCCGTCAAACTGACCGACGAAGTACATGGTGCCAGAGCCTAATATCGGTCCTCCAGGATTAACACTTACTATCAGCACCCACTTATCACCAAACTGTAGCAGATCTGGGCACTCCCACTGCAGGTCAGGACGGCCAGGCAGGTCAACAACAAACGTACTTAACTTGTTCCAAGTCTTCAAATCAGTAGAGCCAAAGAACTCAATACCTTTACTCCAGCCCTTGGCCAGCGACATAATCCACTGTTGAGTAGCGGCATGCCAGAACACCTTTGGGTCGCGTTGACGGTCGTCATTATTCTTAATAACGGGGTTGGCGGTGTAGCGTGTAAAATTCTTACCTCCGTCTGTAGAGTAGGCCATACTTTGCTGCTGTCCAGCATCACTGGCCGAGGTGTAGAATGCAATCATGGCGCCTGCACCGAAACCTGCGGTATTGTTATGGTCGATGACTGCCGAACCCGAGAAGATATCGCCTAATTCATCGCGTGTCAGGGCTACGGCCTGCTCAGTCCAGTGAATCATGTCGGTACTGGTGGCATGGCCCCACGACATGTTACCCCAGCTGTTACCTTGTGGGTTATACTGGTAGAACAGATGATATACTCCATCAACATACACCATTCCGTTGGGGTCGTTCATCCAGTTCTTAGCTGGTGTGAAGTGTATCTGTGGGCGATACAATTCAGTGTAACTGCTGGGTGTAGGTGTAGGAGGGGTTACTGGATCTACAGGCGTTGGTGGCTCGGGCGTGGGTTGTTCCTTCTTGGGGTCATCGCTTGTGCAACCAAGAATGGTAACCGCCATTGTAGCGGTTACCATCAGTGAATAAAAGAAATTCTTGGATTTCTTCATGATCTTTTATTACTAACCCTAACAATTATCGTGTCTTCAGGTATTCAAGAGAGTTCTTGGCGAGAGTAAGGACATTGTCCTGATAGATATTGTTCTTGGGATGAGCACTCTTGTCAGGAGTACCGTCGGTATTCTTCATAGAGAACTCGCAACCACCGTTACCGATGCAAAGCAATGTACCCTTGAACTCGGTATTACCCTGCTGAGCCTCCCATACGTTCATCTGGCTAACCCACCATATTTGGCTGTCCCATGTGCCGAGTGGATATATACCGAAGGTCTGTGTGCACTGTGTGTAGCAAGCTTCCTCGGTGTTGCCAATACCTGTCCAGAGTGAAGGAAGATTGAAGAACAGACAGTTATGGTCTTCAGTCCAACCTGGCCCCTTGAAGGCGATAAGCTTGGTATCGGCATTAGTCTCTACTTCAAGACCCTTATAGATAGGATGTGATGAATGATCCTTCTTGAACTTATGGTCGGGATACAGCTCTACAGCCATCTTCCATACATCGTTGTTGATGCCGCCAAAGCCTGTTCCGATAGCGCGGTCGTTACTCTTCATCTCATCAAGACTGATACGGCCGAGATGTCCAGCATAAACTGTAGCATGGCTCCACAGCAGCAGGCTTCCACCCTCCTTATACCAATCCTTGATAAATGGAGTAGCTGTCTCTACAACCTCTGGCATAGCAAATACTTCACCTTCACCAACACCTTCGAGGTCGCGTAACCAGAACAATACACGGTATGGATCAATGTCATCGGTGCTATTGATATCGCCAAAGTAAACGTACTTAGCGGTTGGATAGGTCTCATGCAGCCATAGCCAAGCTGAAGCCTCATCGTCATCACCATTCTCAACCAACTCATCAGGTGTAGGATAGATGCTCAGGAAACCAATAGCTGTCTTACCAATACGGAGTGAAGACTTGGTTGACAGAGATGTTCCCTTCTCGTTGTTGGCAACAAGTGTTACGTCCCATGTGTCGCCTGTTTCTACATCGCTGATGGTATAGCTTGTTGCAGAACCGTTGAGTGTCTCGCTGATGGTGCGAACACCATTGGTTGCTGTAAGTAAGATAGATGTTGCATCTACAGCTTTGTCCCATTCTACAAGGGCATCGTAACCGCCTGCTTTGTCAATCTGGCTCATCTGTACGCCACTGATGCTTGTGGCACCCTCGCGGAGATAGCTCTTGATAACACCAGTAGAGATGTTTGTACCGTCAGTGAGTTTGAACACATATTCAAAAGGCACATTGGTAGGTACATTTTTCTGGGTATAGCTATTGCCACTAACAACATCGCTTGCAGAGAGTGTACCATTGCGGTAGATAGTCAGCATCATCTGAGCATCCTGTGATGGCCAAGTCCACGTATAGTCATCGCCTGAGAGCGAACCTGTTATCTGTGAAGCATCGGGAGCGTTGAGCTTCATTGCCTCGCGGTCGATGTCCTTGTCCTGACATGCAGTCAGGACTAAGGCTACCATCGCCAATATAATGAATGATATCTTTTTCATAACGTTTATAATTATCAGTTATTAATCATC
This sequence comes from uncultured Prevotella sp., assembly GCA_900322175.1. GTDB lineage: Bacteria > Bacteroidota > Bacteroidia > Bacteroidales > Bacteroidaceae > Prevotella. Next base: position 13,289 of record ONYZ01000083.1, read on the forward strand.
AATTATCAATTTTTTAGTTGTATCCCTTGTTTTGGGTGTAGAGACCAGGCACATAGTAAAGCTGGATATATGGCAGAGGGAAGTACTCATTCTTGCCTGCTGTGAAGTGGGCATCCTTGTAGTACTGTGCATATGTCTGCTTGCCATAGGTTACGTCCTTCTCTGTCTCAAAGAATGCATTCAGTGTCTGAGAAGCGATACCCCAGCGACGAAGGTCGAAGAAACGGTTGCTCTCCATAGCCAACTCAAGGCGGCGCTCCCACTGCAGGCACTTACGTGCTGTTTCCTTATCCTGGAAGTAAGAGGTAGGATAGAGGGCGATATCGCACTGATCGGCAGCGTATGCAATGTGCTTTGCAACAGAATTCTTAGCGCGCTGACGGATATTGTTAATGATGGTACGTGCCTCTTCAAGAGCACCTGTCTCAATCAGAGCTTCGGCACGCATAAGCATCACGTCGGTATAGCGCAGAACATAGTCGTTCATAGCGAATGCCTGCCATGGGTTGTCGAATGTCTCGCCCTTAGAACGCTGTGGTACTTCCTTCAGAGAGGCATAGTAGCCATAGGTGTTAGGTGTACGAGAGTTGTCGGTAGTCATGGTGTACTGAGCCTCGTATTTGTATGGGAATGTAGGCATACCTACTGTGTGGAACAAACGTGGATCCCACTTCTGTGCTGTTGGAACGCCATTGGTAGGATAAGCTATCTCCTTGTTAAAGTCGTCGAACATGGGCAGACCATCCTTTGTCTTAAAGGCATTTACCAGGTTCTGTGTAGGTTTGTGGAAGTCCCATCCACATGACCAGATGCCCCAGCAACCATTCAGCATGTTACTCCAGTTTGCACGACCATACAGTGTATTATCGTCCTGATAGTCAGAGTGCTGTACTGCAAAGATGCTCTCCTTAGAGTTCTTATACTCAGGCAGGAAAATGTCGCCAAAATCCTCAAGATAGCCATACTGCGAGTTGGCAACCTCCTGTGTATACTTCAGTACTTCCTGCATATACTGGCTGTTGATGTGGCTTACGCCGGTATTTGCCTCATATCCGTCGCCCCAAGCCATTGTGAGGTAGCACTTTGCCAGATAGGCAGCTGCAGCAATCTTATTGGCACGTCCGCCCTGAGCCTGCTGTACTGGCAGTACATCGTAGGCAGCCTTAAAGTCGGCCACAATCTTCTGCATCAGCTCATCGTGAGTAAACTCATTATTAGGAGTCTGCTCCTCGGTGTGGTTCTTATAAACCTCTTCATCAACCCAGGGCACCTGATTCCAAAGCTGAACCAGCTTGAAATAGAAGTGAGCACGGAGGAAACGAACCTCACCCTCACGAATATCCTTTGTCTGGTTATCCATGGTCTCACTGCTGGCCAGAGAAACCAATGCACGGTTACAACGGCTTATTGAACAGTAGAAGTGATACCACAACTCATCCATGTGGTCGGGGGTAGAGGCAGTCAGAGTTGACCACACCTCTACTGGATGGTAGTTCGTATCGGTGGTTCCTGAACCGCCTTTCATGGCATCGTCAGACGACACGTCGCCATAGGGCCAGAGATTAAACGGATAGGTGTACCAGTCGTCACCGAGTTTTGCGTAAGCTGCTGTAACCATCTCCTCGGGCTGGCTCATTGCCAGATCTTCGCTAATGACGCCTTTGGGTGTCACGTCTATGAAATCGTTGCACGAAGTGAGTGAACCGCAAACGATCAGACCTGCGCATATTGATTTATATATTGTTTTCATAACTCTATAATCTTAATTCTAAATTCTTAACTCTTAATTAAAACGAAGTCTGGATACCCCAACGTGGGTTCTCTGGATCCGAGCAGGTAAGTGAGCTACTCTTAATGGTGAGTAAGTTGTGTCCAGATACGTATACACGAGCACTTGTCATGTTCAGTTTGCTGATAACACTCTTAGGAATGTTGTAACCAATCTGAACCTGGCGAAGTTTGCCGTATGAGCCATTCTCAACAAAGTATGTAGAGGCACGGTTTTCATTGCCAGTATTGTTGGTGGTCAGAGCAGGGATTGTACTACCGGTGTTAGCAGTGGTCCATGCACCAAGCATACGGTTACCCTTGTTTGAACCGGCATCTGTAATGCTGTAGAAGTCGGTCTGGAACTTCTGGTCGTTGTAAACGTCCTGTCCAGCTACACCCTGCCAGAACATATTGAAGTCGAAATTCTTATAGCTCAAATCTACGTTCAGACCCCAAGAGAAGTTGGGTACTGGATTGAATATCCAAGTCTGATCCTGCTCATTGATGATACCATTACCATCCAGATCGGCATACTTTAGACCGCCTACACGAGCGTTATCCTGGCCACTTGCCAAAACCTCGTCGCGGCTTTGGAACAGTCCGTCAACTACATATCCTACGATAGATCCATAAGGATGGCCAGACTCTACAAGGTTTTCCTTAGCTGTGTGAACATACGAACCGGTTGTTGTTTCTGGCAGATAAGTAACCTTACTGCGGTAGAAGTCTAAGTTGCCATTAACATTGTAAGTAAGACCATACTCTGTAGTGTGGCGATAGCCGAGAGAAAACTCCATACCCTTGTTCTCAAGGCTAGGACCGTTAAGCCAGCTTGCGCCGCCTTCACCCATCGATCCCAGATAAGCAGGATTGATAAGCATATCCTTTACCTTTTTAATATATGCGTCGACTGTACCATAAAGTGAGCTGCCTAAGAAACGGAAGTCAAGACCAAGGTTCCACTGCTCAGTGGTCTCCCACTTCAGGTTATTGTTCTGAGCCTGTGTAGCACGGAATCCTGAAGGGAAGATACCGCTGCCAGCCAGATTCAGGTCGTAGGCTGTAGACTCGTTGCGCCCGCCGCCGTATGTGGCTGCATAAAGACCATAGCGAGCATAGTTTGAGATAGCCTGGTTACCAGTCTGCCCCCATGATGCACGAATCTTCAGATCGTCAATCCAGCTCTGTCCAAGGTGCTGCGAAATACGATAACCGAGTGTGGCGGCAGGGAAGGTACCGTAACGGTTGTTCTCACCGAAGCGGCTAGAGCCGTCATGACGGATGGTGAACGAAGCCAACAACAAATCTTTGTAGTTATAGTCGAGCTTGCCGAAGAATGATACAAGGTTGTAGCCCTCCTGCATACCAGTAGCACGCTGTGTACCAGTTGCTGCATCTGGATACATATAGTCATAATTCTCGAGTGCGAACATCTGTGCGTATGCATTCGACCACTCATTGATATCTCTGTGAAGCTCCATACCGCCCAGTACGATGAAAGAATTGTCGGTACCGATGGTGAAGTTATAGTTTGCAGTGTTCGACCATGTCCACTTAACCGAAGTTTTGGCGCCCATATTGGCTGATGGGGTTGAGTTGTTTACTACGTCAGAGTGCCATGTATAAGTAACACTGTGGATATTCTCTGACCAGAGGTCGAGACCGAAGTTAGAACGCAGCAGCAGTCCCTTAATGGGCTCAATGTTCACGAATGCGTTACCGAAGATACGCCACATTTTTAAGCGGTTGTCGCGGTTGTGATACAACTCACGCAGTGGATTCTGACGGTCGCTCATGCCACCAACAGGACCAGAGAAAGTTACACCGTCCTCCTCATATACTGGGAGAGTTGGCGACATTTTAAGCGCATTCTCCAAAGGCTGACAGTCAACCTGATTAGAATATGTGATAGTAGTATTTTCACCAATGGTAATCAGCTTGTTTACCTTGAAACTGGTGTTGATACGACCTGAGAAACTCTCAAAGTCTGTGTACTTCAAGATACCATTATTCTTTTTGTAGCCAAATGAGAATAAAACTGATGACTTGTCTGTAGCGTTAGAGATAGAAAGGTCATAGTTTTGCGAGAAACCCGTGCGAGAAATCTCCTTCAACCAGTCGGTGTTGCTAAAGCGCATGGTTCTCTTTGAGTTCATGTATCCGTCATACAGACCATTTACGGTGAAGTTTTCCATCTGTCCTGTTGCAGGGTTATAAGCCGAGATTGGCGTGCCGCTGCCTGCATGCAGAGTCAGACCATAGTTGTTGGCGTATGCCTCAGGATCCAATCCGTCGTTCATAGCGGCCTGAGCCATGGCTGTAGCATACTCTGAAGTATTCGACAGGTCCATCATGCTCTGCTTATTGTAGAACTGAGCAGTCAGGTTGGCCGAGAAGTCAACCTTTACCTTATCGCCTTTCTTTCCGCTACGGGTGGTGATGATGATAACACCATTAGCAGCACGGCTACCATAGATAGAAGCCGAGGCAGCATCCTTCAGAACCTGCATCGACTCGATGTCGTTCATGTTCAGTGTGTTCAGATTGGTAGTTGTGGGCACACCGTCGATAACAAACAAGGGGTCCTGTGATGAGTTGAACGAGCCGATACCACGGATACGTACGGTACCAGCGCCCACGGGCGAACCATTACTGGTGATGGTCATACCAGGCACCTTACCCTGCAGGGCGCGCATGGGGTCGGTGTCTGACGATGTCTTCAAATCCTTTGTCTCAACAACCGATACCGAACCTGTCAGGTCGGCCTTACGCTGGGTCTGATAACCAGTTACCACCACCTCGGCCAGCTCCTTGGCATTGTCTTTCATGGTTATCTGCATGCCATTCTTGGCTGGCAGTTCCTGTGTTACATAGCCGATATACGTAAATACCAACGTAACGCCAGGATTAACCTTTACTTTGAAGTTTCCGTCGAAATCGGTAATCGTACCATTCGAAGTCCCTTTCTCCATCACTGTGGCACCAATGATTGGTTCGCCTGTAGCGTCAACCACCGTACCACGAATCTCACTTTGCGCGTACATAAGTGTACTCGTAAAGATGAAAACAAAACTCAGAAACATTTTCTTTAGTTGTTCCATTGTTGATCGTTTAAAATTGGTTAGTACTCTGTGAATTAAAATATTTGTGGCAAAAGTACTAACAAAAGCGGCTTGAACCTTTAAAAAAACGTTCAAACCGCCATAAAAAATGTTGCATGTATCAATATTGCGGTGCTTTTTATAATATTTGTTATCGTTGCGTTTTCAAGTGTATTTTAGGCTATTCTCTTAATTCCATCGGCAATTTGCCGAACTGCTTCTTGAAACAATTCGAGAAGTAGCTCGACGAACTGAAACCTACCTCGTATGCTATTTCAGCTACTGTCTTGGTTGTGGTGTTCAGTAGTATCTTGCCTTTCTGTAGTCGCATCTGTCGTAGCAGTTCTACTGGTGAGAGGCCTGTCAGTGTCTTCACCTTGCGGTACAGCTGCACACGACTGATGCCCAACTGCTCGCCCAGCTCGTCCATCTTTAGGTTGGGATTGGCCATGCTCTGGTTGATGGCTTCCTTCAGTTGGTTCATAAACAGTTTGTCCTGTGTTGTCAGCTTTACATCTGCTGGTGCTTTCTCTAGTTTGTCGTCAAACAGGTTGCGCAGTTTTCTTCTCGATGACAGCAGATTGTAGATGCGGCTCACCAGCAACTCGGCGCTGAAGGGCTTGGTGAGGTAGGCATCAGCACCACTCTCATAGCCTTCCATCTGTTGGTGCTCTTCGCTGCGGGCCGTCAGCAGGATTACTGGTATGTGGCTGGTGATTAAATCTTCTTTCAGCTGTTTACAGAGTTGCAGACCGTCCATCACTGGCATCATCACGTCGCTTACTATTAGGTCGGGCACGCTCTCACGGGCCAGTTTGAGTCCGCTCTGTCCGTCGCTGGCCTCCAACACGTAGAATCTGTCGGCTAGCAGCGTGCGCAGATAGCGGCGCATGTCATCGTTGTCCTCCACAATCAGTATATTGGGCAGTTCTTCGGCATCTGTCTGATTCAGCATGTTGAGATGCGATTCGTGGACAATGTCTTTCGATGCCGCCAGGCTCTTTTCGTCGGGCACACTATTATCGCTGACGGTGTTTTGAACTTCACGTCGGAAGTTTAGTACATCCGACACCAGCGACTCCAGTTGCGAAACATTGCGGTCAACTATCTCCAGCAGTTCTTTATCGCTGTCTTTGAGCGTGTTTTGCTTCAACAACTGCTTCAGTGGCCCTGTGATGAGCGTCAATGGTGTCTTCAGCTGGTGGCTGGCATTGGTATAGAATTGTGTCTGTTCCTTGTTGAGCGCTTTCTGTTTGCGATGTGCCTTACGTATCTGCTTTACTGCAAGCCATGTAATCGCGATGGCCACCACCAGCAGCACGATGGCAAACACGCTGGCCCAGATAATCTTGCTCTGCACATGGTAGAGCCCGAAGTAGTTGTCTAGTTTCTCTTGTATCACCACCAGGTCTTCGTTCTGGCGCATCAACTCTGTGGCATAGCGGGATATCATGTCCACATTTTGGGGCGTGATTATCAGACTGTTCAGGTAGTTGATGCGTTCGTAAGGTTTCCTGTTCAGGATGTCGAGAGCTAGCCGCACGATTTCTTCGCCGTGGGTGGGGTAGACGCAGGTGCCGGCCAGCCAGCCTTTCTGCACATATTTTATGCCTTCGATGGGCAGTCCGTCAACGCCTATCACCTTAATCTTGTTTTCAAGTCGTGCCTCAACGGTAGCGCGGTGGGCACCCAGAGCCATGAAATCGCTGTGGCAGAATACTACATCGGGTATACGTCCTGCTTCTATTTCTTTCTTCAGAATGTCATGAGTGACGTTGTCGTCCCAGTTGCCTATGATGTAGTGATAGTTCGCGTCTTGGTGCTGCTTCATTACACGCTCAAAACCTTGGTGGCGCTCGCGTGCTGGTGATGTGTTTTGCAGGGCGGCAATCTCCAGTACGTTGTGTCCCTCCGATTCAGCCGCCAGCTGTACAGCATAGTTTGCTGCCATCTCGCCTATGGCCACATTGCTGCCGCCAATAAAGGCTGTGTAGTCGTTGCTCTCCACCATGCGATCGAAGAGCACTATGGGGATGCCCTTGTCCTTAGCACGCTTCAGGGCTGGGGCTATCTTATAGTCGTTGGGGGCTACTACCAGCAGGTCGATACCGCTGGCCACCAGACTATCTATCTGTCGTATCTGGTCGTCCGACTGGTCGTAGCAGTCTACGATTTCCACTTTCACGTCCTGGTCGAAGAGGTGCTGTGCAGCCAGCATCTCATTGTTCACCTTTGAGCGCCACAAGCCTATTGAACATTGCGATACACCTATTTTGTAGATATGGTCTGGCTTAGAGCATGCTGTCAGCAAGACCATGAGCATCAAAAAAGCCGTTATCTTTTTCATCTTTTACACATTTAATGCTGCAAATATAGCACTTTTTTTTGTGAAAGATGAAAAAGATAACAGTTTTTTTAGGATACTATTGATTATTGCTGTGTAACCTTTACGTCACTGACGGTGATTGACCCGCCGTAGTTGTTGATACTCCAGCAGTTCTTTTGGATACCATAGATGCGCTGGGTATAGCATACTGTGTCGTTGATATACATGACAATCACGCTATTGTCGGTGTACCCAATTGTTCGAAGTCTGCACAGTAAATGAGATGTGGTTGCACTCACCTAGGCGGTTGTAGAGTACGTATGCTCCATCGCCACTCAGTGTCCCATTGTTGTAACCATTTGATTCCATAACAGTTGTGTTAACTGTCTGATTGTATTTTGCTGCCATAGCTGGCACGGCACCCAGCGACAGTGTACCGTCGTTGTGCTGGATAAATGATATGTCGTAGAGATCACGTCATGTTGCAATGAACGATTATTTCTAATTCCATATCCTGCTAAGGCTTCTTGCTTGTGCTGTGCAGTTTGTTCCTGTGATAGACACTCGGTCGTATATAGACTGAGGGAACACTAGATTAGTCATCGACATCGAACCATTCTGGGTGGTAATCTCTACTGATGATTGGTCGACAAAGATGTCGAGAACGACTGTACTGCCATCAGTATTCAGTGGTGCTTGTATCGAAGGGATCGAGAAACTGCCATTGAAATCAGTCTTAAAAAGAGTCGTTCATTGCATAAAATATTGTTGCAATGAACGACTCTTATTGTTGGATTCATCGTAATTATCTTACGACGGTCTTCTTTCCGTTTACGATGATGATACCCTTCTGAGGCTGGGACAAGCGTTGGCCATTCAGATTGTACATGGTGTTATCTTCTGTTTGTGCCTTGCGAATCGAAACAACATCTGTAGTATTCTGCTTAATAGTGATGTTTGGGCATTTTGCATTGATAGCGTCCCAAACAGGATTTCCGTACTTGGCCTCTGTCACATCTAGCACTGTAACATCTGCTGCCAACTTTGTGGCGATGAGATCATAGTCGCTGAAGTCTTCACCGTGCCAGTCGCCATCCCATGTGTTCTGATAGTGGCCAACCTCGATATTGCCAGTTACTTTCACCTCGCCTGTCAGAGAGTTGTCTGCGTAGCTGCGAACGCCCATACCATTCACCATAGGACCGTTCAACTGGATGTCGTCGATGTAGATGGTCTTGCCTTCGCCGTCGGCTGTCTCTTCGAAAGGCCAGATTGCAATCACGTTGTTACCTGTGTCAGTAACCTTTTCATTATCAGGACCTGCTGCGAATTCGTAAACCATTGTCTGCCACTCATCAGGTGTGTCGTACCAGAATACGCGCTTAAGGTTGTAGGCTCCGTCCTTACCTTCCAGCTGTACCATCACATTATGCTTCTCGGCCATCTTGATGCGGAATGAAACTCGACGCAATCCCTTGAAATCAGCATCGCCGATAGGAAGTGCAGCATTATGATGCTCTTGATCCCAACCACCAGGATTGGCTTTCAGTGTCACCTTCAAGCACTTGTTGCCGTTGTCGTCTACTACCGTGGGATCTGCTCTGTTCCAGAATCCGCCATCGCTACCGATTTCTTTGTCCTCACCATTCCAAAGTACTACTTGTGCATTGCACACTGTTGCAGCAAACATAGCTGCCATGAATAATATCTTTTTCATTGTTTTAAAGTTTTATATTAATGATTATTGCTGACTTACTTTTACGTCGTTAACTGTGATCGAACCGCCGTAGTTGTTGATGCTCCAGCAGTTTTTCTGGATGCCGTAGATGCGCTGGGTGTAGGCGCAGACATCATTAATGTAGAACGTCAGAACGCTGTTATCTGTGTAGATGTCGATGTTGTACACGTTGTCGGCGGGACGCTCGAACCAGTAGCCATCGGCGGCCTCGATGAAGCCCTTGCCTTCTTCACCTTCCTGCTCGAAGTTGAGCTTGCGGTGGTTATCGTCCTCGGGGTTGACGACGATGGTATAGTATTTCTTAGAATCTGTGCCACGTACGAACGATACACCAAACTTATCCCAGACGTTAGAAGTCTTTACGGTGAACGAGATGTGGTTGGCTGTGCCCAGACGGTTGTAGAGTACGTATGCTCCATCGCCGCTCAGTGAACCACTGTTGTAGCCATTCGATTCCATCACTGTAGCATTAACTGTCTGATTATACTTAGCTGCCATTGCAGGCAC
>ONYZ01000126.1 GCA_900322175.1 uncultured Prevotella sp.
AGGAAGTTTCCCGTTTTGAGCCTGAACGAGATTATAAAAGAAGCGACGCACAGTTGATGACACCATCTCTGACTGGGAAAGACTCATAACCGAAGTTACCCCACCTTTATAAGCATTCAGCACACGGTCTGTCTGTGCAGTTTCTATCACGTCGTCCCAGTCGCCAGTCTCGTAACTATGCATCATGTGCAAGTCGGTCTCCCTGTCAAAGTCTGGTGCATGCATACTTTCAACACCAGGATACTGGCACAGGTCGGTTGTAGTCAGGTTGTAATAACTTCTCGTAAAAGGCAGCAAGCAGGCAAATGCCACGGTCACAGGTACAGTAACCTTCCATACTGCCACCGCAGATAATAGCAGGAAAGGCCATACACCATAGCCGTACATCCAATAGCTTAGCAGTGTACCAAACAACACAGCACTCAAAGCCCAAAGCCATCGGTATACCATTAGCTTGTAAAATGTCAGGAACATTAGCAGGCCTCCTATGAGGGAAAATGTCGATGACAGCGAATATACATAATAAAAATGGCATGAAGCTTCACGCACGACAACGGCCATCGCCACTGCCAATACAATCCATTTATTGAGATTCAGGCAGCTGAGCGCCTGATATACCAACCAAAACAAGATAGTAAGTGAAGCTGTAAGAATTGCTGCACCCACAACGTCGTAATAATAGAATTGAGTCAGGAATTCACCAACCAAACAGGAAACCCATGCTGGTTTTGTAAACAACGTATCCACATACGACCACGACATCAGGAACAACTGGTTCTGCCCCTTAAAAAAGAAATGATAAGGATATTGAAACTGGAAGAAGCAGAAACATATCACATCAAACACCAATATTACCGCTATTGGCCATATATAGATTCTCTTTTTCATAATCCATTCATATAATCTTCCACAAAACAGGCACTATGTTATTCATCAAAAGTCTCTGAAATCATTCTTTGCCTTCTTCACTGCCATACATTCCATCTCGATAAGCCATGTTGGACGACAAACAGGAGCCAAAGTGAAAACAGTAGGGATTTGTGGAAATTTCTGTTCGAACATACGTTTCACCATCTCATAGTCAGCACTATCTCGCAGATAAACAATGATTTGCATCACGTCATCATAGCTCATACCCCCTTCGTTGAGCAAAGTCTCCACGTTCTCCCACATCCTAAGGGTTTGTTGTTGCACATTGCCCACATGCATCACTTCACCCTTGTTATTAATTGACGCGGTTCCTGAGATGTAAACATGGTTGCGGTCACCATACTGCATCAGCGTAGCTCGCTCGAAGGTAACACCATACTCGATGGTTCGGTTCAGATGGGAAAGACCATAGAGATAACGTTGCTGTTCAGGTTCAAAACCTGTCATCGCATAGCTGTCCAGCTGAACAAGCGCCTTGGGGTCAGAGGGCGTTCCACCAATACCGGTAGAGGCAATGTAATGGGTTTCTGGGGTAAGGCCCTGTTCCACAAAACATTCCCTGCGCGACTTGACGAGTCCTCCATATTGCGTATCCACATCACGAACAAAGAACCATGTACGAACACAGTTCTTCTCCAACGTAGCCTGGAAAAGTTTCAGAATGTCAATATAGATAAAGAGGGTCTGCCAAGTCTGCATATAGGATGTTGCAGAGGTTGAATCCATCAGCCCGAAGGTCCACACATGCTGATAGCCATTGTGTCTGACAACGGTGGAGTTATTCATGGGCACTACCTCTGTACCCTTTTGCAGATAGAGCCATACCGCAACTTTGGAACCATCAAGGGGTGGCTGTTGGATGTATGAGACAGTGCAGGCATCATTCTCCTGAATAACAGGCACTTGATTGGTTGCATCACTAAGGAAATAGCGCTTAAAAACGATGCTGACACCCTGCACATCTTCCATATCCAGAAGGATTTTCTCCGCCTGCTGAATACGGGCTACCTGCCCTTCAAACAGTTCACAACGAGGCTCCACATGCAACATAGCATGCACCTCCTCCACTCCACCTGCCGTGAAGCGTGCCCACTCTATCCGAGCCCCAATCTTATCTATATTTTTTGATTGATAAACGATCATAACGAATAATTCCCTATCGCACCAAATTTCCCATATAAAAAGTGTCTTTCCAAATGTAACACGGATTTTAGATGGTGTTTCAAAGTCAAATAGTGGTTACATTTTTGTATGGTACTATATATAATAATGTGTAATTTTGCAGCACGAAAACGAAACATTATCAAAACGAAATGAAAAGAAACATTATCACTTGGCTGATGCTACTCGGTTGCATCACCATTTGGGCTCAAGGAGTAAAGCCGTTGCCTACACTACATGTTGAAGGTCGCTGGTTGGTGGATAAGCACGGTAACCAAGTTGTTCTGCATGGTGTGATGGATACGCCTAGTAACTATTTTAACGGTGGACGTTGGCACGGAAATTGGGTTGGGCAATGGACCGATGGAGAAGGAAACAAACATGATGTGTATGACAACTACAGCGAATCGGGTAAAACGGCTTGTCTGGATTATTTCGAAAAGTTGTTTACTGGTATGGAACAAGCCAAATGTAATGTGTTCCGTCTGCACATGGACCCAGCTTGGACCAACGATGGTAGTATCACTGCTACAGGATTCACGAAGAATGCTGAGGGTAAGACCATAGACCCGAATGGACAAGTAGTGGAAGGCGAGGCCGATATTTCGCATTTCAGCGAGACACTTTATAGGCATTGGTTGCCTACGCTTTACTTGGAACTGGTCAAGAAGGCTATGAATCACGGAATGTTTGTGGTAGTTCGCCCACCGGGTGTCTGTCCTCATGATTTGAAGGTAGGCGATTACTACAACCAGTATCTGATGCAGATATGGAACCTTTTCTCTCAGAATGAGTTCGTGAAGGAGCATGCAGGACAAATCAGCATTGAGTTGGCTAACGAACCCGTAAGTATCAAGAATGCTCAGAACCAGGATGATCTCAAGGCTCTGCACGACTTCTTCCAGCCTATCGTTGACAAAATCCGCGAGAATGGTTTTACTGGCATCATTTGGGTACCTGGAACAGGTTGGCAGGCTAACTACACCAGCTATGCCCAATATCCCATTACAGGTGAAAATATCGGTTATGCCGTACACGACTACAATGGCTGGTACGGATGCGACGACAAGAACCTGAGTGCTTCTGATGTCCCCGCAGCCACACAACGTAAGATAGAGCAGTTCCATAACCAAGTACCCGTTGTTGACACCAATCCCGTGATGATCACAGAGATTGACTGGAGTCCCTTTAAGCCAGGAACAGGTCATTACAACGAACATGGTGACTGGGTAGAATCCAACTATGGCACCTGGGCTACTGGCCGCACATCGGTATGGGGTAATATCACCAAAGGTGTCTATGATCATTTTGGAAACATCTCCATGACCCTTTCTGGTACAGGATGTTTGTTAGATATTGATAAACTGCTTTCCACAAACACCGCATATCCTGCTTTTGACGGACTGGCTGAAGCTTGTGGAAAGGCCTGTATGGATTGGTATTCTGAGTATTATAACGTGAATTGGCCTCATGCTGATGACGAAGCAGAAACAGGTCCTGCCTATACCATACAAAGCATTTCAGCTGCTACTGGCGACATCGAGATAGAAGAAGGTGCCAACGTGCTGATCTCACTAAAGGCCAACTATGCTGACGGTCATACCCAGGAAATCTGCGAACACAGGTTATATCAAAGGATTGTCAGCAGGCTCCACCAAGGTAACAGCCACCTATAGTGACAAAAAGGGACAGCAGTATCAAACGACCTTTAATGTGACTGTTAATGCTCGAGATTTCTTCTCGTTCAAACAGAGTGATGTAATTTCCATCTGGGACAATTGCAGCTACAATGAAAGTACACGTGCCTTTACAATGGCTGCCTACGGGCAAATTGGATGGAAATATCCAGAAGGCATTGACATTTCAGGCTACAAATATTTAGTTGTCAAGCTGCAGCAGGAACAGAATATCGGTGGAGAGATCCGTATCTTCCCCGTTAATAACATCTGGGGAGCCGGCGAATATATTAAGGCCCTCTCTGGCAAGATGACTGTTGTCAAACTCAGCGAAGTAACCTTCGATCTTTCGAAAGTGTATATCATTGACTTCTGGTCAAGAGGCGGAACAATATATGTTGACGATGTCTATTTGACCAACAACGATGACTATAGCAAACAAACCACAGGCATCACCACCATCCAGCGTGAGGTAGAGAATGATGTGGTTTATAACCTGCAAGGTGTCAAGGTAGGTTCACGCAATGAGTTAAAGTCACTTCCTCGTGGCATCTATATCATCGGAGGTAAGAAGGTGGTTGTAAAATAAGAATCACTTTATAAGAGAAAATAAATGAGCGAAATGTCAACGATAAGGCATTTCGCTCATTTTTATGCTGATGTGTCTACCAATCGTAGTCTTCTACATAGCCGTCAAATTTCACTTCTTCCGTCCATCCGTTAGTGCGGAACAGGTCACGGATAGCCTGTTGCAGAGCAGGCGGGATGAGGCGTGAACCGTTACGATACTCGAAATAGTAAGTGCGGTTGGTGAGACCGACGATGCCTTGACGGACGGCGGACTCTACGCGCCTGGGCATGTC
>ONYZ01000029.1 GCA_900322175.1 uncultured Prevotella sp.
AACGAAGAACCGCCGTATGCGGAACCGCACGTACGGTGGTGTGAGAGGTCGGAAAATGAAGTAGGAGGAAAACTTCTTCATTTTCCTCCTACTCGATTTCAGACGTAACTACAGTATGAAGAAGGTTAAGAATAGTGAACTGTTGCTTTCCTATATTCGTGAAGGCCGTACGATGTCACAGAGTGAAAAACTCTGGCTCATCGTTAGTTTGAGTATACCTTCTATTCTGGCTCAGATTTCTGCTACCGTCATGTTTTTCATCGATGCCTCGATGGTTGGTCATCTTGGTGCCAAGGCTTCGGCTTCGATAGGATTGGTCGAGACTACCGGTTGGCTACTTGGTGGACTTGCTTCGGCGGCAAATATGGGTTTTTCAGTACAGGTAGCTCATTTCATTGGTGCCAATGATTTCGATGCAGCCCGTCGTGTTTTACGCCAGTCGTTGGTGTGCTGTATGGTATGGGCACTCCTTATATCTTCGGTGTCGGTAGCCATTAGTCCCTTCCTGCCTTACTGGATGGGTGGAACTGCCGAGATAGCCCGCGATGCATCACTATATTTTGCTATATTTGGTGCTTGTGGCATCTTCTTCCAGATGGAAGGTCTGGCAGGATCGATGCTGAAGTGTTCGGGCAATATGAAGATACCCTCCATACTTAATATAGGCATGTGTCTGATGGATGTGGTGTTCAACTACTTCTTCATCTATATACTCGACCTGGGAGTGATGGGGGCAGCCATAGGTACCGGTGTCGCCATGCTGGTCACAGCCTGTCTAATGATGTATTTCCTACTTGTACGGTCTAAGATGCTTTCGCTCGTTGGTTGTCCAGGCTCGTTCCGTCCCAAGAGTGATACCATAGGCACAGCTTTTAAGATAGGTGCCCCTATGGGGCTGCAGCATCTGTTGATGGGATCTGCCCAGATGGTAAGTACGCTTATCGTTGCCCCTTTAGGCACGATAGCTATTGCAGCCCACTCTCTGGCCATCACCGTCGAGAGCCTCTGTTACATGCCTGGTTTTGGTATTGCCGAGGCTGCTACCACGCTGGTAGGGCAGGGTATAGGTGCTGGGCAGAAACAACTCACCCGTTCGTTTGCACACATGTCTGTATGTCTTGGCATCTGTGTCATGACCTTTATGGGTGTAATGATGTGGATATTTGCTCCAGAGCTTATGTCGCTCATGTCGCCGGTCGACGAGGTTATCACGCTTGGTGCGCAGGTGCTGCGTATTGAGGCATGGGCCGAACCGATGTTTGCAGCAGCCATCGTTACCAATGGTATCTTTGTGGGTGCAGGCGATACTATTATCCCCGCCATTATGAGTCTGGGTAGTATGTGGGCTGTTCGTCTTACTTTGGCTGCATCACTGGCACCAAAGTGGGGCTTACGTGGTGTATGGACTGCCATGGCCATCGAACTCAGCTTCCGTGGCATCATTTTCCTTGCCCGTCTGTTCCGTGGCAGTTGGGCAGACAAGCTTAAGCTTTACAAATAAGTCTTTGATTGAGTGCAAAAAAAGCCGCTCAAGGGTCATCAACGACTCGAGGGCGGCACCAACAATCTATGAATAACTAAAAACCTTTTCTGAGAAAAAACGGAGTGTCACCACTGCGTCTCTGTTATCCTTACTAACAATTCTTTTCTAACACCTTAGAAATACCTATCTCCAATTTAACTAACTAATAAACCTAAAACCAAATTCTAACTAACTATTAACTCTAACTAAAACCTAAATCAATCAATCTTATACCTTAACTAATACCTCTGTATTGTTTCTATGCTTCTATTGAAGATCAACTTCTTGTCTTTTGACGTTGCAAAGGTACGACGATTTTCTCAACCAGCAAAGAAATATTACTCACTTTCCTTTAAAAAGTGCCTTTCTTTTGATATACATCAAGCTATTGTGCGCGAACACAGCGAATTTGTGTACGTAGACAGTGTAATTCTACACTTTTCGTCTATTGGTTCTAGCTTTTGATTATTCGGATGTATTCTTCATAGGGAATATAGCGTCCCCCCATTGTTTTAAGGTGGGGAGTTTCGAACTGACAGTCTATTAGTTTGCCCCCTAGTGATTCGAACATCCTCGCTAGGTGTATAAGGGCTAGCTTTGATGCACTGGGTACCAGCGAGAACATACTCTCGCCAAAAAACGAAGAACCGAGGTTTACACCATACAGTCCGCCAACCAACTCTTCACCCTCCCATACTTCTATACTGGCGGCAAATCCCTGTCTGTGCAGTTCTGTGTATGCTTCTATCATCTGCGGTCCTAGCCATGCACCTTCGTCCTTGTTCCGCTTTTGAGCCGTGGCGCAACCGCGTATCACACCCTCAAAATTCTTATTTACCGTTACTTGATACTCGCCCTTTTTTATCAGTTGGCGCATCGAATGACTGATGTGCACCTCGCTTGGGAAGATTACGAAACGTTGCAAGGGGCAATACCATAAGGGCTCGTCTTGGTGCTTAAACGAAAACCAGGGGAAGAAACCGTTAGAGTAGGCTAGTAGCAGTCGGTCAACTGACAAATCGCCGCCCACTGCTATAAGACCTTCGTCCTCACCTAAGTGCGGATCTGGAAACCACAGATCGTTATCCAACTGATAGACTGCCATCGCGCGTACCTATTATAATAGAACCACCGTGCTTAAGTTTTCCGAAGAGTATCTCGCGCATTAGCATGGGCTTTAGTCGCTGTGCTATCACTCGGTCCATCTCGCGGGCACCATACTCGCGAGTGAATCCTTCTTCGAGCAATAGGTTGAAAGCCTCGTAGCTTAGCGTCATTTCCACCTGCTTGGCAGTAAGCTTTTCTTGCAGTTCGCCCAACTTCTTTTTTAGGATGAGTGTTGCCATGTGGCGATCCATGTCGTTAAACACCACCGTACCCGTCAGTCGGTTGATAAACTCTGGCTTGAATGTCTTCTTAACCTGCTTAAGCATTGCCTCGCCGCGCGATACGTTGCCTGTGAATCCGATATTAGCCTGTCCCGCAAACTGTGCTCCGGCATTTGATGTCATGATAAGTATCACATTGCGGAAGTCTGCCTTGCGCCCCTTGTTGTCTGTCAGTCGGGCGTAGTCCATCACTTGCAACAGAATGTTGTAGATATCTTGATGCGCTTTTTCTATCTCGTCGAGTAGTAGCACACAATTGGGTGTCTTTCGAATAGCGTCCGTCAATAGTCCGCCGTCTTCGTATCCTACATATCCCGCAGGCGAGCCGATTAATTTGGCTACGGTATGCTTCTCGGTATATTCGCTCATGTCGAATCGTAGCAGTTGTATACCTAGTTCTCTAGCCAGTACACGCGCCACTTCAGTCTTTCCCACACCAGTCGGTCCTACAAACAGCAGCGATGCCAATGGCTTATTGTCATCAAGCAGTCCTGCTTTCGACATCTGTACCGATTCTACTACCTGTCGGATTGCCTCGTCTTGACCGTATATCTTGTCTAACAGGCGTGGTGCCAGTGTCTCAAGTCGTGCGGTGTCCTCATCGTCGCTTATCGCCATCGCATCCACCTTGCAGGTCTTTGCCAGCACCTCAGAGATGTCATCCTTCTTAACTCTTAATTCTGAATTCTTCTCTCTTAATTCCAGGGCCGCTCCAGCTTCATCGATAAGGTCGATAGCCTTGTCGGGTAGGAATCGGTCGTTCACAAACTTATAACTGGCGTCTACAGCAAAGTCGAGTGCGGCCTCGTCGTATGTCACTCCGTGGTACTTCTCGTATTGCTCGCGCAGTTGGCGCAGTATATGCTTGGTCTCCTCGGGGGTAGGCTCGGGGATGTCAATCTGCTGGAATCGGCGTACCAACCCTTTCGATCGCGAAAAATGACGGTTGTATTCCTCGTAGGTGGTCGAACCGATAAAGCGTATGTTGCCGCTCTCCAGATAAGGCTTCAGCATGTTTGATGCATCCATCGAGCCCTCACCGGTGGCTCCGGCACCTACCAGCGTGTGAATCTCGTCAATATACACGATGTTCTTGTTGCTCTCCTCCTGTATTCCGTCCATTATCTGTTTGATACGGTTTTCAAAGTCGCCACGGAATTGTGTGCCCGCCAGCAGCGTACCGATATCAAGTTGGTAAACCTTGCTGCCCTTCAGTCGTTCGGGCACGTTGCCTTCTTCGATCATACGTGCCAATCCCCACACCAGTGCAGTCTTGCCTACACCAGGCTCGCCTACGTGTAGAGGATTGTTCTTGTCGCGGCGGCATAGCACTTGTATTGTTCGGTCAAGTTCCTCCTCACGACCTATCAGCGGGTTGTGGTTGCTATACAGTTCGTTCATGCACGTCACCAGTCGGCGCCATGCTGCATTCTGCGGTCCTGCACCCGTTTCCTGTTCCAGTCTGTCGTTAAACTCGTATGCGCTTATCAACTCGCTCATGAAGTTTGTCTCGTTGAATCCCAATGCCCCTTTAAGCAGATAGCTTGCCCATGAGTCGGACAGATGCAGCAGCCCCATCACCAGATGTGGTATGTCGAGTGCCCGTGCACTACTATTGATAACCTGTCCGCACGCAAACTCTATCAACTGTCCCATCTGTGTCGATGCCTCCGGCGCGTAATCCTGCCCTTCAGGCACTTGTTCCACTTCGTCAAGTTTTTCTTCCAGTCGCTGTCCTAGTACTTGTATCTCTGAATAATTGCCAAACACACGTTCGAAGTTGAAGTCGTCGGTAAGTACCAGCAACAGGTGTTCGGGCATCACAAACTCGTGTCGGTATTCCTTGCAGCAGTCCATAGTAAGTTTCAATACTTTGGCTGCACGTTCTGTCTGTTTTATCTCTGGCATGGCTTTATTCTTTAGCGGGTTCAACAGTAAGTCTTAGGGGGAATCCCTCTTCTCGGGCCATAGTGGTAGCTTTGCGCACCTTTGATGTTGCCACGTCGTAGCTGTACACTCCCACCACAGCCTTGTCGCTATGGTGTACCTTCAGCATCAGTGCTTCAGCCTCGGCCTCGCTCTTAAAAAACACTTGTGTAAGTATCTTCACTACAAATTCCATTGTGGTGAAGTCGTCATTATATATCGTAACCTTATATCTACGTGGCTCGCGCAGGTCAGTACGCTGCCGCTCTTTAGTTGCCGATTGTTCCTTTGCCATATCACAATTTTATTTTGAATGCAAAAATAGGAGATTATTTCGAAATAACGAAATAATCCCCCGATTTTTTGTCGTACAGTTGTGTTTCTGATAAAAAAAAGCCCAGGCCTGTAGTTGGCTTGGGGCTCGTTTCCGCAGCTTGTTGTTTTTTTCGTTCCATGGTGTTTAGCTGCGGCGGGTATTGTCAAAAGGATAATTGATTATTAGGTTATGTTAAATTTTTAAGAAAGGAATGATTAAATTCTCCGAGTGCAAAGGTAAAGCAAAAAAATCATTCCCACAATAGCTAAGACAAATGGTCGGACGGTTTCAGACAAATCGTCGTATAAATCCGACAATCGGTCGTATAAAAGACAGTTTGTCGGGTTAAAAAGCGTTTGTTTTATAGGTTACGTCAAGAAAACAAGGGTAAACTACACAATGAAACTCGTTTTTATTTTTTAGTTTTTCAAATATTGTTTATCTTTGCACCGGTAAACTGATTGTGATGAGATTATTTAGGTGTATATATATAATAGGTGTAATTATTACCCTTGCCATGTTCACAGCTTGTGATGGTAAGGGTAGTGGTAAACAGGGAAAGATTTCCTCAGGCTTGGAACGCAATCATGGCGACAGTATTGCGCTGGCAGCCAGGTTTACTGGCGATTTTCAGCATTTTCTTGCCGTTACCGATAGTCTGGCCGAAATGGGCGAACTCTCGCCGATACGTGCCGATGGCTATCGTGGTGTAGCCTATTTCCAGATGGGACAGGCGGATAAGTGCATCGAGTACTTCCGTCGTGTCGTAGCTATCGAGAATCCTCCTGCCGAGGATTTCTGGGAGTATATCCACGCTGGTACCAACCTCGTCATCATGCTTACTACCGATCGCGATTATGATAATGCCATGCGTACCGCTCTCCGTCTTATCGATAAGTTGAAGGAGATTGATAGTCCGAATCGTCCAAACGAAATGCAGACGCTCTATCTGTGTCTTGGCGAAACCCAGATGATGCTTGAGCGCCATGATGAGGCCGAAAAAAGCTATGCTGAGGCCTATAAGTGGGTATTGCAAACACCCAACGATTCTACTAACCGCGGTATTGCAGCCAGCATACAAACCCTTGAGAATATTGCTGTTACGCATCTCCATCACAAACTTGATGGGGCAGGAGTATGGGTAGACCGCATGGACTCGCTGGTTACTCTCTATGAGAAGCAGCCCAAGCCTATTGAAAAAGAGGTGAAGACGCTTCGTGCCCTGGTATATCTCCACCGTGCCGAAGTGTGCCAGATGCGTGGTCAGGTGGCCGAGGCATATCGTAATTATGAAGCCTTTTCGAATACCGACTTCGGACAGAGTGTCGAAGGACGCATCAATGGTTGTGATTATCTTGTGGCTGCCCGTCGCTATCACGAGGCTGCTGATAACTATATGCATCTGGACCAGTTTATCAAGGACTGGGGCTACGACTACGACCTTGAGACCATTGGCAGAAACCTTCTGCCCAAGTTTCGTGCCAACTACAACGCCGGTCGTCGCGACTCTGCTCTCCGTGTAGCCATGCAGATATCCGAGGTGTATGACTCTGCACTTGTCCGCCAGAAGCGTAGCGAATCTGCTGAGCTCGCTACCATCTATGATACTCAGGGCAAGGAGCGCCAGATAGCAGAACAGAGCGCCCGCAATCGTTTTGTAACATCCATCAGCTTAGCCTTAGGCGCTGTAGCTATGCTTGTTTTGGCTTTTGCACTCTATGTGTTCCTGCAGTGGCGTATCACCCAGCGTCGCAACCGCATCATGGCTCGCCAGATGACTGAGGTAGTAGAGTATAAAGAGAAATATAGAGCCCTGAAGAAGGCCCAACAGGAGAATCTGGCTCGTCAGATTCTAGCAGCTTCGCCTGCTGAAGAGCCAGTCAAACCCGCAGAACCTCAGACAGAGCCTGTAGAACCTGACAATACTGCCGCCCCTGCAGTTGTTGCCGAGCCAAGCAATGTGGGAGCAAGCATCAGTATATCCGATGCCACTGCTATCACAGACGAGCAGTTGTTCCTCTGCCTGCGCGATTTGATCGAGAGCGAACAGTTGTTCCTGCAGTCCGACTTCGGTCGTCAGACGCTTATCGAGCGTACCGGACTCTCTAAGGAGCGCATCGGTGCAGCCTTCTCGCAGGGCAGCGATAGCGTTTCTCTGCCAGCATACGTCCGCGAGTTGCGTCTTGACTATGCTGTGCGCTTGATGAACGAGAAGGCCGACCTCACCGTTGAACAGGTTAGTATGGCTAGCGGATTCACCAGTGCCGACACATTTACACGTAATTTCCGCGCTAAGTATGGCATGACGCCAACTACTTATAAACAGACGCAAAACAACGTATAGTCGTCCGACAGCCTGGCGTTTCGCCCGACAATCCGTCGTTTTGTCCGACCATTTGTCTGAAATCGTCCGACCATTTGTCTGTACCCTTGTGGGTACGGACTTTTTGTTGTACCTTTGCCACCGAAATCAAACGCAAATTGAAAATAATAAAATTCTTATCGCAATGAAAAAACTAATGATTTTCGCATTTATGCTGATTGGTATGACAGCCAATGCTGCAGTAGAAGTAGAGAATGTTGACGATGATTCTACTATCATAAACAATGGTGTTAAGATTGCCAACGGAGCCGACGAGGACGATGCTTGGTCTATGCACCTCAATATTGGCGTGAATATCCCAACTAGCACTCATGGTTTGGATTTTGCTCCATTTCGTTCATGGGAGATTGGCTGGACTGTAGCACAGTACGACTGGACACTTAAGAATCAGAAGACCACACTCTCTGCCGGTGCAGGTATTTCATTGCGCGACTATACCCTGAGCGGACACGATAAATTGTTTGTTGTTGCCGACAAGCAGGTAGGTGTTGGCGAGCGCGATGGTAATATCTCTGAGTTGTCTTCAAGCATCTATACTTTCGGTTTTTCTGTGCCCGTGCTTGTTAAGCAGCGTTTCAGCAAGAACTTTGCCATTTCTCTTGGCGCCCAGCTCAATTGGAATGTCTATGGTCGCGTACATAATCATTATGAAACAGGCGACGACGAGGTAGATGTAAGTACCCGCGGTCTCAAGTATCGTCCTCTTACAGTCGATCTTATTGGTATCGTACATGTTGCCAAGAGCTTTGGCTTCTATTGCAAGTACTCTCCAATGAGTGTAATGAAGAAGAATTATGGTCCTGAGTTTAAGTCAGTTTCTGTAGGTGTTTACTTCTAATATATGGAAACTACTCTGATGATTCTGTTGGTTTTCACCATACTGGTGCTTGCCATCCTTGTACAATTGCTGGCGCTCGACGAGGCTCACACTAGCAAAAAAATAAATTAAAAACGATAAAAATTGTTGAGGATATGGAGGTTGTTCTGATAATTCTGTTAATCTTTGCAATAGCGGTGTTTGCTATTGTATTAAGAATGTTGGTGCTCGACATGACTCACAATGACAATTAAAACATGGTAAATATGAAAAAGAATATCTTTTTGATACTCGTTGCCATGATGGCTTCGATGAGTGTAAGTGCTCAGGACGAGAAACACGAAATCGGTGTATTCTACGGTATAGAGTCAATCTCTAATGTTGCCTCGTTTGTTACAAGCGGTCTTGCTGCTTCTGTTGGCGACCAGGGTTCATTCTGGGGCCCAGTAGGTGTAGAGTACTACTACCACGTTTCGCCAGTTGTGGCTGTAGGTGGTGTTGCTTCAATTGCAGGATGTAAGGCCGAAAACGAGAAGACCAAGAATGAGGATTTCAGCGAGAAGTTCATCACCGTCATGCCGTCGGTCAAGTTCAACTGGCTTCGCAAGAAGAGTTTCGGCATGTATTCAGCCCTCTCTGCCGGTGCTATGTTCGTATCTCTCACTCCCAGCGATGCTGCTAAGGCTCAAGATCCCAGTTTCAAGGACGAATCTATCACCATATTTATGTTCCAGGCCACAGCCCTCGGTCTTGAGTTTGGTGGCAAGGTTCGTGGATTTGTCGAGGCTGGAGTAGGCGAGAAGGGTTACCTCTGTGCTGGTCTGCGCTATAAGTTCTAATTGACCAATAATATACATGAGAAAGTTTTGCTGAGTGATATTCTCTGCCTTGATGGGTATAATGAGCGTCACGGCGCAGAATAACCTGACAGGCAGAGTGTATCACCATTTTAACATCATTGCCTCGATGTTCACAAAACATTAGATAAATGAAGAAAAACATATTATTTGTGCTGGCCGTCATCCTTACTGTATGCGGCTCTAGCGTGCTTACATCGTGCGACAACGATGACAATATTCCAATGCCGACTCCTGACAAAACGATAGTAATTAGCTGCGCCAAGCCTGACTATCTTAAGACAGGCGACCGTGTAGCACTGATTTCTCCCTCGTACTTCACCCCGATGGAAAACGTAGAGAAAGCTGCCGACGTGCTGCGCTCGTGGGGTCTCGAGCCTGTCATCGGTCCCAATGTGGGTAAGGTGGTCGACGGCAAATATGCCGGCACAGTAGCTGAGCGTATCAGCGACATCCGCTGGGCACTAAACGACCCTGCCATCAAGGCAATCATCTGCAATCGTGGCGGATATGGCACCATCCAGCTTATCGACCAGTTGGCACTTGACGAGTTGAAGGCTGCTGGCAAGTGGATTGTAGGCTTCAGCGACATCTCTACTCTGCACGGACTGTGGAACCGCGCCGGTGTGATGAGCATCCACGGCACCATGAGCTCGTTCCTGGCCAAGGGCGGTACCGACGAGACCAGCACCCTGATGCGCGACCTTTTGCTGGGCTTGGTTCCCCGCTACGAGGTGCCTGCACACTCACAAAACATCACCGGCACAGCCAGTGGTGTACTCGTTGGTGGCAACATCTGCACCTTTGCACCCAACCTCGGATCGCAAGCTGATGCCACTATGGGCAATGATCTCATCCTGTTTGTCGAAGAGGTCGAGGAGTCTATGCACAACATCGACCGCCAGATGCGTATCCTACAGATGAACGGTGTGCTAGATCGCTGCAAGGGCATCATTTTGGGCGAGTTTACCGACTGCGGCACCGAGTTTAAGGATGGCGATGGAAATACCATCAGCGTCGAGGCTATGCTTCACGACCTCTTGGCTCAGTACCACATCCCCGTACTATGCGGATTTCCAGCTGGTCATGGCGACATCAACCTGCCCCTCGTGATGGGTGCACCAGTCACCATCGACGTTCGCACAGATGGAGCCACCCTGCAGTTCAATATCGTCGGCACACAGCAGACTGTCAACACCGCCGACATCACTGCTACCAACACTCCCGCCGCCGCACGCATGATGCTGGCTGGAAAGTGTGAGTAATCTGTCACTTTTGTTTATAATCAATTTATTATTAACTTGTTAAGCAGAGTGACAGATATTACACATCTGTCACTATTGTCACTCGCTGTAAAACAAGTTGTTTTACTTTCTAAATAGCTATCTTTTACCATTGATAAAGCTATCTGATGCATAGTAAAACAACTTGTTTTACTTTTTAGTATTATATCTCTTCGACTCTGAAAACAGATTCTTTGTTAGAGCGCTTATGCTGATAACATATTTTAGTCAACCTCCTTACTAGTTCAACGCCAGTTCCTTTCGTAATCGTAATGATACTAATATTTAAAGCCAAATGCAAGCGTTTTACAATAACTCTTGCATTTAGTCATAAAATAGTGATAGATAATTTAAAAATTTCATTCGATTTTTTTTGCTGATTATAAGACGATTATACTAAGAAGTGATACTTTTTTCAATTTTGTGCAAATTGACTTGTAAAAAAGAATTGCCACGAATTTGATAGCTTCTTCCTATTTGGGATACCCCAACTACAAAAATGGAACGCGTCTATGGTTCTGGCTGCCAAGAAAGGTAGATTTCGCTTATTTTCCAAACTTTTTGCTACTTTTTTTCTAATTAGAAGATAATTTTACGAATAAAATTTGTACCTTTGTCCCTGCTATCTGCCTATAGTGGCCTTGAAATTCTCTGAGGAGGATGGAGCCGCATGGGGTACATCAATGCCTGTAAGAACATTTAAGGATTATTGCAATAAGGCAAAGCCGACATTATAATGTTGCATAGGTGATGCAGGAATATGGTTGTGGCGTATAAAAACGTGATTTTCTTTCTAAGGTAACATCAAAAACTAAAACCTCCCCGTCAGTCTGCACTGGCGGGGAGGTTTAGTCATGCTCTGGATGGGCTATCTCTGTGCTAGTCTCAGGCACAGCAGGGTTAGGTCGTCGTTTGGATCTGCTCCGGCGCGGTGCTGCTCTACGGCTTCCTTCAGCATGTCGATGACCTGATGGGAGTTGAGACTTGGCGCGTCGGCCATCAGTTCCAGCAGACGCTTGTTGCCTAGCAACTGCTGCTGCTGGTTTTCGGCTTCGTTCAGTCCGTCGGTATAGATTAGTAATTGACGACCACAGATATTGTCGATGCTCTCTCCCTCAAACGGATCGTCCTCCCAAAGACCAAGCGGCTGGTTGTTGTACTTCATGTCGAGGAACTTACCGTCGATAATAGGAGGATTATGTCCGCAGTTACAGTATGAGAGCTTGCCTGTGGTTAAGTCGATCATACCGATGAACATAGTTACGAACATGCCTCGTTCGTTATCCTTAGCGAGGAAAATGTTTATCTGTGTGGCAATTTCCTCGGGGGTATGCCCTTGCTGGGCGAAGATGCGGAAGAGGTTACGGGTAACAGCCATGAACAGTGAAGCAGGAATACCCTTACCGCTTACGTCGCCTATACAGAAGTAGAGTTGCTCATCCTGAATGAAGAAATCGTAGAGATCGCCGCCTACTTCCTTCGCGGGTGTCATCGATGCATAGACATCGATGTCGCTACGGCTAGGGAAGGCCGGGAAGATACGTGGAACCATGCTCATCTGTATATCACTGGCCACCTTAAGTTCGTTCTCGATGGCAGCTTTTGAAGCGGTAGTATTCTTCAGCTCGTCGATGTATGTTACAAGCGACTTCTGCATGCCAGTGAACGACTGACTAAGATCGTGAATCTCTCTGCTTCGCGAATCGTCGGGAAGCTCTACGTCGAATTTTCCTGAGGCGATGATACCTGCCTGTTGAGACAGTCGCTTAAGTGGGCGTATCTCGTTGCGGATAATGCGACTGAATATGGTGAACATAACAAGCAATCCAAGTATGATAATACCGGCAACGGCGCGATACAGACGATAGTAGCCGCCAAAGATATCGCTCTCGGGACAAACAATGGCTACGCTCCATCCTGTTGTGCTTAGTGGCTTGTAGAACACGTAGCAATCTTTTCCGTCGACCTTGAGTTGCTTCATTCCCTCTTCGCCATTGAGCATGGCATGACCGAGGGCTGTGCGTGCAGTATCCTCATGCATCAAAGTTTCGGTAAAGATGGTTTGGTAAAACAGTTTTGTGGAGTCGGGGTGAACAAAGTATGTGCCACCTGCACCCACCATGATACTGTATGAATTGGGGTAGGGCTTAACGGCTGATATAGTCTGCGACAGCCATTTGAGCGAAAGGTCAACTGATATGGTGCCTACGTATTGTCCCTTACTGTCCTTCATCGGCTTGCAGTAAGATGCAATCATGTCTTTTGAATATACTCCCTTGGGATTGTAGTCAATGAAAGGCTCTGTCCACACAGCGCGGTCGAGCAGTTTGCATTGCTGATACCAGTCCATGACGAAATAATCATAGAGGTCGTTGCCCTCCTGAATAGTCTCTATGCTATCACCGACGTTACAGCTAAATGCCGAGAAATATTTTCCGCGACTTGGGAAATAGTATGGCTCGAAGGCGATAGAACATCCGTTGATATCGGGATTGTTAACAAGAATGCGATGGCTGTATACAAACATTGAGTCGGGTGCATCGAGGTGGCGAGTGGGGAGCCAGTCGGTGTTGTTTGTGGCCACCTCTACATAGTTGAGCATGTTGGTTACTCGCTGCACGGTGTTATCGAGTGTCGTTGTGGCACGGTTAATGGCCTCCTCGTGCACGGCTTTACGCGACTCGGAGAATAAGAATCCGAGCGAGGTGATGAGGATTATGGCAGCAAATAGTACTATCCAGAGACTGAGTCTCGTAGAGAGTGACCATTTCTTGTCTTTCAAGTTTTTCTTCGTCATATTTCTACTGGGCTAAAAGTTCTTCGTATGTTATCTTGCGACTTAGCATCTGGTTCTGGTGCATAAGATAGCTAGCCTGCTTTACCATGTCGGGGCGAAGGCGATACTCGCGCTTTTTCGATTCTCGGTCAACCATAAGTCGCAGTATCTCATTAAGCATAAGTTCCTGGATTACACGGTTGGTACCTATATGGTCGCGACTGACATATTTCATAACGATATCCAAGGCCTCCTTAGGATTATTGGCTGCATACTCCCAACCTTTCTTGCTGGCTTCGGCAAACCGGCGGGCTTGATCTTTATGCTTCATGTAGTAATCGCGGGTCATATATACGCCGTCTTCTTGTACGTTGTAACCATGGTCGCAAAAGCGGTATACGTTTTTATTGGTAAGCTTTACACTGGCTTGAGCCAGCTGATAGTACTCATTATAACTCATGGCGATGGTAGCATCTATGGCTCCTGATATAAACAGGTTGATATTTGTGGCAAAGCGTATCCACTCGTAGTTCAGGTGGTCCTTAATGCTCATGCATATAGCGAGTTGTGCGAATCCTGCACTCCATATTCCAACCTTCATCCCCTTCTGCTTCAGCGGGTCTTCGTCGCGACGCGAGACAATTACAATAGCACTGTTCATTGATGTCTGCAGAATATTTACCAAAGGTATACCATCGTCGATAATCTGCATAGCCTCGCACAGCTGGATAGTAGTGGCCTGACTCTTGTTCTTGCGGATTCGAGACATCGGAGTCTCTGTGGCTGATGGATGAACGATTTCTACGTCGAGGCCAGTCTCCTTGTAAAATCCCTTGTCCTTAGCTATGTAGTAGCCCGCAAATTGTGCTTGGGCAGTCCACTGCGGAGTGAAAATGAACTTATCCCTCTGTGCCTTGGCAGGTAGTATAGCTAACATTGCTATTGCCCCCAATAATAAAAACTTCTTCATATAGTCTATCTAGAGTTTTTTCTTCATTGTCAATTGATTAGTGTCGCCCAGGCGCTGATAGCTCACCTCGTTCATGATATTCTTCACGATGAGGATGCCCATGCCGCCCTGTTCGCGGTCCATGGGGTTGGCGATGATGTCGGCATCTTCCTTGGCGGTAGGGTCGAAGGCCTTGCCCGTGTCTGATAGCACGAAGGTAAGTTCATTGCCCTCATACTCAGCAGAGAGTGTGATGTCGGCGCTGGTACCTTCAGGGTAAGCATAGAAGATGACGTTGGTCACCATCTCTTCTATAGCCACTTGCAGTTTCATGCTCACATGCATGTCAAGCTGTAATTCGTCGCAGACATTTTCCATGAACTCTGCAACGCGTACCAACTCCTGCTCTTCATTTCTGAATGTCAGTTCTCGCTTCATGTTCTTATTCTTTCTTTAGCATTAGTACCCGTTTTTATGCTGCAAAGATACAATCCGCCAGTGAAATAGATGTCTCACTGGCGGAAAAATATGTTTCAAATCTGGAAAAACGCACTGATCACTACGTTATGTATTGTACTGAGTCCATTCACAACACATTAATTTATCTTCTTTTTGCCGTTTTTGATTACTACACCACGAGTAGAAGCGTTGGCTGGTGTTCCACTGAGCGTATATAAATGACCTTCGCCGGTGGTGGCGGTGCGAGTTGCTGCCGGTACGGCAGTCGTTACGTCCTCGATGGCATCATATTCAGCCATCGCCCCAGCCATACGGGCGTCTAGGTCGGCTAGGCGGTAGAGTCCGTCGCTGTTGGCTGTCAGCCCCTCGATAGTTACGGGCTGAACCATCGGCGGTTCTTCAAGCGAGAGCAGCTTGCGGACATGCATCTGGGTGTATTTAGGATAGACCAGATTGATGGCGACATAGTCTTCGCTGCCGTTGCTCCATTTCTCGAATACAAGTTTCGACCCGATAGGCGTGCGCACCTCCAATGCATGGTCTGTTTTCGGAAGGTTCAGGTACAAGGCCGCGCTGATGCTGGCCAGATTGCTGTCATGACCACAGAGGAACGTGAACTTGCGACCGTCATGGTGCAGTTCCTCGCGGATGCGGCTCACCAAGGGATAGGCCAGGTTGACGGCGGCGCTGTGGGTGGTGAAGAGCAGACCATCGTACACCTCCTTGATACCGCAGACAGCCCGCCACTGCTCCTCTGTCAGTTCATGGCCGAAGGCCGCCATGCTCTCACTCTCGTAGCACTGCAGCACCAGTGCGTCGGCCACGCTGTTGGCCAGCGTATAGCCGCCCGTCATCCTCGGCTCGTCGCCCTTCTCTATCTTGAACTGAGTATCGTTGTACCAGAAGTGTGTCGTGTCATTCTGCGCAGCGGGCGAGTGTGCCATGTCGATGATTTCCTCCACCTGCGTCAGTATGGGCTGCACGCTTTGCATCCACGCCTGCGGGCCGCCATGCATCGCATTCATCTCAGCGATAATCTGCTGGCGGTACTGGTCGTTCATCTTAGTGAACTGGGGCTTAAACACAGGGTCCATTATGTCCTCGTCGTACTTATGCTGAATCTCCACATTGGCATAAGGCAGGAATCCGGCAGAGAAATACTTCGCCGTGGCAAACGTGCGCTGGCGAGAGTTGGCATAGAACAGCACCTCGTCGTCAACCGGACGGTAGTTGTCGGGCAGCAGTCCTGTGCTGACTATCCACTTACGAAAGAACTGGCCCATCTCCGTTTCGAGCACACCGCCACGCTGCGACAGTTGGCTGCTGGGCGATGTCCACTTAAACCATTCGTAAGGTGTCACTCGCATGTAGGCAGCGCCTCCCGACGTCAGCGGCGAGCGGATATTGTGGCGACTCATCACCACCACCTCTTTCAGTTCATACTTGGCTCTGAACTCATCAGAGCGCTCCGTCTGAGCCTGCAGGCTCGTTGCAGCCATCATGGCGGCTGCTACCAACATCATACATCTAATCATTATTATTTTTCATTTGTTTTTTTCATATAATCGGCAGGACGGATGCCGAATTGCTTTTGGAAGCACTTTGAGAAATATGAGGGATTGGAGAATCCTACCATATATCCTACCTCGCTAACCATGTGTCCACCCTCGTGCAGCAGTTGGGCGGCACGCTTCAGGCGCACAATCTGTATCATCTCGCAGGGCGTTACATCGGCCAGAGTCTTGATTTTTGCAAACAGACCGCTACGACTGATATTGAGACGCTCAGCGAGGAAATCAACATTTAATTCAGAATTGGAGAAGTTCTCCTCAATAATACGGTTCATCTTGGTGAGGAACTCGTTGTCGGTAGGGTTCTGCGCTATCTCGGTAACGGGTTCAAGCGGCTGAGTAGAGAATTTCTCCATCAGCTGGCGACGTATTTGCAGGATGTTGCGGATACAGGCTTCGAGATACTGCACCGAGAAAGGCTTTTCGATGTAAGTATCGGCACCAACGTCCATACCCTCTACCTTAGAATCGTCGTCGGTCTTGGCAGTAAGCATCACAAAAGGAATATGACTTGTGAGCGGATTCTGACGTACGCGACGACAGAATTCGGCACCATCCATTCGTGGCATCATCCAATCGCTAATGATGATGCTTATCTGATGCTGTTGCAACAGGTGGAGTGCCTCGATACCATCGCCCGCGGTCACGATGGCATAATTATCACTGAAGCTGCTTTCGAGGAACTGGCGCATATCTTCAGAGTCGTCGACAATTAATATAGTCTGGTGTTGGGTAATAGGTGAAGGGTGATGGTGAATAGCAGTGTCGAGTGACAGGGTTGGGGCGGAGTGATCGTCGATGATCGTGGGGGCCGACGACTTTTCGGGCTCAATATTTTCTGTTTCTGTCTGGCTTACGGGCAGAACAATGGTGAAGGTACTGCCTACGCCTAATTCTGACTCTACACTAATATCGCCGTGGTGCTGATCGACGATATTCTTCACTATGTTCAGTCCTATGCCAGTACCAGGCTTATTACCCTCGGCCTGGAAGAAAGGTTGGAAGATGCGCTGGCGATCCTCCTCGCGGATACCCACACCATTATCGCTCACGCTGATGCGGAATTGCTCGCCATCAGGATCTTCGACACACGATAGTTGCACTTGATTTTTGGTGTATTTATTAGCATTGGCAAGCAAGTTGCTGACGGTCTTAATGATAGCCTCTTTGTCGACAATGGCAGTGAAGTGCTCATCGGGATAGATGACAGTGAACTGTTTACCATTCTGCTCGAAGGTGGGTGCAAAACGCTCGCTAACCGACACCATCAACTGGTAGATATTGTGCGGGGCAAAGTGCATTACCAGGCTCTGCTGTTCTACCTTGCGGAAGTCGAGCAACTGGTTTACCAACTCCAGCAGGCGGTGGGCATTGCGGTCGATAACCTTCAAGTCGGCCGTTGGGGAGCCTTGCTTCATCAATTTCTCCAAGGGGCCGATAATCAGCGACACCGGGGTACGAATCTCGTGGGCAATCATCGTAAAGAAGTTCAGTCGTGCCTCGCGTACCTCTTTCTCTTTCTGTTCGTTCAATAGCTGCAATTCATGCTGGTGCTGGCGCTCGGCTCGTTTAAGTTGCATCTGCACATAATAGTAAACGACTGCTACCATAAGTAACAGATAGAATAGTTTAGCATACCAACTCCACCAGAACGGTGGCTCCACTATTATTTTGAGTTCAGCCTCGTTGTCCGACCAGATACCATCGTTGTTGGTGGCTTTTACGCGGAAGGTATAGGTGCCTGCAGGCAGATTGGTATAGGTGGCGCGATTCTGATTACCCACGTAGTTCCAATCGCGGTCGAAACCTTCGAGCATATAGGCATACTGTATCTTCTCGGGCGAGCAATAGCTAAGCGATGCAAACGACAAGGTAATCATCTTCGAGTCGCTATAGCCAATGGTAATCTCCTTGGCCAGTGTCAGGTCGATGGGCTGCCCTTCGGCATTTCGCTCCTCGTGATTCAGTATCTCTAGTGAAGTAACATATACTGGAGGCATCACGCTGTTGGCCTTAATTTGGAAGGGATAGAAGCTGTTGAATCCGTTTGTTGTTCCGAAATAAACGCGCCCGTCGCTAGCTTTCATCCCGCTGTTGGGTTGGAACTGCTCGCAAACCAGACCGTCGTGTAGCGTAAACCGCTGTACTCCCTCTTCAGGTGCATACTTTACAATGCCTCTGTCGGTTGCAATCCACAAAGCTCCGTTATCCTCAATCACACTGAGAATATTCTGGCTGGGCACATCTAGCGGGATACGACGGAAGTTATCATGCTGCTTATCGTACACGCATAGACCGGCAAATGTACCTATCCACATTTTGCCACTCTGATCAATCATACAGCAGTTAACCTGATTATCGGGCAAAGACGTGACATCAGTGGCATCTTCAGTACGATAGTTCTTTAGTTTACGGCTTTTGCTGTTATAAAGCCACAGGCCTTCGCCCTGCGAAGCAAGCCACAGGTTACCCTCCTTATCCTCATCGATATCGATGGTGATGGCGTGGGTCTTGCCTACACGCACAAACGCATCCTGCTTCTTATCGTAGAGATTCAAGCCCTCCATCGTAGCCACCCATATACGGTCATGCTTATCGAGATGAATGGCATAGGAACTGGAGTTATCCAAACTATTAACAGCCGATGTCTGTGTGTATTGTCGCAGTCGGCCAGTTGCCAGGTTTAATACCATTACGCCATCGGTATATGTGCCTATCCACAGGTTATTATCGCTATCAAGAGTAAGAGCATGCACATTGCGCTTTGACAACACATCCTGATGAGGATAGCCGACAAAACGTTGCTCCTTAGGCGAGTAGCACATCAGTCCGCCATCGTCGCTACCAACCCACACACGCCCCTGACGGTCCTCGCAAAAGCGCGAAATAACATTGCCTGTAAGCCCATCGGCCATCGAAAAGCCGTCGAATCGCTTGCCTACAGGCGAGACATATCTCACACCGTTATAGAATGTACCTATCCACATGCCGCCCTCGGTATCGGTAGTGATGGCATACACAAATCGATCGCCATACTTTTGCCACTCCCGCGTTTTGGTATTCAGTATTATCATACCATCGTCGCAACCTATACAGATGTTCCCATCGGTCTGTTCATACAGGGTATGTATGTGCCAGCCTACCTTCGACGATTGCGGATTAAGCACCTGCTCTACCCGACCGTCGCTATGCATCAGCAACAGCCCCTGCTCCCACGTTCCAAGCCACATCCTACCATCTTTGGTTTGTAGCATGCGGAGCGAGTTATACATGGAAGGAAAACTAAGACTAACCGGTTCAAACTGATTATGCAAACGGTTCAGGCGATAAACTGATGGCGTTGCCCAGTTGGTTACAGCCCACACCTGGTTACTGTTGTCTACCAACACCTGAGCCACAGCATTCTGTATTTCATTAATGTCGTAATGCTTTGTCTGACCAGTTTTAAACACATACTGCCAAACTCCCTGCCCCATTACTGACACCCACAATGCACCATCCTTATCGAACGAGAGATAAGTCACCGTGGAATTAATATCCATAGATAGCCTTTCGTACTTTTGAAGTTCGAAATTGATAAAGAAAACGCCTTTATCAGTGCCAACATACAAACCGTTTTCGGATGATAGCAGGGCTGAGATATACTGATTGATGCCGAGTTCTTTAATACGGAAAGGAACCATTTGCCTACCGTTATAACGACATAAGCCATTGTCGGTACCAAACCAGATGTAACCATTCTTATCTTGAACTATATTGCGTACTGCGTTAGCCGTTAAACCATCGTTCATGGTCAGATTGCGGAAACTATAGTCGGCTTTGGCTTCTGAAGTCAGAATACCAAGCAAACACACCATCAGTAGCAATATATTTCTCATCGGGTGGCAAAAATACGAAAACTATATGGAAACACCAAAAGATTTTGTGGATTTTTATAATTTTCGTCGGTAGGCATCGGTATCTGATGGTGCTGCAAAGGAGCTCCCATCACAATGAGATAGAGGTGAGAAAGGCGTTTTGATTTTGGTACGACGAACTCTGTGGCATTCACATTGCTATATACCGACTGGCCATCGGTAGTTATGCCTACAAAACCATAACGCAGGTTATCGCCCTGTAAATTCAGTCTGAACTTTCTGGCATTAAGGTTTACCTTATCATCTAGTTTGATGGCGTTGAATCCGTATTCCTCAGGATAGTTCTTGGGGCGCAGCCACTTTCCGCCTTCAAGTTCGGTATCGAATGTGCAGGCATATTGGCGGGTCTCTTTACGTGCATGGTTGAAATCGAAGTTTACCAGATGCTGATAGCCGCGGAACATCTCGTCGCAGAACTGCTTTTGACTCATATTGTACATGCGCTTATAGGTCATCACAGGATCTTCGCCTATCCTACCCTGACGATACAGTTCGGCTATCGACTTGCGCCCGTGCAAATCGCTCCACCACTGGATAACAAAGGGCGAGTGATAGATATTATCGAGATGCAGATAGGCCTTGTGGGTGAGCTGCTTGAATGCCTCGAAATGGTAATTCTCGTCAGTGAGCCAGTCGGGATTTACCTGCCACAGCATCCACTGCGATGTCATCTCGAAGAAACCTGAGCCTCCCCATGCGTCACCTACACTATCGGCAGGTATCTGTAGCTGGAACGAGTGTCCCAGTTCGTGAGCCATACAGTTCATCTTAGTGTCCTGTATGCGATTGGGAGCCACCCAGAGAGCACCAATAAAGTTATCGTAGGTGCCACCATAGGCCGTACCGTCGAGCGAGTAATTAACCATCACCATCATCTTGTATTTATCGGCTTTCGACCCTGGTCGGGTAAAAGCCAATGTATCACGGAAAAAATGATAGAACTCCTGTACACGGTCACGTAAATTAGTGAGGTTGAAACTCATAGGTTTGCCCTCAAGCATCGGCGGATTGCTTGTATCGCTGCCAAAACCTCGCTCCCACATCAATATCAAGTCATCGGTCTCGATACTACGTTTAAACGACCACTGTGAGGTATCAGCCTGCAAATCCATCTTTCCCAGGTCCTCAGGGATGTATATCTTCTTCTGGGCGTGCAATGCTGTATAGCTTGCAAATACGCACGATGCCAATAGTATTATTCGTTTCATATCAGTTTCCACTTGGATAGTTGCTTACAATATTGTCCATATAAACAGCTCTTGAGTTGAGCCATTTCTCCATTCGATTGATTTCTGTAGCGTGTTTCCTGTCGATGGGCCATTGCTTGGCATCGCGTTCCATCGCCTCGGCAGCAGCATCGGCATAGCGCTTGGTCTCTGCCCAGAACTCGCTGATGACACGAGGACGTATCTGCTTCCAGCGTGCTTTGACATCACTAACAAACTCCTTGTTCTTCCACATATCGGTGAAGAAACTTGATACATAGTCGTAATTACTGATGTGCCTGGCAGGATCGGTACCGAGCACCGTCTCGCGATAATCAGCGAAATATCCGTGGCCATCGTACATATGTCCCCAGTCGAAGTCGAATCCGGCATCAAAGTCCCAAAGAGGGCCGAAGGTCCAGAGGGCATCACCTTTATCCTTATGAAGATAGATGCTGCGTGGTGCGGCCACTTCGACATTGTAAACGTACTCCTGAATCAGCAGATAGTCAATCATCGACTGCACATTCATCACCTTCTTTAGTGCTTCGTAGTCGTGACTATGTATTACGTTTTCAAGGTCGCCAAGTGCCTGTTTTGCATCATCTAATAGGGTTTCGGGGGTAGCATAATCCTCAGATTCAGGACTCTTTACACATACTGGCATACGGTATACCTGCGACCAGAAATTGTCGCCTGCGGTTGGAGCCTCAGCAGGGCCGTCGTCGACATCGAGCGACAGCAACCATCCTTTCTTCTTACCAATATCCACACGACTCTTTCCTACTTCTATCTGCTCCGTCAACTGATACAGACCGATATAATCGCTATTAAGCGTAACCTCTACATAGCGTGTATGATTGGTAAATGGCATATTCAACCCATGCCCCATCTCGAACACAAAGGTGTTCATCAGATGGGTTGGGTCGCGATAGTTGGCCAGCAGCACCCAGTCTTTATTAGCATCAAGACCAAGTACAGATGCCTTTTCGTCGAGTTTAATACGGTATGGTTTCTTGGGATACCAGAGCCATGTAGAATTGCCTCTGCCGCGTATACGTCCACGGCCCTCGTAGTTCCATGCTGCCGTATCACTCTCTATTTTAATCGTACAATTGCGATAATCGGTTTTCTCTTTCGAGTCGACAGCCTGCTGTCCATCCGTTGTAATCTGCATCTTTGCCACTCGATACTTGGCAGCAAACTTCACCGCAACAGGATTCTGATCGGTTTTTGAAGTATCTACCTTAGTTGTATCAACTGTCGACGGCGTAGGTACAACGGGGCTTGGCTCCGGCACATCGCTTCCCGACGAACAGGCAACCATCAACAGAACCGCCAAACTCGAAAGAAAAAACTTCTTCATCTTAGAATATCGAAAAAATTAGAATTGCATATTCAGTGTGAACGTGGCTTTATACTGCTTGCCACCCTTGGTATACACCAGTACTGGTTTGATAGTGTACTTAGTACCAGCGACTGAGCAACCCGGCTTGTGACCATAGGTCAGGATAAAGCTGTCCTTGTCGTACTCGAACCAGAGCGGGTCGTTGTCACCCCATGAGCCCTGTGAACCGTCGGCCTTGCAGTAGAAACCGGCATTGGCGGTATAGGTGTAATTGATGCTTCCGTCAGGCTGGAGCAATCCAAGAGCTATCTTGCCCTCAGCGGGCTCTGCAGTTGTGTTTGCAGCGATAGGCAGTATAGCACCACTTAATACCGAAGGCTGCATTACAAAGGCCTGAGCCAGTTTCTTCAGTTCGTTGCCTGATATCTGGATGGTGCCCTGTACATAGTCGGCTGAAGCTGCATTACAATTCATATCATATGAGAACTCCACATCTGTAGGATCCTTCGTTTCGTCGATAGAGAAGTTGCCAAAGAGGTCAGTACCGCTAATCTTGAAGCGATAAGGACACTGCATATCAGTCTCTTCCTTCTCATCCCAAGGACACTGGTGGTAGCTCTTAGGAGATCCCTGTACTACGAGATAGAGATACTTGGTACCTACAGGTACAGTATATTCGCCCTCACCAATAGCATCGGTGTAGTTCATCGCGCTATAGTCACGAGAGCCGTCCTCCTTCAGTGCTACGAAACCGTAAGCCAGCGCCTGGTCGTTACCTACATTATTATATGTAGCCGTGTTGCCAACCACCTTGAAGTCGCCATCAACCTGATTACCTGGATCACCATCAGGAAGTTTGCTGCCAGGAGCCACATTCTCCATCTGTACCTTCACCTTAGTACCAGCAACGGGTACGTCGAGCTTTATAAAGTTGAATCCGGTAGGCTGTGGGCACTGCTCGTAGCTTATCTGATAGAAACCGTCCTGTGTATAGAGCGATGTCTTATAGAGTTCGTTCTGTGTAGTAAACTGATTGCGTATACCTGCAAAGTCGAAGCTTATGCAGCGCTGAGCATATGCAAAGAGTTCCTTCTTGTAGTCGTCGTAGCTGACGCCGAAGATGCGCATATATGCCTGCGATGCATCCTCTGGATACTTCGACTCGTTCCAGATGCGACCCAGTGTCTTGTCACCGTGTTTGTCTGTCCAGTAGTACTGCAGGAAGTAAGAGGCATAGCGCTGCCACTCGTGCTCGAAATGACGATGGCACTGTCCGTACCACACATCGTTCCAACCACCGCTGATGGCCTGCTCAGGATAGTCCTGATACGACTGCCACTGAGCGCACTGCTCCCAGAATCCACATCCACCGTTCGAACCCTCGTAACCATAACGGAAACCTGACTTAAAGTCGTTGGCAGCACCATTGCGCACATTGTCGCAGTAGGTCTGATACTGGAAAGAGTGTCCAATCTCGTGAGCTATAGTAGAGCCTACAGGCTGACAGGTAGATGGGTTAACCCAGAGGGCACCTATCACATTGTCGTAGCCAGAACCAGTGGCAAGCCATTCTGTCTGGTAGAGCAGATAGATCTCCATCTTGTAGTCGTCGAGGTAACTCTTACCCTGACCAGTTACCACCATACCAAGACGGTCGATATTGGTCTTATAGAACTGCTCAGCCTTTTCCAACAAGTCGTCGATATCTACACGCAGATTTGCAGGTACAGATTCGGCATTAGGATCGTCGCCGAAACCAGCCTCCCAGAACACAAAGAAGTGATTGCTCTGCTTGTAGCGATAGAATGACCACTTAGAGTCGTTGCGGAGCATATCCATCGAACCGAATTCCTGAGGTTTGTAGTATCTGTTGAAATTGGGCACGTCGCTCTCGTCCATTATCTCAATAGCCGAAGGTCCCTGTGTCACCTTCAGTTGAGTAGAAGCTGTACCACACGCTACGTTGATAAGGGCCTGACGAGGACTCTTTGTGGCGTTGCGAGTCATCTCGAAACTAAGTTTCTCGGCTGTACCGCCCACGCCCTTTGCGCTGATGAGTTTCAACCATTCACCCCCGCTCTCTACAGTGGCACTCCAAACCTGACGCGAAGCTACCGTAGTAGCATAGAATGTGACATCCGACTCCACGTTAATCTCGGTCTCAGCCACCGTAGGTGTCAGATAGGTTATTTCATTATCACTGCTGCATGCAGCAATGGTGAACATTGCTGCAAGCAGAAAGAAGTGTTTAAAAACATTTATTTTCATAATCGTATTCATTTACATTTTACGTGCACCAGCAGCCTTGATATCGAAGGTGATATTATAGGTTGCAGTTGTTCCTTTGTACTCGATGATGTACTTGGTCTTGATGTTTGCACCGGCAGGCGTACAGTTGTCGGGATGGTTGCCACCATAGAATGCCAGCGACTCCTCAGAGATACCTAAGAAAACATAGGCTACAGCCTCAGCACCCCAAGCTACAGGAGCGCCCTCAGCATTGAGCCACCAACCTGGAGCCTCACCGGTGTAGGCAGGAGCACCAGTCTCCTCGTTAGCCATGTTACCTATCTCATTTACCCACATCTTCATTTCACCGCTCTTTAGGGCTGAGAAAATCTGATAGGTAGTCATTTTGAAGGCCTGGCGCAGTTCTTCCTTCACGTCGAGTTCTTCTGTTGCTCCCCAATCAGCATCGTATGTCTTTGTCAGAGTGATGTCTTTCTCGATAGAAGCAGGTTCACCTTCTGGAGCCGTCTCAGGATCCTGATAGGCAGAAATCACAACATGGATAATGATCTTCTCAATCTTATCACCATACATTGCATCGAACTCTACATCAACACTGCTACCGGCAGTCATCTGACCTGGCATCTGACCTACGAGGATAGCCTGCTCGTCGGCATTGAAGAGAACAAAAACGCTGGCATTGTCGCCCCAAGCTCCTTTGAAACCAAGTTTGTCGTACCAGAAACCAGGTGCAGGATCTGCATTGTACTCCTGCTCGTAGCCACCTTCTGCATTGGTAGATACCCAACTTACATCGCTCCAAGAGCCAGCACCAAGGTCGCTCAGAACCTTAGCTGCATCAAATCCTGGAACTGGTACAGTAGCGTAAGCGTCATTAGGAGCTGTAGCGAGTGTGAGTTCCTGAGTGCCAACGATGCCACCCTGAACCTCGCCGCGCTCACGGGCAATAGCAGTGATGACGATAGCCACACGCTTGTCCTGATACTTCATGGCCTCGATGAACTTTACCTCCTGATTAGCCACCAGATGACCTGGATACTGACCTACGTTGAAGGTTCCCTCACCCTTCTCCTCATCATAATAGAACTCTGCGAAGACCATTGCATCCTCACCCCAGTCCTTCACGTTTCCGTCTTTGTCCCACCAGTGGCCCCAGTAGGCACCTGAGTTAGAAGAGGTCATATTGTCGGCATGGGTAGAACCTTCGATGGCAAAACCAGTGACGTCAATGCCGCCATCGCCGTTAAGAGCTTTACCCAAAGCATTCTTATCTACGCCGAACTCCTGTGCAATAGCATCCATATCAATCTTGACAGGTGCACCATCGTAAGAGTTTGCACTCATATAGAATTCAACAGTATACTCCAGAATGAGATCAGCATCGATACGCTCACGCTGAGCCTGCTTGATAGAGTCCTGACGGGCCATCTCTGCCAACTCATCGTCAGTCAGAGTATGAATGCCCCAGAAATTCTCGTTGTCACCACAGCTGCTGAACAGGCTTACAGAAGCAAACAGCAGCAAGGCACTTGCGATATATGATAGCTTTTTCATAATTACCAATTTTTCAATCATCTTTAATTCTTCAATTCTTACTTTGCTCCTGCATAGCCAGGATTCTGTTTCATATCTACATTCGACTTCATCACCTCATCAGGAATAGAGAATATGGTATATGTTGTCTCCGAAGTAGCATCCTTACAGAACCACGACTTGCCATTCCACACACTACGGCCATCTGCCATCTTGAAACGAATCAAGTCCTGACGACGATGAAGTTCACAGCAGAACTCCCAGCCCAGGTCGTCGAGCAGACCACCAAGTTCAATATCAGCACCACCTTCGTAAGTTGTTACGTGAGTAGACCAATCGTTGTAGCCAGCCGTTGCACCTTCGGGCACAGTATACTCATCGTGTCCGTAAGCATAAACAGAACCTCCCTCAAGATCGGATACTGTACGTGTGGCCTTAGCTGCTGAGCTAAAGCTGCGCTGACGAACCTGTGTTACCAGCGAGGCAGCTTCATCCTTGTTCTGACCTAAGCGGAGCAGACACTCTGCCTTCATCATCAGCACATCGGCATAACGGAATACGGGAAAATCATCCGAAGTAGTACCATCGTCTGTACCACCTACAATCTCGTACTTGTGCAGACGATAGCCCTCCTGCTGGTAAGCACCGGGATTGTCGATAGAGTGCACGTTCAGGTTATAGGTAAGGATACCTGTACCACTCCAGTCGTCAGCCTCAAACTTAATGGGGTTGCTGGTATCAGAGTTTGGAATATACTTATCACCCTGCTTAGTAGCATGGTACTGTGTACCACCAGCCCATGTATCAGCCAGACGACCATCGGCCTCATCGTATGTACGAATCCACTGAGGAATAGCACAGCTACCGTTATAACCAGGCGCAGTAGAACCGTAGGCCTCAATACCCGACTGTGGGAAGCAGTAACTCTGCAGACCGAACTGAACAGTATGGGTACGGTCGCCTGGTATTACGAAGATAATCTCTGGATTGCTTGAAAGATCCTCGGCAAAGCACTCCTTATAAGTAGGAGCAAGACTGTATTTGCCGCTATTGATAATGTAATTCACCTCGTCGAGACACTTCTGGAAGCCATCGTTGCCACTGGTGCCCAGATACACGTTCTGATTCAGGTATAGCTTGGCAAGCGCCATCGATGCAGCGTACTTGTTGCCATAACCATAGAAATCATCATCGCCGAAGTTCTCCTTAGCAAAGGTAAACTCGTCGACGAGGAACTTGAACATTTCCTCGGGCGAAACCTGCTGTGGCAGATAGCCTGCGGGTACGTTCTGAGTGGTCTGTAGAGGAATGTTGCGGAACATATCAAAGAGATGATAGTAGAACATAGCACGGAAGAAGCGTGCATGAGCAAGACTCTTCTTTGTCGACTCGTTAGCAGGATCGATAGCATCGATTACCTTGTTGGCATAGCCTATACCACGATAAGCAATCTGCCAGGGATTGTAAATCTGATCAACCGATGGACTCCAGTTATGACGATGCAGGTTGATATAAGCATCTCCCCAGCCCACACCAACACGGGCAGGAACCATATATTGGTCAGAGCATTCCTCCAGAAGATGGAA
Source organism: uncultured Prevotella sp. (assembly GCA_900322175.1). Lineage (GTDB taxonomy): Bacteria > Bacteroidota > Bacteroidia > Bacteroidales > Bacteroidaceae > Prevotella. Next base: position 28,087 of record ONYZ01000029.1, read on the forward strand.
CATGCCAAACCAGTCTTCTACCAAATAACGATATTGTGCTGTTGATGCACCGAGCAGCAGTGAGAGGTCGGTCTCGTTAGAGAGGTCAATGTTGCTCTCGTTGAGATCGCTATATAGTGTCTCATCAAGATTTGTGCATGATGAAAGGCTGATGCTTCCTGCTGCAAAGGCAATCAGAACCTTGTTGAATATCTTTTTCATATTGCTGTCTCGTTTTTAGAAGTTAAGTGATAAACCTACAGTAAAGTTGCGAGTAGTAGGATACTTGTCGCGGTAGTCAAGACCTGGTGTCATGAAGTTGTTATCAACCTCAGGATCCAGACCTGAGTAACCCGTGATACAGAACAGGTTTGTGGCGTTGGCATAGATACGAGCCTTCTTAATATAGTTGCCGACAACTCCCTTTGGCACAAAAGTGTAACCAAGAGTCAGGTTTGTTAGCTTCAAGAAGTCACCATTCTCCAGATGATCGCTCCAAATACCCTGCTGCATGGCGAGAGAGAGTTACCATCTTCTGCTCGCCTGTCTCTGGGTCGATATATGGTGTGCCGTCGGTATTGATGGCTGGATGCAGGTCGGCTGCACTCTTCAAACGATTGTAGGCAATAGAGTTGTTCTCGTAGAAGGCACGCTGTGCGTTCAGAATCTTATAGCCCAACTGGCTGGTGAACTGCATGCTCAAATCAAAGTCCTTATATTTGAAGGTGTTGCCCCATCCGAGGATAACCTTTGGTGCACCGTTTCCTAAGCGCTGACGGTTCTCTTTCACATTCAGATTGCCGTTGAACTGCTTAACGGTCCATCCACCGTTACCATCGCTAGCCTCAACAAGTGCAAAGCCGTCCTTGTCGTAACCCACGAACTTAAGTCCCCAGAAGTCGCCAAGTGTCTCGCCTACCTCCATACAGTGGGTGGTAACAGAGATAGGATCCCAGCTGCCGGCTGACGGCCAGAGTTCCTGGAAGTTATCTGTCTCATAGAGATCATTGCTCAACTTGAGCAGCTTGTTCTTGTTATGCGAAGCAGTCAGTGTGGTAGTCCACTCGAAGTCCTTTGTCTGAACAGGAATGGCCTCGATCATAAACTCAATACCTGTGTTACGCATGTCACCCACGTTAACCAATGTCTGGCTATAGAGGTTTGGTGGCATTGGCACATTATACCAGAAGAGCAGATCGTTGGTGGTCTTGATATAGAAGTCGAGTGTACCGTGAATACGTCCGTTCAGGAAACCATAGTCGAGACCGAAGTTCCACTCCTTTGTTACCTCCCACTTCAGGTCGGGGTTGGGGTTCTGCCCAACCTCAAGGGTTTTGATCCACTTGCCGTCCATCGACATCACATCGCCATATCCGGCAAAGTTATAGATGTTCTGTGCCAGATAAGAAGAGCTTGGTGTGATACCTGTAACACCATAACCAACACGGAGGCGCAGATTGTCGAGCCAGTTCTTGGTACTCTTCATAAACTCCTCGTTCATGATGTTCCAACCAAGAGAAACAGATGGGAATGTAGCCCACTTGTGATTCTCACCAAACTTAGAAGATCCCTCATGACGAATGCTGACTAGTGCGTTGTAGCGGTCGGCATAGCCGTAGCTGACACGTCCGAAGAAACCTACCAGTTTGTTGTCATTCCTGTAGCTGCCCATTGAGGCGTGATGATCCTTGTCAGTCAGGAACGAGCCGTTACCCAGATTGTTCCAGAGGAAAGCTGTGGTAGAGAAGTCCGTGTTAGAGGCATTGAAGCCGTCGTATTCATTATAGAGGTAACTGTAGCCCACGATGGCGTTGAAGCGGTGGTCGTTCCACTGGGCATCGTAGCGCGAGGTCAGTTCGAGGTTCTTGTTGACGCTGTAGTCTGAGCTCTTGCCAGCCGAGCCGTTGTAGTTCTGACGCACGATAGAATAGTGAGTCGGCGACGTCCAGTTCTCACCGTCGGCAGAGGTCTCGCCCCAAGAGAGCATCAGGTTGGTCTTCCAGTCCTTGATAGGCTCCACGGTGACGTTGCCCACCAGCTGAGAGAAGCGGACGCGGGTATTGCCGAAGGCCTCGTTCTGCAGCTCAACGGGGTTGTAGTACTGCAACTTATTGAAGTTCTCATAGTAGCTGCCGTCCTCATTATACACAGGTTCAGAAGGATTATGGATAACTGCCTGGCGATAAGCATAGCTTGCATCGGTGTTAGTATACTTCTGACGAGTTACCAGAGCATTAAAGTTGAACTTCAGCACATCATTCCATACATACTGGGTGTAGTCGAGCTGCATCTTAAAGTTCTCGTTATCAGTATTGCGAATGACACCTTCTTCCTTACTATACGATACATTAGCTGCATAAGTAGCATTCCTTGAACCACCACTGATATTGATATCATGATTGTGCTTGAAACCAGCCTTGCGGGTAATGGCTTTCAACCAGTCAGTGTCGTAGCCCAGGTATTCCTGCTGTGTCTTACCATAGATTACATCATGTGAATCCATGAAATCAGCTTTCTTAGTCCAATTAGAGAATGTTACATATCCATTGTAAGATACCTGTGCCTGTGTGTCACGTTTTCCACCTTTAGTTGTAATTATGATGACACCATTGGCACCACGTGTACCATAGATAGCTGCGGCTGATGCATCCTTAAGTACGTCGATGGATGCGATATTCTCTGCAGCGACAGTGGTCAGGTCGCCCTCAATACCATCAACAAGGATAAGTGGGGTCAGACTGCCCACCAGTGTTGTTATACCACGAAGACGGATTGATGATGTTGCAGTTGGGCTACCGCTTGAGTTAATAACCGTCAGACCAGCAATTTTTCCTTTCACCAGTTCGGCAGCATCGCCGATCTTACCAGCATTGAAATCCTCAGCTTTTACAGAGGCAACAGCAGAGGTGATGTCGCCCTTACGCTGAGTGCCATAACCGATGACAACAACCTCGTTCAGCAGAGCGTTGTCCTCCTCGAGAGTTACATCGCTACCGGCTTTCACTTCCTGAGTGTTGTAGCCGATGTAAGTAATTACGAGCACAGTATTGCGGCTCGATACATTAAGAGAGTAGTTACCGTCGAAATCGGTAACGGTTGCGTTTTTGGTGCCCTTCTCGGTTACCGTGGCGCCGATTATTGGCTCACCCTTGGCGTCCTTGACAACACCTTTCACATTCACACCTTGCTGAGGATTCGAAACTTGTTTCGCTTGGCTTTGTCCAAGAGCTGCAGCAACGGCTGGCAATGTACTTTCTGCGGCATTAGCTCCAAGAGCTCCACCCAACAGAAGTAAACATAAGAAATGTTTGTTCATACCAATTTGTTTTTAGGTTTGATTTTTATATTAGTTGAGTTATTTGTTTACTTTCCACTCGAGTACACCACCCGATACACCTTTGCGCAGTTTGGCCAGGATTTTCAGGCCAGTGGTGCGTACGGGTTTGAAGTCAACACTGTTGTAGCAATCCTTCTGTACGGTGTAAGGACTATGGTCTTTAACCTCCTGCCACTCGCCTTTGGCATCCTTATAGTAGAGTGCCCACGACTCTGGTGTGCGGAAGTCGCCATCGTAATGATCGAACTCGAGCCAGTATACCTGCACGTTAGATACCTCGTACTCCTTGTCGAACTGGTAACTGACAGCCTCGGTAGTTCCACGCTTCAGCCACCAGTAGTGATAGGGCTTTGAGATATCAGATGAGCGCTTGGGCTCCCACTGATCGTTCACACCACCTGCCCATGAATCAACGGGGGCTGTCTCAGGTGCATCGTTCTGGATAGGACCGCGATTAGAGAAGGTCTGCGCCTTGCTGGCGATAGTCTCTGCATGTGTGGCAACAGCCTTGGCTGGGGTATTGGCTACCCAGACTTCCATCTGCTGTGCGCCACGGTTGTTCCAGGTTGAATAAGGTATAGCACGGAACTTCACATCCTTGATGGTGCCATCCTGCTGCAGCTCCTTGGCATCGCCACTGAGGGTGACAACCCCATTCAGCAGGTTAGCGTCGTACTGAGCTGTAATGGCAGCGGCATTCAGGATATACTTATTAAACACCTTGCCATCGGCCTGATCGGAACCTTCGAGACAGAACACGATAGGACCGCGCTCCAAAGCTACCTTGCCACGATTATCTTCTGCATTATCGTTAGCTACGATGCGACGAACGTTCATGGGGAAGTCGATCTCGATGTCATCACCTTTCTTCCAGTTGCGCTGGATAGTAGCATAGTCGCCACCATCTGCAGCCACCTTCACGCCATTAACAGTAATAGCGTAGACTGGGGCTGCATCGTTATATTTATAGAGAGAGTTATTCGTTGGAGAAGTCTTCAGCCATGATGGAATGCGAAGTTTGATGGCAAACTTGCCAGCGCCCTTTGCTACCTTGATACTTATCCTGCCATCCCATGGATAGTCGGTAGTCTGCTCCAGTTCTACCTTACCAATCTTAGCTTTGCCCTGAGCATACAGGTTTACGTAGATGTCCCTACCCTGCAGGGCATACATATAGCCAGGTACCGAAGCCACAAAACGGGTGATGTTTCCTGGACAGCAGGCACAGCCGAACCACTTCTGACGTTCGTGCTCGCCATCGCTCTCCAATACATTGTCGTAGAAGAACTTATCGCCGCTCAGCGATACGCCACTCAACACATTATTATATAGTGCACGCTCGCAAACGTCGATATACTTGCTTTCGCCAGTAGCCAGGAACATACGGTAGTTCCAGTAAACATTGGCGATAGCAGCACATGTCTCGCAATAAGCTGTGTGGTTAAACAATTCGTAGTTAGGACCGAAGCCCTCGCCCTGAGGACGGCTGCCGATACCACCTGTAATAAACAGTTTCTTGCTCGACATGTTCTCCCAGATACGTTTCAAAGCTTCGAAATAAGCCTTGTCGCCAGTAAGAGCAGCTACATCTGCCACACCACTATACAGATAACCAGCACGTACGGCATGACCTACAATCTCCTGCTGCTGCAGGATAGGCATGTGGTCCTGCGAATACTCTGAAGGGCGATGACCATCGGTACAACGCCCCGTCTCGTCCACAAAATACTTGGCGCCTTCCAGATATTTCTTGTTGCCAGTTACCTTATACAGCTTACAGAGTGCCATCTCGATGATGGGATGTCCGCCTGGACGATGAATCTGACCTTCGTTTGGTCCAAACGTCTTGCAAACCAAGTCGGCATTCTTGATGGCCACATTCAAGAAGGTCCTCTTGCCGGTAGCACGATAGTGGGCTACGGCACTCTCGATAAGGTGACCTGAGTTGTAGAGCTCGTGCGAGTTAATCTTCTCCCACTTGTGGGTTCCCCACCATCCACTCAGGCGCGTACATTTATTAGTAACACACGTAGTCAGGTAACCATCTGGTTCCTGAGCCTTGGCGATGATGTTGATAACTGAGTCAAGATAATGATCTAGTTTGGCATCGTAGTGTACAGCGAGTGAGTAGCTGGCACCTTCGATAACCTTGTAAGGGTCGGTATCGTCGAACGAGAAGTCACCTTTGTGCTCGCCCTTGATGAGTCCAGCGGCGATGGCAAAGTTGTCGAAACGTCCACACACTCATGAAAGGCAGAAGGGATGCTGACGGTACGATTGATCTCGATACGAGGCGACCAGAATCCGTCGTTGAGGTGAACCTGAGTGAAGGGCACCTCCTGAATTTGTGTCTGGGCTGCTGCCGAAAGGCTGATACTTGCAACCCCGATAACTGATAACAATAGTCTATTCATTATTATACTTGTTATTGTTAGTAATCGTTAGAGTTTTGATTTCGACCGCAAAATAACAAAAAATCAGCGGAAACGGATGAAAGAATAGTCCAAGATACTAGTAAAATAGTCTAAATACAGGTAAAAAAGGGACTTTTGGACGATTTTTCTATCGAGATTAGACGATATTTTTATTCCGTTTAGCCGAAAGTTACTATCTTTGCACCTGAAATCAAAACTCTAACGAAAAATGATGATGAATCGTATCTTATCGTTCGCCACCTTATTAATAATATGTGGTTCGCTACAAGCCAAGAACCACATCGTAACTTCGCCCAACGGAAAGAATGTGGCGACGGTGGATGATGGACTTAATATCACAGTTTCACATGATGGGAAGCAAGTGGTAACGGTAAAGGCAAGCATTCGCGATGGATTAAAAATTGCTTCTGTTAAATCCAAAAACATCAACGAAACGATTCAGGCGCCGTTTTACAGGCAAAAGGAGATTCGTATCGCAGGCAATCAGATGGATGTTAAACTTAACGATGGATTTAGTCTGCAGATAAGAGCCTACGATGAAGGGGTAGCCTATCGATTCTGTACGACCAACAAGAAGCAGACGGTCATCTTCGACGAGACGGCCGATTTCTGTTTCCCTGAAGACAGCAAAGCCTGGCTAGCCTACTCTACCAACGACGAAAAACCCTTCGCTATGGCCTTTCAGAACTTCTACGACGAAACGCTGCTAAGTAAGGCCAAGGATAAATACATATTTCTGCCAGCCACTATCCAGAGCGGCGGAGTAAAAGTAACAATACTCGAGAGCGACCTGCGCGCCTATCCAGGCATGTTCATGAAAGCCGACGGGCTAAAACTGAGAGCCGCCTTTGCAAAATATCCCAAGACTCTGGACCGCTACCCATGGCGAGGCATGACCTATGTAGCTGATACAGAGGATTATATCGCAAAATCGTCAGGCGTCAGGACTTACCCTTGGCGAGTGATGGCAATCACCGAAAAGGATACAGAGATGCCAGTTAACAACCTGGTTTATGCCCTCGCCACACCTAATCAGATTGGCGATACCAGTTGGATACGTCCTGGCAAAGTGGCATGGGACTGGTGGAACGACTGGAATCTAAAAGGTGTCGACTTCGAGGCAGGCATCAACACGCGTACCTATCTATATTATATAGACTTTGCCGCCAAAAATCATATCCCATACGTGGTGCTCGACGAAGGTTGGTACGACTCTTCTAAAGCAGACATAATGAATCCAATTGCCGCCATCGATCTGCAACAGCTGATAGATTATGGCAAGAAGAAGGGCGTAAACATAGTGCTTTGGACTGTATTCAACGTGCTCGACGAACATCTGCGAGAGGCTTGCGAAAAATATACCAAGATGGGCATAGCTGGTTGGAAGATAGACTTTCTGGACCGCAACGACCAGACCGCTGTAGAAATGGCAGAACGCCTGGCAAAGACTTGCGCAGAATACAAGTTGTTTGTAGATTACCACGGATTCTACACCCCAACAGGCATGAACCGCACTTATCCCAACATACTGAACTACGAAGGCGTGTTTGGTATGGAGGAAGCCCGCTGGGGCAAGAAGGAAACCGATATGCCGCGCTACGACGTAACATTCCCATTTATCCGTATGATGGCAGGAAGTGTAGACTTTACTCCTGGTGCCATGCGCAACGGCACCAAGCACAACTGGGTGGAGTGCTATCAGAACCCTGTTTCGATGGGTACACGATGCCATCAGTTGGCCTGCTACGTAATGCACGACTCACCATTCACCATGCTCTGCGATGCGCCAACCAACTATGAGCGCGAACAGGAGTGCGTAGACATCATCACATCGATTCCTGACACATGGGACGAAACAAGAATCCTTTCAGGATATATTAGTAGTTATATGATAACAGCCCGCCGCAACGGTAGCGACTGGTATGTAGGCGGACAAACGAACTGGGACGAAAGGAAAGTCGATATATCTCTCGACTTTCTACGTCCTGGCGAGTCATATCAGGCTACAATCGTTACAGATGGAGTCAACGCAAACCACAATGCCGAAGACTATCGCATAGAATCAAAAACACTCTCCACCAACGACAAACTCAACATCAGAATGGCCAGCGGCGGAGGCTTCGTTGTGAAACTCATAAAAAGGTAAAAACGAGATATGAAGAAACTACTGACTATAGGGGCACTTGCCTGTTGTACGCTTAGTATTAGCGCACAACAGAAAGCCTATAATGCCCCATCTACAGGCAATCCCATATTGCCAGGATACTTTGCCGATCCTACTGTAAAAAAGTTCGGCGACACCTATTATATATATGCCACCACAGATGGTAGCGGCGCAGGATTCGGACCTGCTCAGGTGTGGACAAGTAAAGACTTCGGCAACTGGACTCTGATGCCGATGAACTGGCCCGACAGCCACTGGATCTGGGCGCCCGACGTGATGCACGATGCCAAGGATGGCAAGTATTACATGGTGTATTGTCAGCCCTGCCAGTTGCACATGGGTGTAAGCGATACGCCTCGCGGACCATGGAAGAACGTCCTTGGCAAGAGCGATGCCGTACTGGTGCCCGACCGCTTTGTAACCAACGCAATCACACTCGACGGACAGACCTTTGTGGATGATGATGGTAGCGTGTATATGTACTGGGGCACTTGGGGCATATACAAAGGTTTTGGCTGTGGTGCAGGCAAGTTGAATGACGATAAGAAGAGTTTCTCTGAGACACGATTGATTCCAAACACAGAGGTAACTGATTTCTTTGAAGCCCCATTTGTATTAAAGCGCAATGGCGTGTACTACTTCATGTACTCATCGGGTTCCTGCCACGATCATACCTATCGTGTGCAGTACGCCACCAGCGATAAGCCGCTTGGTCCTTATAAATACCAAGGATGCATACTCGAGACCAATGCCGGTGGTACCGTTCACGGTCCAGGTCACCATAGTGTATTGCAGAAGGGCGACAACTACTACATAGTTTATCATCGTCACGACAATCCCCACTCAAATCGTGGTTTCCATCGTCAGTTATGTGTTGATAAGATGGAGTTCCTGCCCGATGGTACTATCAAGAGAATCACTCCTACTCACGAGGGCGTAGGCCTGTTGGCACCATCAGTCATCAAATCAAGGAACCTGGCCTTAGGCTGCAAGGTTGAAGCCTCATCTTATTACGACGACAACTTTAAGCCTTCCTATGCCGTAGACGACAATAACGGTACACTCTGGCGCCCCAAAGGTACAGACAGCGAATGGTTGAAGATTGACCTTGGTAAGGCCCAGACCATCAAGACCATCATGACTCAGTTTGAATACGGCACCCAGTTCTACCAGTATCTGATAGAGACATCTACCGACGGACAAAACTGGAAGGTGTTTGCCGATAAGAGCCAGAACCACTTGGCAGGCAGTCCGATGGTAGATTTCGGCAATGCCAAGGCCCGCTACGTGCGACTGACCTATCTCGGCGGACAGAAGAACGGCTTTGGTGGTGCCATCTGGAACATCAAGGTATATCCTGAGACAGAAGAAGCCCTACCTCAGCAGTGGCTCGGACTTACCCCTGCCGACTGGAACGGTCGCGAGTGGATGAACAACGAGGGAATGCTTGGTGGTAGCTTTAAGCTTAAGTCAGGCTCCGTATTCCGCCAGCAGCAGAATGGCAAAGATGTGTTAGTTCTGCAGCCAGGCACAGAACTCGAATTCAAGAGTGCCGTATATAGCCAGACCATCAAGGCCGACAAAGAGCCGCTCGCACTCACCAACCTGCGCCACTACAACTGGCAGCAAGCAGAGGCTGAGAAAGAATATGATGCCAACAACGATATCGTACGCCTGCCTGTGGCCGATAATCAGAAGCGTGGCCTTATCGTTAGCATTACTGCCGATGATTTCCAGACGGGCGATACCATTCCCTATATCGAGAATCATGGCGTGGACGGCTATTTCGAGACATTAACAGCACCAAGCGTCGTTGAAACGATAAAGGGCAAGAAGGCACTTCGTTTCGATTCGCTGCAGGTATTCCAGTCGTCGTTTGCCCTGCCAGCCACCTTGCGCGACAATGCTCCTTACACACTTGAGGCCTGGGTTCTCAACCCCCAAATGGCACTCAACGAGTGCGTGGCCGACTTTACCACCACCCACGACGAACTAGAGAAGATAATGCTCGTAAACGGTACAGAACCACGTTGCGGTGTGATGAATCACTATGGCTGGTACGAGGATGCAGGCTATAAGGACATCAAACAGCTCGAAGGCGAGTGGCAACACATCCTTGTTACCTTCGATGGTCGCATCGAAACGGTCACCATCAATGGCCAAATCATCAGCCGAAAGGATATCCAACTGCTGATAAAGCCATCGCAGTACATCACTTTAGGGCGCAATGCCGAGCGCGAGTGGCTGTTCAGTGGCTATCTGCACAGCTTAAAGCTCTGGGATGATGTTATAATTGAGAATTGAAAATTGATAATTGATAATTTATGAAGAGACTCATGACAATGGCGCTGGGAGTGGCTATGTTGCTACCTGCCGGCGCACAGAAAAAACAAACGGCACACGGTTATCCAATTAACCCAGTGCCGTTCACCGCAGTAAAAGTAACCCCTGGCACATTCTGGGGACAGCGACTGGAGGCTAGTCGCAAAGTTACCATCCCACTCGCCTTCTCTAAGTGCGAGGAGACTGGTCGTTACACCAACTTCTCGAATGCAGCCCAGCATCTGAAAGACCCTTCGAAGGTTTTCAAGGTTGGCGGACTGGCTTTCGACGATACCGACCCCTACAAGACCATCGAGGGCGCCAGCTATATCCTGCAGACCTATCCCGACAAGAAGTTGGTGGCATATATCGACTCTGTGCTCGATGTCATCGCCTCGGCACAGGAGCCCGATGGTTATCTCTACACATCACGCACCCAGAATCCGCAGCATCCACATGAGTGGGCAGGCGACAAGCGCTGGAGCAAGGAAGAAGAACTTAGCCACGAGCTTTATAACCTAGGTCACATGGTCGAGGGCGCCATCGCTCACTATCAGGCCACTGGATCGAGAAAGTTTCTCGATATTGCCATCCGCTATGCCGACGTGGTATGTAAGGAGGTGGGCCCCAATCCTGGTCAGGCCTGCGTAGTTCCCGGACATCAGATAGCAGAGATGGCATTGGCAAAGCTATATCTGGTTACCGGCAACAAGAAGTATCTCGACGAGGCCAAGTTCTTCCTCGACTATCGTGGCAAGACCACCATCGTGCACGACTACTCTCAGGCCCATAAGCCTGTTGTGCTGCAGGACGAGGCCGTAGGTCATGCCGTTCGTGCTGCCTATATGTATGCCGGTATGGCCGATGTGGCTGCGCTCACCGGCGACAAGGATTACATCAAGGCTATCGATGCCATATGGGATAATATCGTCACCAAGAAACTCTACATCACCGGTGGTATAGGCGCCACAAGCAATGGCGAGGCCTTCGGCAAGAACTACGAACTGCCTAACATGAGCGCCTACTGCGAGACCTGTGCTGCCATCGGCAATGTGTATGTAAACTACCGTCTGTTCCTGTTGCATGGCCTGTCCAAGTATTACGATGTGTTGGAGCGCACGCTTTATAACGGTCTCATCAGTGGTGTATCGCTCGAGGGCAACGGGTTCTTCTATCCCAACCCACTTGAGTCGATGGGTCAGCACCAGCGCCAGCCTTGGTTCGGCTGTGCCTGCTGCCCAAGCAACATCTGTCGTTTCATCCCTTCACTGCCAGGATATATCTATGCTGTGAAGGATCGTAACGTATATGTAAACTTGTTCCTGTCAAACAAGAGCAATCTCAGCGTTGCAGGCAAAAAGGTCAGTCTGAGTCAGGCTACCGAATATCCATGGAATGGCGACATCACTGTGGGCGTTGACCAGAATGCAGCCGGCCAGTTTGCCATGAAGATACGTATCCCGGGTTGGGTTCGTGGTCAGGTGGTTCCTTCCGGCCTATATCAGTACACCGATAATAAGCGCCTGGGCTATACCATCAAAGTAAATGGTCAGGAGGTGACAGCAAAAGTTTCTGAGGATGGCTACTACACCATCGATCGCAAGTGGAAGAAGGGCGACAAGGTGCAAATCCACTTCGACATGGAGCCACGTACTGTTCGCGCCAATAATAAGGTAGAGGCCGATCGTGGTATGATAAGCGTAGAGCGTGGCCCGTTGGTCTACTGCGCCGAGCACCCTGACAACAGTTTCGATATAATGGGAGCGCTCGTCAATCAGAATCCTCAGTTCCGCATAGGTAAGATCGAGATTGCAGGCACCCCTGTACAGACACTTATCACCGATGCCCAGACACTTAACTTCGGCAAGAATGGTAAGTTGCAGGCTGTCGACCAGACACTCACGCTCATTCCCTACTACGCTTGGTGTCATCGTGGTAGCGGCAAGATGCGCGTATGGTTGCCTCAGGACCTGAATGCCACCAATCCATCGCAGCCCGCAACACTCGCCAGCGAGAGCAAGGTAAGCAGCTCAACCGAAAAGATGCCAGCCCTCTCAGCCATCAACGACCGATTGGTACCTAAGGACGAAAACGATCGTAGCGTACCATACACCCACTGGTGGCCCAAGAACAATTCTACTGAATGGCTGGGCTATGAGTTCCCAGTGGAGAGCACAGTACAAAGCGCCACAGTTTATTGGTACGACGATGGTCCTTGGGGCGGATGCCGTGTGCCACAGTCATGGCGCATACTGTATCAGGATGCTCAAGGCAAATGGAATCCTGTAACAGGTGCCGATGGTTACCCAACAGACAAGGGTGCAGCTTGCACCGTCAACTTCGACCCAGTCAAAACAAAAGCCCTGCGACTGGAGGTAGTACTGCCCAGCGACAATTCGGCAGGACTATTTGAATGGATTGTGAAATAAATCATAAATCCCAAGGCATTTCCACTTTGCTTTGGGATTTTTTGTTTATCTTGGCAGCCTAAAAAAGACGAAAACACACCACCACCTCTTTCAGTTCATACTTTGCCCTGAAGTCATCAGAGCGCTCCGTCTGAGCCTGTAGGCTTGTGGCAGCCATTATGGCGGCTGCTGCCAATATCAAATATTTGTTCATATCCTTATTATTTTTGATGCTGTTGGTAATTGGATGGGGTTGTGCCGGTCATTTGGCGGAAGGTGCGGTGGAAATACTCTCGACTGCTGAATCCGCAGTAGTTGGCTACACTCTCTGTCGACCACTCGGGATGCTCCTTCAGCACTCGTTTGGCTTCCTCTATGCGCAGCGTCGTTACCAGTCCGGCCAGCTTGCCGTATTCCGACTGCCGCAACCACTCCTGCAACTGCTTCTGTGCTACCCCCATCTGTCGGGCCACTATGCTAAGCGTCAGGTTGTGCTCGCGGTAAGCCCCGCTTGCTTTCCAGTGCTCCACAGCCTCGGTGACGGCTGTATCACAGCAATTCGCCGCATTGTCACTCCCCTCTGTCTTAGGCGAGGGGCTGGGGGTGAGGTTTTCTGCTTCCTCCACTCTCATGATGTTTTCGCTTATGCCATAGCTGTATAGGCTGATGGTGCTGTAGGCGATGGCGAAGAAGTAGGCGATAGAGAACACTACCAGCGGGGCACCCTTCATAAAGATCACCACCGGCACGAAGAATGCCAGCACAGCCATCGTCTTCATACTCCATCCCATCCATTCGAACAGGTCGCGGCGGCTGCGGTCGTAGTATTCGTCAACGGCCTGTTCCAATTGTTTGTAGGTGGTGTACTGGTGCTTAAAGATGTAGCTCTGCATCATCAAGTAGAGCATGGCACCCACGTATTCTGCCATGCGCAGCAGGGGCGATTCGTTGCGTAGAGCCACACCGTCTAGCAGTGCTACACCTATTAATATTATAATAGCCAGTGCGCAGATGCCACAACCCGTCAACCATTGCCTCCTGCCGACGAGTCCATGACGCTGTACGTAGAGGACAGCCATGCTGCATAGCAGCGATGCAGGGGTGAAAAACACTAGATTGCAGCATACGGCCTGCGTCACACCCATCTGTCGGAATCCGAAGATGTATTGCAGCAGGAACTGCAGTGCGATGAGGCCAGTGCCGGCTGCCATCATCCATCGAGCCGTACTGAAACTGCCGCCATGGGCTGAACGATTAGGTACGCATGCCATCAGCATCGCCGACAACATCGCCATTGTCAGCATACCACTTATCTGCATCTCTCCAATCGTAATCATGCCCGCAAAAGTACAAAAAAAGTGTTAACTAACAAAGAAAGTGTGAAAAAATCCGTGTTTTTTCACACCTACACCCTTGTTTTTTCACACCAAGTGTGTTTTCTTCACACATTGTTTCGATTTTATTTCATAATTTTGCCCCCGGACATTAATCAATAAGCGATATGACAGAGTTAATCAGCGACTTCTTATCCATGCCCTTGTGGTTTTCCATATCACTTGGCATCGTTTATGTGGCACTGTTTGCCTACTTCGTTTATACCATCTGGCACTATCGCCACCACTCCTTAAGATAGATAATTTTAATCAGTTCACGAACTTAACCAATGATAAGGGCTAACCTCATTGCTGAGGTAGCCCTTACTAAATGATTCTAGTTGTGGCAAACGCCTGGCTGTGTCTAGAATGGTCCGTGACCCATGCAACTGGTAGTGCCCAGTGCTGTCAGGAAGGCTGTGAGTGCGGCTACTACAACCTTCACCGCAATCTCTAAAATACGATTAGACTTCATAACTCTCAACTCTAAATTCTAAATTCTCAATTCTCAATTGTCAATTCTCAACTAGTCCGTGCTGATGGGATTGCCGCCTGGATTATTGCCGCCGTTTTCAGGCTGGTCGTTCTCGGGCTCCTCGATTTCGCCTGAGGTAGAGGTAACGCGCTTCACCTCCTTGCCGTCTCGGTCGTAGCAGGTGATGATGATGGCAGTGGCAGCCAACTCGTCCTTCAGGTCCGTACTTGGGGTGAAGATGATGCGACGGCTGCTGATCAGTCCGGCCTTCACCTCGTTCACATTCTCCACAGCCTTACTGCGCAATCCGAATCGCATGGTTCCCAGTCCGGGCAGTGCCACCGAGTGGCCTTCTGTAGCCCATGCCTTGATTACCTCGCCAGCTGCATCCCAGCAAGCCTTCATCACTCCCTGACTCACGCCGCTGCGCAGGGCAGCCTCCTTGATTACCTTGTTCTGAGTCAGACTCGAGTACATCTCAGGCTTCATCACATAGCGGTAAACGCCAGGGTCATTCTCGTTGTTTGTAAACTTCAGCAATCTCTCTACTGCCTTTACTCTAAGTGCCATAATTGTTATAAATTTTAAGGGTTGTAAAACTTTTTCCTTTTCCTTAAAACCTATTCCTTATTCCTTGTTTTCACCGTTAAGCCATGCAGAACTTTCTTGTGCACTAAGAAAAATTTTCTCCATAACTATGCCGGAATTTTTAGACGCTTATGTCCTTTTTGTTTCTTGATGCAAAGGTACGAATTTTTCGCGACATACTGCATTTAGCGATTTGCTTGAAACAAACACTTTACTTTATATATAATATTATAATATTATATATAAAGTATATTATAATAATTATAGATTATTACTATTCTCTACTATTAATCCATTTTTCTCATCACCAATCATAACCTACATATTCTGAAAACCTAAATGTCCGAAGTGAGTAAGTG
>ONYZ01000093.1 GCA_900322175.1 uncultured Prevotella sp.
AATTGAACACTACAAAGTTAACGCTTTTCTCTCTGATTTCCAAAGGGATAGCGTTAAAAATCCTCACACTTTTATTTTTAGTGTGCAATATTCAGGTTAAGTTTATCTGGGTGCAAAGGTACAATGAAAAAAATAATCCATCGTTACACGAATTGCCTCATGATTTTCACATTTTGCCGTAAGTTCGGTTCTTTATTCTCTATGGGGTTATCTGAATACCATTTTATAGGTTCTGTCCTTCGCCTTTACGATATAGACTCCTCGTTTCATCTGCTCCTTTGTGACTTGGTACCCTTTAAGGTCATAGATAGCAACCGACTCATTAATTATTGCAGTCTTGACAGATTCAATGCCAGTAGAGCCTGATTCGTCAGAGGCCGAGAAATATATTTTCTTCAGATTGGAAATAGGAAACGACTCAGTGACAATCATCAGTGTCGTTCCACTGAATGTCAGTTTCACTGATGCCATTTCTACGGAAACTCTGGCTCCATCTGTTGTCTCAAAGGTCAGATAGGTAGATGAGTTGCAGTTGGCTTGAACGGTCAACATTGTCATCATCGGCATGAGGGATAATAGTATTATTCTCATAGTTGGCACTCTTTAATCAACTCTTATCCACTTCCCATTTCGTTTCACCAGCCTCATGTTTCCGTTGAGCGTCCATGTGCCGTAACTGCCCCAGATGGTAGCAGTGATGACCGAGGTGAATGAAACGCTGGCATTACCGTCGCTGTTTGAGGTCACCACGACATTGCGCTTCTCTATTTTGTGATACTTCATTGAACCGCTGGCCACCTCTTCCAGCCACTCGCGCTTGGTTTGGGTCATACCCGTGATGTGGCGCAGGATGATGTCATCGTCCATCATGGCTCCTAGCCGAACTGTGTCAGCCGCAATCATCGCGGCGTTCCAGTAGTCCAGAAACTGCTCTATCTCCTTCTTCAGTTGTTCCATACTCGTTCCCTCTTCGCTAAATGTCACACTTTCAATCTCGCTCACGGCATACTGACGTTCTGAGCCGTCCTTCATCCACACCCGCATGGTCTGCGCTTCACAGACACAGACCAGCAGTGTGCAACATATTGTGGAAAGTAGTTTGTTCATGTTAATACGATGCAAAGCGATGGTTACACTCCAGGGCGTTGATGCGCTTCATTTCTTCGGGAGTCAGTTCAAAGTCGAAGATGTCGTAGTCCTCGGCGATATGGGCTGCGTTGGATGAGCCGGGGATGGCAATGGTGCCGCATTGCAGATGCCAGCGGAGGATGACCTGATAGGCAGACTTGTTGTGGGTCTGAGCAATACTGGTGATGACCTCGTGTTCGGAGAGTGTCTTAATGCCTGTGCCGCGACCGCCCAAGGGGAACCATGCTTCGAGGATGGTGCCGAGTTTTGCAATGTGAGCCTTCACGCTGCGGCTCTGGTGGTAGGGATGCGTCTCGTTTTGCAAAACGGCAGGCTTGATGGTGGCAATTTTCATCATGCGGTCAACATCATCTTCGTAGAAGTTTGAGAGACCGATGCTGCGGATTTTGCCATCACGGACACCACGCTCCATAGCCTGATAAGCCTCTTCGTCGTAAGCCGCTGTATGATGCAGCAGGAGCAGGTCAATGTAGTCGAGTCCGAGACGTTCCAACCGCTCGTCCACCTCGTAGTCGGCATTGTTGAACGACGATGTCCATAGTTTCGATGTGACGAATATCTCCTCTCGCTTAATGCCGAAGTCCTGCATGGCACGACGGATGCCACGACCCACACCCACCTCATTTCCGTAGATGTCGGCGGTGTCGATGAGCCGCATGCCCACTTTCAGGGCGTTATAGACTGACTCTTCTGCTTGGGCGGTTGAGAGCAAATAAATACCGATGCCGATGATGGGCATTTCATAGCCGCTGTTCAGTTTCACCGTGCGGGTCTCGAAGTTAAACGGGTTTGTCATACTGAATGTGATGCTGTCAATATCTTCCACAGGAATCTCGACGGTCGTGCCGTCGGTCTTGTGGATCTCTGCCTTCTGGCACTGCACGTTCAGGCAGACCGTCAGGAGCAGGGCGATGGATGTTAATACGTTTCTCATTTTAGTCCGTCGGATTGAACTGCGAGAACCACTTCACCTGGTCTTCATACGGCATATTGAAGTAGCGTTTCTCTTTGTTCAACTGGTGGATGCGCTCCATTTCGTAGTTGGAGAGGGCGAAGTCGAAGGTCTCAATGTTTTCGTGGATATAGTCGGGGTTCGAGGCACCGGGAATGACGGAGAAGCCCATCTGCATGTGCCAGCGGATGATGACCTGCGCAGGACTCTTGCCATGAGACCTGGCTATTTCGTTGATGACAGGGTCGCGCAGGATTTCGCCCTTAGAGTCGCGTCCGCCGAGGGGAAACCAGCACTCTATCTGGATGTTATGCTTCGCTGCCATCTTCTGCCAGTATTCACGCTGGGCATAGGGGTGGCACTCTATCTGAACAATCTGTGGAACGAAGCGGCAGTTCTCGACGATGGAGTTCCAGATGCCGTCGTTCACGTCGAAGTTGGAGATGCCGATGGCGCGAACCTTGCCGCTCTCAAGGGCCTGTTCCATCTCCTTCCAACCACCCACATAGTCGCCCACGGGCTGATGGAAATACACGAGGTCGATGTAGTCAACACCCAAGCGTCCGCACATGCGGTCGATAGCCTTCAGCGTCTTGCCCTCGCCATACTCGTTTGGCCACAGCTTGCTGGTAATCCATATCTCCGAGCGGTCGATGCCGCTTTCCTTCACCGCCCGTCCCACGCTGCGCTCGTTCTGGTAGGCATGAGCCGTATCAATGTGGCGATAGCCGCACTTCAAGGCCGTCATCACCGAGTTATAGGTCTCTTCACCATCGGGGATGCTGTACACTCCGAGACCGAACTGTGGCATCTGCACGCCATTATTCAACGTCAGATACGTCTGTTTCACCTGTCCGTTCATAACCATTGCTGTTATTACTGCGATTAAACTTAAAATAATTTTCTTCATGATTTATACCGTTTATTAGATGCTCTTTATAAACTTAGCTGGATTGCCACCCACGATGGTATTGGGTGCTACATCCTTGGTAACGACTGCTCCAGCAGCCACCACGGCATTCTCTCCGATGGTCACACCGGGCAGGATGATGGCTCCCACGCCAATCCAGGCGTTACGACCGATGTGGACGGGCTTACAACGGAGCACCATGCGGTTGGCGAAGTCGTGGTTGTCTGTAACGATTCGAACATTAGGGCCAATCATCACACCGTCATCGATGGTGATGCCACCAGCGGCCATGCACGTCAGCGAGTGGTTCACGAACACACCACGTCCAATCTTCATCTGACAGCCAAAGTCAATCTGAATAGGCGGCATCAGATAACTCGTCTTGTCGAGTCCGCCATTGAAAAGCTGTTCCTCCAACGGACGCACCAACTCTGGCTTCGGCTCCGTGGTGTTCACCTTGAAACAAATACTGCCGCAGCGCGTCATCTCCTGGATGGCCTCTGCATACTCGGGTGTTGCCATATTGACATCTGCCCCTGAACTTAACTGCTCAAAAATAGTCATATATTCTGTACGTTTTGATTTCACAGTGCAATGATGCGATTAAGCGAGGGCAAAGCCAAACTCGTTTGAACTATGCCGAGCGTGAGCATCTTCGCAGTCGATTCATATCGGCTGCAAAGGTACAACGAAAAAGGCAATCCGTTGTTACCCGGATTGCCGTAGAACTTTCACAAATGGAAGATGATTACTTGTTTCGGAACTCCGAGGGCGATTTGCCCAACAATTTCTTCACATATCGGGAGAAGTGCGAGGCTGTCTCAAAGTTCATCATGTCAGCCACTTCGGTTAGCGTCTTCGACTGGTCGTTAAGCAAGTTGACAAGTTCGAACGTGGCATAGTAGGTTATCCATTCAGAGGCAGGAAGCCCCGACACCGAACGGCTGACCTGAGAAAGATACTTCGGCGTAATGCAAAGCACGTTAGCATAATAAGCCACATCGCGCTGGCGGCGGCAATCGCGCTGCACCAACGAGAGGAAACGGAGGAAGATACGGGCGGCATTGTCTGTCGTTTCCATCTGCGCCATTTCTGCTGAATACACCGTCCAGAGGTCATAGAGGAAAATCTGCATCACGCGCCCCAAGACCTCTTCCTTGAACGGAGTGTCGGGCTGGTCGAGTCGGCTACAGAACAGCGCGAAGTCATCATTCATCAGCCTTAGCGATTGCTCGTGCAGATGGAACGACGGATTGATGCGGATGAAAATAAAACCCTTCGAGGCCCACACCATCTCTGGGTTGAAGCGAGACAGGAAATCGCCAGACGCTATCAGGAAGTCTGCCTCAAAATCCTCAGAATACGCCACTTGCTGAATCGTGTTCGACATCTGCCAAATGACCAGGTCATCCTTCTTTGATGTAAAGGTCTGCTTCCCGTCAGAAAACGTGATCTTCCCCTGCCGCACGATAATATGAACATGATACTCGTTAGTAAACTCAGACGGCATCCGTCCGTCCCGCTTCGTGTTCAGAAGATTACAGTAATTTATCTCATCCATTTGACACATCCCCATATTCTGTTCGACAAATCCCGATTTATTTGTCTATCACCTCTAACTTTTTTATTACCTTGGCAGGTACACCGCCAACGACGGGTTTACCCGATGCCATGTAATCTCGAAATTCTTGTATTGTCATTTTGATTTCTCTTTGTATTTAATACCACTTATATATCTGCGAGTCTTATGGTTACTCCTTTAATTATCAATCACTTACAGATAAGCAAAACTTTAATAGGTAACGGTTTAGAAACTTCCTGTCTGCGTCGTTCTGCTTTGTTTCAACATGTCAAATATCTGATGCAAAGGTAATCATTTTCTTCGAAACAACCAAATAAATATCAGTTTTCTTTTTACGTGCTTGCTTACAAGGAAAGATAAGAAGTGTATAGGGATATGCATGATAAGAAAGCAAGAAAAGAATTTCTATAATAATCTATACCACTAAAAACACTCAGGGGAAGGCTACGCCCTGGGGACAGACAGTCCCCATTGAGATATTTTGTACTTATACGATAGGAGACCTATCGCTCTTCTCTTATCCTCACGTAGTACACAACACGAATAAGACGTTATACGTTTGCCCTTGACCGATCTGACTTCAGATAATATCTTCCAGTCGTATGATTTTAAAGATTACGACGTATGAAAAAGAAATTATTGGAAGTTATTGAGCGAATTGAAGTATTTGTCATCAATCATCCTTTTATGTTCCAACAATTTATGGATTGTTGCGATGATGTAATTTTGTACATTATACCCATCATTGATTCTATTAAACAGTGGTTGTGTCTCCTCATAGGCTATTAGAATTCTCTTTAGCTCAAAAGAAGGGCGGGAAGAGCCTGATGTTCTACCGTATGGGCATTAGGAGGACTCTTGTGTCATGAACTGGAAATCTACAGCAGAAGGTTCGGAGCCTGCCGGAGATACCCTGCCGTAGATTTTCACGTCGTGAGACATGTGTCCTCGCCCATACTCCCGCCATTGTTTCCGGCTGTCCCTTCGGCTCTGCTGATGAGACAGTAAGGAGTCAATGGCGGGATGGAACATGGCTCTGGGTGGGAAGATTAAAGTCGAAGCTGTTCAAGTTAGCCTTTGGCTTTGTCGAGCG
This sequence comes from uncultured Prevotella sp., assembly GCA_900322175.1. Lineage (GTDB taxonomy): Bacteria > Bacteroidota > Bacteroidia > Bacteroidales > Bacteroidaceae > Prevotella. The sequence goes on from ONYZ01000093.1 coordinate 5,687, forward strand.
TCACCTTCGGACTGGATGAAAGAACGTTTCCCTGAATGCATCAGTTCCGCTCTCGGTATGGAGGGCATGTGGAGAAGCAAGTTGTGTTGCACCGTCGGCTCATAAACATTGCCCGTCGGTGTTTTCAATGCCTGCACTGGAAACACAATGGGACGTGTGCTTGCACTCTTCCCATTGAGACAGGCAGCGTTTATGAATAAGACGACAGTACAACTCTACTGCCTCCATGTGCAACTCCACCGAAAGCGGGACGCATTCAGAGAGACATCCTCTCATCCATAAAGGTCGGAAGTGGTGCGTCAATAGGCAAAGCGGGATTTATTACACGCAGAAAGATCGTTTTACCATTATTTTCTCTTTAAAATCATTAAAATCTAGTGGATTGTTTTGCTTTCTCGAAGAAATTCACTAAATTTGCGTTCAAATCATATAAAAAGGAAAAGATGAAAGATTTAAATAGACTGAAAGTAGTTCTCGCTGAGAAGAAGAGAACCAACAAGTGGTTAGCAGAACAACTTGGTAAGAACGTAACAACAAGCAAGTGGTGTACAAATTCTTCACAGTCCGACCTCCAGACTCTCGACAAGATTGCCGAGTTGTTGGAGTGTGATACAAGGGTTTTAATTACAAGTAAATACGCAACAGAACTATGATCAATATAAGAAAGCTAGAAGCAGAACTATGGGAGTCGGCTGATTTGCTGCGCCAAGGCAGCAAGTTAACCAGTAGCCAGTATTGTATGCCTGTGCTGGCCCTGCTATTCCTCCGATATGCTTATAGCCGTTACAAGATGGTAGAAGCAGAGATATTACAGAGCCGTCCGATGCGTGGCGGGCGTGTAATACCTGTGGAACCAAGCGACTTTGCAGCTAAGAGTGCGCTCTACCTGCCTCGTGAAGCACAGTTCGACTATCTGGTGAACCTGCCTGACAACATTGTCGCTGCGAAACGTGGTGAATTTAATATTTTTTGAGGAAAACGGACATGAAATTGAAATTTAATGTGTATATTTGCACCAAGTATTCATAAAACAAGTTTTTATCTTTGAAAATAATTTAAGACTAAAAATTGATCTGTAACGATGATAGATTT
>ONYZ01000085.1 GCA_900322175.1 uncultured Prevotella sp.
AACTACAAAATTGTTGCCGCATGAACTAAATTTATACGATGTTTAACATCGGACATTTAGAACATTATCTATAATCCGATGCAAAGGTAAGAGCGACCAGAGGTTGAGCGGTGCCGTCGTACTCTGCCCTAGCGGTAAGTTCCGAGTCATCCTGCATAGCTGTCCAAAGAGAATGATAGATGCCATCTTCTTCAAACAGTTTTTTCTGCAGGTGCGAACACATGCTGGTTGTATCAATGTTCATACCCAATCGAAGTTTTCTTTTCCGGCACCTATCTCAAAGTGATACTTAGCGATGTCCAGGTTCATCTGAGTATAACCGATTATGGAGAAACCTTTCTTGGCGTGTACCAGGTGACAACTATTTTTCATTCCGGCATATTCAAATGAGAACTTCTGCTGATTAACTGCGGTAGGTGCTAATAACGCTGCTTCAACTCCCTTGCGGAACCACGATAGAGTGACATCGCTTGTATTGCTCACTTGTTCGACTGTCTTGATCTTATGGCAGACTCCCTGGGTCTCGCCATAGCCAAGAGCAATGTAACATGCAATCTTCTCACCTTCATCAAGTACATACGTCCCCGGAACTTTCCGTACTTAGCCATCGTTCCCTGGAATGCCTTTGGCTCGTTGAGTATTAACTGAATATGCAACTTGCCTTCACGGTTCAAGAGCTCTATCTGTTCTTCAAGCACCTTGACAACATCTTTAGCCAGTGGCTGTTCCTTATACGCTCTTACGCTGTGGCGGGCTTCTATTGCTTCTTGTAGTGTCATGCGTTGGTCTGTGAGATTAGAAGTTCACTTTCCGTTCCGGAGCAGAGAATGAGCAGAAACGGGCAGTGGCATTGGTGATGTAGAGCACGGCCATATTATCATCATCAGCCTTGTACATCGACTTCAAGCCCTTGTTACGGTTCAGGAATTCTTCCTTTACGTTGAGCGTCTCATCGTTCACCAGCGTACCGCTCAGACGCATCCACTCGCTGCCAGACTTCTTCAGGGCGCAGATCTCAAACTTTCCGTTCTTTGCCATCTGCTTGTAAACGTCCTTCACTTTGCCGGTCATGATGTATAGTCGGTCATCGATAATCTCTGAAACGCCAAAGGGACGAACTCGTGGCTGGTCCTCATCGGCAGTGGCAATGAAGAATGCACCGCACTCTTTCAAGTATGCCTGAACTTCTTGCATGTTTGCTTCTTTCATTTCTGGACTGATAGTGTCATTAGTTACAACTTCGTTACTTACTTCGCTGCTCTCTGTTTCGGGAGCGGCTGTTTGTTTATTTCCACATGCTGCCAAAACAATAATGGCTGCAAAAGCGAATAAAACTTTCTTCATATCACAAATCTTATTAAAACCACGGGCAAAGTTACGGATAATTCTCCATTTTTCCGTATATTTGCACTCATTATTCAGATACTTTATGATTTAAGGAGTTATGAAGAAGGCAATACTTATCATTATAGGGTTGTTGTTTACTATAATAATCTCAGCTCAGGACATCGAAGGATTTGTCAACAGACAGTTGGAAATCTATCCGAAGTCCAGACTCCTTGATATCTATAAGTCGAGCTTTCAAGACTACATGGGAGCAGAATTCCGATGACAAAGCTACTTGTGTTGCATTGAAAGATGCCGGAAAGCCCTTTAATCCGATTCTGGCAGGCAAAATGGTTGATCCCGACATCAGTAAGCAAGACTGTGAGCATCTGGGGTTACGCCTGGTCAACAATCTCGTGGAGAATATCTCTTATAAATATATGTATGGTTTGAATATAGTATTAATTAAAGTATAAGCGTATGATACTATTAAGTTTTGACACAGAAGAATTTGATGTGCCTCGTGAGCATGGGGTCGACTTCACCTTGGAAGAGGGAATGGCCGTCTCAAAGGTTGGGACCAACCGCATTCTCGATGTGCTAAAGATGAACGGCATAAAGGCTACCTTCTTTTGTACGGGTAACTTTGCTGAGCAGGCCCCTGAGGTGATGCAACGCATCATGGACGAAGGACATGAGGTGGCTTGTCATGGCGTTGACCATTGGCAGCCCCAAAATACTGACTTCGCACGTTCCAAGGAAATTGTGGAGCGTGTTACGGGGCGCACCGTCTATGGCTATCGTCAGCCACGTATGTTCCCAGTCGTGGAATCGGAAATCAAGCGCGTAGGTTATATCTACAACTCGTCGCTGAACCCCGCCTTCATTCCAGGGAGATATATGCACCTCACGGAGCCGCGTACATGGTTTATGAAAGATGGTGTCGTGCAGATACCTGCCTCTGTTACGCCAATCATCCGTTTCCCGTTGTTCTGGCTTGCGCTCCATAACTTGCCAGAAGTTTTCTATCACTGGATGACGCGCCGCGTACTCAAGAAGGATGGCTACTTCGTCACCTACTTCCATCCTTGGGAGTTCTACGAGCTGAAGGAGCACCCAGAGTTCAAGATGCCGTTTATTATCAAGAACCACAGCGGCCTGCAGATGTGCGACCGCCTCGATCGTCTCGTCAAGATGCTGCTTGCTCATGGCCATGAGTTTATCACATATACTGAGTTTGTGGGTAGAATAAAAAAGTAGGAAAAATGATTAGATTAGCAACCGTTTCACCATGTTATAACGAAGAGGCTGTGCTGCATCACAGTGTAGAACAGCAGACGGTCCTCTTTGAACGATATGCTGTCGACATATTTTTTTCTGGGCGTTTCTGTTTTTTTTATACCAAAAGATTTCTTGGTTTGAGAATTATTCGTTATCTTTGTCGCGTTTTTTAAACTATATTCATTATGAAGAAGACCTTTATCCTTGCAATTAGCACTATGGTATGCGCTGCGTTTATCGCATGCTCAGTAAATGATAACCCGTCGTCTGCTATCTACAACCCTGTGCCAAAGGAGCAATGGAGCCCCACGTACAAGGGTTCTGACTTCACCGTGCCACAGCTGCCCGACCTCTACGTGAACTACTGGGAGTACAGCTACGATACTAAGGCGACCCCCAATCTTATTCTGCGTATCTCGGGCGAGTTTCCCAAGTGCCGTTATTTTAGCTTCAGCACCTACAACGATGATAACGGTACGGCCATCGGCGGTATGTCGGATTTCGAGATTCAGCCCGACGCTGGATGCGTGAACCCGTTCTTGAAAACCTCGACGGCAAAGAACACTTACACCGTCTATATCGTTCCTGAGTCGGCCACGGCCCAACAAATTGCCAATCTCCCGAGTAAGAACATCATTCTGCTGAGCGACACTATCGAGCATACCTGTATGATTATTCGCCAGTATCTGGGCATCGACGAATATGGCGGTGTCGACATGCCCGCCATCCAGGCATTCGAGCTGGAGAGCATGAAGGAAGTACCTGCCCCCAAACGTAATGAGAGTAATATCTGGGCTGAAATCGACCCCAACGCCTTCAAGCCCATTTGGTCTGACAGCATCACCGACGTGCCGTTCATGAGGGCAACGAAAGGCAGTTTCTATCCTAACAACGCCACTGACTACCTGTACTGCCGCACGGCCATCGAAGACGACCAGGTGCTGACCTATAGCTTCATCCCTTCGCCCCATCCGAAGCGTGTGGAGGACAATGTGGGTGCTCCCTGCCGTTACTGGTCCATGTGCTTTGGCACTCAGCTCGACACTCGTTCCTATTATTCTGTCTACGACGAGCAGGCAGGCGTGCCCGACGGCGAGAAGGTGACCTTCGTGGTTTGCATGAAGCAGAATCCCCGGCTGGCAGATATCGAGGCTGCCGTCAGAACTGCCAAGGCGAATGGACAGTACATCGAGCTTATAGCATGGGATCGCGAGCGCCCGTCCTACTTTGGTCCGAAAATCCCTATCGGCAATACCATCACCGTGATGTACCGTAACATCCTGCCCAACGAGGAATGGCAGTATTCGATGGCAACTATGACATCGACGCCCTACGGCGACCCTGTTACCTCATCGCAAAAGGATCCCATGACCATGCAGGCAGATTTGGCCCTGGGCGAGTACGGTCCCCGAGGCAAGAAAGTCACTACCCAGGAGTTCTTAGAGAGCATGAAATAAGCGGCGTCCGCGTCGAGATGGGTATTGAGGGTGTGGCAAAAGCCTTTGGCGGCATCGTCAACGAGATTTCGGAGAAGATGCGCGAGGCCGACGGGCTGCTCGTCGGCTCGCCGAAGATTCGGGAAGAACTGACAGAAACCCATTATATCGGATAAACGATGACTTACAAAAGCTTTTTTCTCGCAGCCATGCTGCTTAGCCTGATGCCTCTTACGGTTGGGGCACAGGGAACGGAAATCAACAGTCGTGACCTTCGCGGCAAAGTGGTTTACCAAGATGACGAAGTGGTGTTCCGCCAGCTCGATGAGCATACTTGGATAGGGAACGGACATCGCGTCTATAACGAGTCGCTCTACCTCGTAGAGGGTAGTGACCGCGCAATCCTCATCGATGCTGGGACGGTTATTCCCGGCCTGGACAAGATTGTGGCGAAAATCACCTCCAAGCCCGTCACCATGATGCTGACCCACGCCCACGGCGACCATGCGGGTGGGGTAGGGCCTTTCCCTGAGGTCTATCTGAACGCGGGCGACATGCCTCTCGTTTCGAACAGCATGCGAAGCTACAAGGGGCAGATCAAGTATCTCAACGACGGCGAGGTGATAGACCTTGGCGACCGCGAGATAGAGGTCATCTTTACGCCCGGCCACACTGCCGGCAGCGCCACGTTCTTCGACAAGGCCCGACATTACGGTTTCAGCGGCGATGCCTTCGGCTCGACCAACCTGCTGGTGTTCATCAACCTATCGACCGAAATGTACACGGCCGAGCGGATCGAGCGCTATATGAAGCAGAACAACATCCGTTTCCTCTTTCCCGGCCATTACAGCGGTGACAATCTGGAGACCCTCCAGCGTGTCACCGACATCAAGAATATGTGCCGCGAGATACTCGACGGCGAACGCCAGCCGACCGTCAGCAACGGCAACAACGGCGGCATGGACATGATGGTCAACGATAAGGGCGTGCGCATCAACTTTAGCAGCCGTTTTGGAATGAAATAACCTTTAAATCTTCTCCATCTCGCTTGCTACGCGGGCTTCACAATCCCTCATGGCATTGAGCGTCTTCTGTAGTACCTCGTCCAAAGACCATTCCAGCATTTCCGCTCCCTGTTCAATCACCTCGCGGGAGCAGCCTGCGGCAAAGCCCTTTGACTTGTACTTCTTCTTCAGAGACTTCAGTTCCATGTCCTGGACACTTTTCGATGGGCGCATCAGAGCAGCTGCCCATATCAGTCCCGTCAGTTCGTCAGTCGTGAAGAGCACTTTCTCCATCAGGTGTTCGGGCTTTACATCCACATGACCGTAACCATGACTACAGATGGCATGAATCATTTCTTCGCCCACGCCACCTTCACGCAGCAGTTCGGGGGCCTTGATGCAATGCTCCTCGGGGTACAGCTCAAAGTCGATGTCGTGCAGCAGCCCGACCATTCCCCAGAAATCCACTTCGTCGGCATAGCCCAGTTGACAGGCATACCAGCGCATGACTCCTTCCACCGTCAGCGCATGCTGCAGGTGGAACGAGTCCTTGTTGTATTTTCTCAGCAGCTCCCAAGCTGCCTCTCTTGTAATGTGACTTTCCATAATCTTCTTATCTATTTATTCTGCCTCGCCTCCAAACTCGTTATACGATACGTTCTCAGGCTTCCACTTGTCCTTCGGCTCCGGCTGTTCAGCGGGATAGCCGACGATGATGGCGCAGAGGGGAACGATGTGATCGGGCAGCTTCAGTGCCTCGATGGCACCTTTTGCACGGTCATCGCGGGGATAGAGTGCAGTCCACACGGCACCAAGGCCAAGGGCATGGGCAGCAAGGAGGATGTTCTCGGTGGCCGCAGAACAGTCCTGAATCCAAAGCTGGCGTCCTTCGCCTTCGAGTGCTTTCTGCATGTCGCCGCAGACGACGATGGTCAGCGGAGCCTGTTCCAGCATCCTGGCATTGGGATTGGTGGCAGCCAGTTCCTTCATCTTGTCCTTGCTGGTGATGGCCACGAAGTGCCAGGGCTGTTTGTTGACTGCGGTAGGAGCGGCCATACCGGCACGGAGCAGTGTCTCGATGGTGTCGGCACTGATGGTCTGATCCGTGTACTGTCGGATGCTGGTGCGCGTCATGATGTTCTCTACGATGGCTTTGCCGTCAGTGGTTGCTGCGGTCTCTGCCTTTTGTTGGTTACCGTTGTAGCAGGCTGTTATTGCGAGCAGCGCTGCAAAAGCTGACAAAATCTGTTTCATTGTTAATCCTATTTAGTTAATACTCAATATGTCAAGTCTATAATTGCGTTGCTTTTATCGGTTCAGATGGTTCTCTTCGTCGTGCAGCTCCGTTACATCCATCTCTTCTGTTTAGTTTTGTTTCTCTAAGTAATCAAACAGATCAATGGTTCCTGATTCCTCCTCGATATTGAGATTTGGTACTTTCTCCACCATTCTTGTGGTGCCACTGGCCTTATTAACATAGAAATGTACAAAAGCACCGGTGTAGCTTCGAAATACCACTTGATACGTAGAGTCAGTCTCTTCGCCCATCGTTATATACATGATATCTGGATTATCCTTTGCCACGCTCCAGTCATACGCACTGTGGCAATAGTTGTTCACACCCTCGTATGCCATATCTGCCGTAATGGTTCTTAGCGTATCTTCCGTCTGGGCATCCGAGGACTGTGCCGTACCCGCCAGGTTATTACGGCAAGAGCATAAAAACAAGACTAAAAATACGAATGTAAAGGCTATATACTTCAACATAACACCAAAATTACTTAAATCAGAGGCCAAAATTATGAATATTACGAATAGCGATTAGTTTGCCTTTCGTTTGCCAACGGGAGGTTCTTGCAGGGTAATTTTAACCACTGCCGTACGTTCAAGACTGCGACTGATAGCATCATCAAAAGCATCCATGTGGTGAGGAAGGAATCGCTGGCAGATGGCTCTCAGACCAGCTATCTTCTCTTCGCGGTCAGTCACAATCTCAGCCTTACCAATTGCAGTAGCCGATTTGTACTGTAACGTAAAGCTCCCATCTTTCGGGCCAATTGTAGGAGAGCATTTGGTAACAGCCGACAGGAAAACCACCGGATTATGTGCAATGCAGTCGATTTTATCACCCTCCAAGGCACAGTGAAAATAGAACGTTCTCTCATCAGTACGTGCCAACGACAGGGGCAATCCGTATGGTGTCCCGTCTGGTCTGGTCATACTAACTGTCACGTATGGAGCTTTATCCAATACCTCCAATGCGAAAGCGGCATCCATCTGTCTACTTGCTTTTCTCATAATTTATTCTTTCGTCCAAGTCATTTTAATGTGAGGAATTCCATCGAGCATGAAAGTATCGGATGATTGTCTGAATCCCATGCCTTCATAGAATCCTTTGGCATATTCCTGTGCCTCAATGTCTATAAGTGTAGCATTGAAATGTTCTATGGCTGCCTCGATGGCGCGAAGCATTATCTGTTTGCCATAGCCTTTGCCACGCTCAGTAGTGATGACTCTGCCTATCGAAATTTCCTTCATGTGAGTACCGGCAGGGCATACACGAGCCAAGGCAGCTATCTTATCCGCTACGGTCAGCCACAGGTGGATGGACTTCTGGTCATCCCCGTCCATGTCCTGATAGACGCAGTTCTGCTCAACCACGAACACCTCGCTACGTACT
>ONYZ01000086.1 GCA_900322175.1 uncultured Prevotella sp.
TTACCCATATTCTTAATGCGTTATGATTTATACTAATAACGCAGAATATGGGGAAATATTCAGTCAGCGGTCATTTTTTCAACCGTACAGGTCGAAAATCTTTGATTATTAGATAGTTTTTACTATTGTCTGCACGTTGCAAACAACATTTCCTATTATTTTGTAAATACTTACACATAGTTATATTAATGCGAGGTCGCTTAATTATAATTTGCCTCCATCAGGTTGACCTCTTTACCCTGTCTTCAGCAATAATATAATTCATTTTGCTATAATATTTTTTACTTTTATTTTGTTTTTATCAAAACGATTAAGAATGGGTTTGGGTACATATAAGGTAATATTATTGCAGCCTTGAAATATATTAAGCATTGAAAATCAGTTACTTATACGTTAAACGGTAGAAAAGTGGATTGATGGCTTTGGAATGTGCAAAAATGGGAGCAATTTTAACGTATTTAACTTTTGTTTGGGAGACGCGGAACACAAAAATGCGTTTTCTACTCCATCGCCGTCATAATCAACTGAGAAGGAGAATTGGCTGCAATGCTCGCCTTTGGCATCATCATCGAGGGTAACAGTCAACTCCAGTTCCATGGTCATCCGTCAATATTTTCTAATTGCTGTTTCAATCAGTTCCCGTTGTGCCATGAATGAGGTGTAACATGTCTTGACCAATTCCCAATTGTGGCCGTATGACTTCAGCAGAGCCATACTGACGATACCCGTCCTATCCTTGCCCGCTGTGCAGTGAAAGAGCGTACACTTTCCTTCTGCGGCATTCTTCCTAAGATGGTTTACCACTAAGTCAAGCTGTCCACGGCTATATTCGTCGGTAACTATCTGCTCATACAGAGATGCAAAGCCGGGTGTCATCTGTTTCAGTTTCTCGGGTTACTTACGCAGACTCCGGATGATGGTCATAGGGTCAGAGCCAGTCTCATGAGTAATTCCGATGGAAGAATCCTTCAGCAGGGAAATCAGTTCGTATTCAACTCCATCAGGCAGAGGATCTGGGAATTCCTGAGCCTCAATAGTTGTACGAAGGTCAATGACGCAGGCAATATGATACTCCTGACACAACTTTTTGCACTCATCAAGAGTTAGCGCACCGAGTTTGCCGCTACGCAGATAGAGGCCATGAGGCGTCTTGCACTTACCGCCTTGCAAAGGTATGCCTCCAAGGTCGCGCAGGTTCAATGCAATCCTTCTCATAGAGTCTTTATTACTTTGCATGGGTTGCCTACTGCAATAGAGTTCGAGGGAATATCTTTCGTTACGACGCTACCAGCACCGATGGTTACATTATCACCGATGGTTACACCTGGCAGGATGGTGACGCTGCCACCAATCCACACATTATTGCCGATGGTGACTTGTTCTGCCCACTCCCTACGGCTGTTGCGCTCTACGGGGTCAGTACTGTGGCAGGCCGTGTAGATGCTGACATTCGGGCCAATAAAGCAGTCATCACCTATGGTGACAGGTGCTTCGTCGAGCACAGTGAAGTTGAAGTTCGCAAAGAAGCGTTTGCCCACACTAATCTGCTTGCCGTAATCGCAGTAGAAGGGTTGGATAATCAATATCTCATCGTCGACGATGTGTCCCAAGAGACCTTTCAGAATATCCCTTGCCTTCTGCTTCTCCGAGGGGCGCAAAAGGTTATAGTCATGGATTATCTCCTTCACTTCCGTCAGTTCTTCAATCAGTTGTGGATCGACGGCGGAATAAATTTCGCCCGCTAACATCTTTTCTTTTTCTGTCATATCATTCTTGTTTTCTGAATTCTTTTGGAGTTATTTGGAACATGCGCTTGAACATGCGGCAGAAATGGGGAACATCGTTGAATCCGCATTCGTAACAGACCTGTTGGATGGTAAGTGATGAATGGCGGAGCAGATGCTGGGCCACGGATAGACGATGCTCAGTAAGTGCAGCGACGAGGGTCTTGCCCGTCTGACGGTGATAGAAAGTGCAGAGCGAAGAGCGGTTCATACCGATATGCTGCGCAATATCGGCAATCGTAACGTCGCGTTTATAGTTACAGCTGATAAATATCTCTATCTGTTTCAGTCTTTGTTCGGCTTCCGTCTCGTATGATCTTCGGCCAATAGCGTATCTTTCCTTAGTTTCGGCAATGAGTACCATTACTCGCAACATCGTTACAAAACGTTCTGCCTTTGTCTGGTTGCACATCTGTTTCAACCCGTCCTTTAAAACAGACAGTGTACTGCCAGAGAACTTGATGGCTTCGCTTGTTTCAGCCAGTTGCAGAAATGGTGTGCGGAGTTCAGGGAATGTGGCGGCAACCGTCTCTATCAGTTTCTGGGAGAAGGTGATAGTTATATTCTCTATCCATTCGTCATTAGCATCAAATTGCCACTGGTGCTTGGTTTCTGGTGGCACCAGCACTACCTCGCCTTTATTAAATAACTCGGTTGTCTTGCCGATTGTTCGCATGCCATTTCCCTCGACAATCATCGATAGTTCCCATGTGGGCTGTTGATGAAGACCGATTTGCTGCGAAGGGTGCAAACGCACATGGTCGAAATGGATAGATTCTTTCATGGGTGCAAATTTACAACAATTATTTCAAACAATCGCACAATAATAGAACAAAAAAAACGTCGTACCTTTGCAGCCGAGAACATAGATTAGTATTAATATGGAAAGAAATGATGTCTATCTTGCCTCGAAACCGCGCTATGAAATCCTTGACGGACTGCGCGGAGTGGCTGCCGTTTTAGTGGTGGCCTATCACTTGTTTGAAACGTATTATGAAGGGAGTCCTGACCAGCCTATCAATCACGGCTATCTGGCTGTGGATTTCTTTTTCGTGTTGTCGGGCTTCGTCATCGGCTATGCGTATGATGACCGCTGGGATAAGATGAGTATGTGGAGTTTCTTTAAGCGTCGATTGGTTCGTCTGCATCCGATGGTGATCTTCGGCACACTGTTCGGCGCCGTGATGTTCTACTTCGGCAGTTGTTCGGCGTTCCCGCTTATTAACGAGACGCCTTGGTATATGGTGGTGCTGGTAATGCTCTGGTGCTTCACGATGATTCCATTGCCCAACGGAATGGACATCCGTGGCTGGGGCGAGACCAATCCATTAAACGGGCCAGCATGGTCATTGCAATGGGAGTATCTGGCGAACATCCTTTATGCGCTTGTCATCCGAAGGTTCTCGAAACTATTGCTTGGCATCTGTGTGGCCATCTTTGCCGTCTTTACGATTATCCTCTGTTTGAACATCGACATCTTTGGCGTTCTCTCTGAACGCAGCTATGCAGCTTATACAGTCATCGGTGGCTGGAGTACCACGCCCGACCAGTTGCAGATAGGTTTTACTCGTCTGCTCTATCCTTTTTTCTGCGGACTGCTTATCTCGCGCATGGGTAAATTAATAAAGGTACGCGGGGGATTCTGGTGGTGTTCGCTGTTCATCGTCATCCTGTTGGGCATGCCTTGGCTTGGACTTGGTACAGAGGGCGACAGCCGATGGACTAACGGACTCTACGAGGCTTTCTGTATCCTCGTGTGTTTCCCGATCATTGTAGCAATTGGTGCAGGCTCGTCAGTGAAGGGAGGCAAATCAGAAGCTATCAACAAGTTCTTAGGCGATATTTCCTATCCCATCTACATCACCCACTATCCCCTCATCTATATGCAGATGTCATGGGCTGAGAGTCACAAGGATGCGCCTCTTGGCATGCATATCTTTGTAGCCATCTGCATCTTTTTCCTCGCCATCGGCCTGGCCTATGCAGCCTTGAAGCTCTACGACCTGCCCGTCCGTGAGTGGCTGAAGAATAGACTCTTCACTAAATCAACTGCAAAATGAGAATTGATCACATCGCATTATTCTGTCGCGATCTTGTGGCGATGCTATGGGCGAGAACGGCATACTGAAGCTGGGCAAGCAGACCGACTTCCAGTGCCACATGCTGGAGCATCAGTTGGGTGCTTATACCGACTGCAACCACGGACAAGGTCTCGCCGTGCTGCATCCCGTTCTCTATAGCCACATTTACAAAAATGCCCTCGAAAAATTCAACCGCTGGGCACAAGAAGTATGGCTCGTACAGAATGCAGAAGACGGCATCGACTTCCTTGCAGACTTCATTCGCGAGATAGGTCTGCCAACGACGCTTACCGAGATGGGCATCGCCCTTGACGATGCCACCACACGCGCCATCGCCGACTCCACCATCATCACTCCTGGCTGCTGCAAGCAACTGACAGCCGATGAACTGATGGAGATTCTGGAGGAATGCCAGTAGAAATTCGAAAAAAAATATAAAATCGTAAGCAGCAATCACGCAGCCACAATTTATTTTCGTAAATTTGGAACCAAAAAGAGCAGAATATGAAAAAAATGGTAATGAGCATGGTCGCAATGCTGATGGTATTGGCAGCAACGGCACAAAGTAAAGTGTATCTGACAAGGGAGATTTCACCAGAGTCGTTAGTTAAAATCTACAAGGCGCTGGGCGTCCCAGCTAAGGGTCGTGTGGCAGTGAAGATGAGTACAGGCGAAGGCAGCAATCCCAACTACCTGAAACCTGAGCTGGTAAAGAACCTGATATGGGAGGTCGACGGCACCATCGTGGAGTGTAACACCGCCTACAGCAGTGGTGCAGGAAACGAGCAGGACGACCGCAACTCTTCTGCGAACCACTGGAAGGTGATAGAGCGTCACGGATTTCTGAAGTACTTCCCCGTGGATATCATGGACGAGTACGACGAGATTCGCATCCCCGTGAAGGACCAGTCGCACATCAAGTACGATATCGTTGGCGGACACATGGCCAACTACGACTTCATGATTGCCCTGAACCATTTCAAGGGTCACCCTATGGGCGGCTACGGTGGTGCGCTGAAGAACCTCTCCATTGGCTGCGCCAGTCAGAACGGCAAGGCATACATCCACTCGGCAGGCAAGATGGAGAAGCTTGATATGGCAAAACTATGGACACCTGAGTTCATCGGCAATCAGGACGGTTTCCTTGAATCTATGGCTGCAGCGGCACAGGCCGTGGTGAACTACTTCAACAAGAAGCAGGGCATCATCTACATCAGCGTGATGAACAACATGTCGATAGACTGTGACTGTGTGGATCATCCCGAACCCGTGAAGCTGGAGGACTACGGCATCCTCGCCTCTACCGACCCCGTAGCACTCGACCAGGCTTGCATCGACATCATTAATCAGCAGAAGGTGACGGCTAAGAACGACCCCACCGACCTTCTGAAGCGCATCGACAAGCAGCACGGCACGCACACCATCGACCATGCTGCCCAAATCGGCCTTGGCTCAAAGAATTATACACTGGTGAATATTGATAAGTAATAACATGAAGAAGATTATGATTATCGACGGCGGGCCGCGCAAGAATATGAACACGGCTGCTATGATTGAGGCTTTCGCAAATGGAGCCAAGTCGGTAAGTGAGGACATCGAGGTAAAGGTGTTCCGTGTATATGACGTTGACTGCAAGGGCTGCGTGTCGTGTTTGGCCTGTAAGCTGAAGAACTCGAAGTATCTGGATGTCTGCGCACGCAAGGATGACTTCACAGAACCACTGCGCGAAACGGCCTACGCTGATGGCATCGTGTTTGCCTCGCCCATGTATTTCTTCCAGATTACGGCACAACTCAGAGCCTTCATCGAACGCCTGTTCTTCCCTTGGCTGTCGTATAAGGACTACAGCAGCCATCCTCCGAAGGGTCGCATACCAACGGCATTTATCTACACGATGAATGCGCCGGCAGAGATGCTTCACGTTCAGGAGAACAACATGAACGAGAACGAGATGATTATCGGTAATGCCCTGGAGAAGCCAGAGCGCATCCTTGCCGTGAACACCCTTCAGGTGAAAAACTACGACCGTTACGACATGCAGGGTTTCAACTTGGAAGCCAAGCAGCGTTGGCACGAAGAGCATTGGCAGGAGGAATTGCAGAATGCCTTTGATGCCGGCAAACGGATGGCAGAAAAGTTATGAAGTCATATCGATGCGTAAGTCCTGACTTTTGCTTCATCGATTATGGTGATGTTTTTGCCGTCGAGGGTGATTGCTCCTTCGGCGGCAAACTCGTTCAGGCAACGCTGGAGGGAGAACTTCTGGATGGCAAAACTGTCGGCTATCTCCTGCCGCGATTTCTTCAGCGTAAAAGATGAACTTCCACTGCGTTTGGACTCTTCGAGCAGGAAGATGGCCACCTTTTCACGGACGGTATGGAGCGTAAAGATGCGAACTTTCTTGGCCAGGAAATTGCTGGTGAGCGATAGCTGGCGAATGAAGTTAATCATGATGCGGTCGTCGAGTTTCAGCAGGTGGAAAAGCATCTGTGGCGACATACGGATGATGGTCGTCGGCTTGTTAGTCTCGATGCTGACGGGGAACTTGTTCTCCTTGGTGAAGATGAAGGCTGGAGCCATCAGCGTTCCAATGCCACGCGCCGCCATCTGGACAAATTTGCCTGATGGGCCTACCATTCTTGCGGTCAGTTCGCCCTCAATGATGATGTCGGCATAGCGGCAGGGTGAGCCTGCCAGTGCATACACGTCGTTCTTATCGAAACGGACGAGCCGGCATTCAACCTGCGACATCATTGTTTCTATCACCTCAACTGTCAGGCCATCGTCTTCACAACAGGTAGGGGCACACCTACGGGCAATGCCATCGCTCCCGTGCTGAAGGTGACTGCCAACGAGCGCACTTACCGCATGATGGAGGACAACATGGACGTTGACCTCAGTGCCGTGTTGAGGGGCGAAAGAACCATTGTTCAGATGGGCAGCGAACTGGTTGATATCGTCGCCGAGGTAGCCAGCGGCCGCATGACCAAGGCCGAGGCCTTCGGATTCTCCGACATTGCCGTGGATCATGTCTGCAGATTTGTGTAAATCCTCCGGACTACGACGGTCAGCAGCCGGATTGAATAACGGGAGCGGCACCACAAAGGATGTCGCTCCCGATTAGTTATGTTTCTATAGAATCGGAGGATGGTATATCGTCATCCTCAAGTTCTGACTTTTGTTTGGCAAAGATGGCTTCAACCCATCCTCCTTTCTCCAGCTCAAGCACTTCAAATCCGTCTTTCACCTTTTTCTCATAAAAACCACCCTTCTTGTGAAGACGGTCTTTCGGAAGGATAACGGTGGAAACATCGAAGTTGCTGAGGATGATGTTCTGTACAGAGCGTGACAGGGACTCCCAACCACCGCCGAAATTACGGTTCAGAACCTCTAATAGTTCTGTTGTCGAGATGTAGCGGATGTTCTCGTAGGTCAGGTCGGTGACGTGGATGATGGGTTTCTTCTTGACGGCCCATGTGAACAGCATCGTCTCGTCAAACATGATCTGAGCCACTTTGTAACCATGTTGCTCATAACTTTTCCTCACAAGCGTGACATCTTCCTTGATCTCCTCGATAATGAAAGCACTCTTGAAGATGTCCAGATAGTGATTGACGTTCTTTTTGACCTCTGCATCCCTGGTGGCCTCCTTCCACATGCGGATTACGTCTTTTTCGCTAATGGCCCAGACACTGCCTTTCGTGACTGCCTTGATAGACAGTGACGGGTCGATTACCGGTTGCTGCAACCTTTTCTTTCCCATATATTCTCTTTTGAACTTATTCGATAAAGGGAGCAGTAACGATTGCTGCTCCCTTATTACGTTTTTGCAAGAACGTATCAGCGCTTGTCGGGCACGCCGTAGTCCATCCAGCGCTCCTGGGGGTAGTAACCCTTCAGCGTCTTTTTCTTCTCGGCGTAGGCTTCTTTCACACGATCCATTGCGACCTTCAGTTTGGCCACCGTTGGAGTGAGCTGCTCACGAATACGGTCCACCTCTTCGTTTACGGCCTCCAGTTCCTTGACGGCCTGTTCCATCTCGTCGATTTCCTTGTTGGAAACACCACGCTCACCCATTTCGTTCACATGACGGCGCAGACCCTCTACGAGGCCGCGACTCTTCTCAATCTGAATCTCTACTGTTTTTGACATAATTCTGTTTGTTTTTAAAGTGATTAAAGAATCCGCTATTCTATCCCCTATATAGTTTCATCTATAAACACCCTTATAAGCCCTGTGAAAGTGATTTCGCGGGGCTTTTTGCGTCCATTCCCC
>ONYZ01000094.1 GCA_900322175.1 uncultured Prevotella sp.
CAAAGGTAGTAAATATTAGGCAATCATGTATCGTTTAGCTACAGTTTTTGGGTTAACAGCCGTCCCCCCCCCTTCCCCACAGGGTTTGTCGGTTGCGCCGTTTTATACTATTGTTCAACAAAAGGTAATCGGGTAAATGGACTAACGGACTTTCGACGTAAAGATGCTTTCCGTTGGGAACAAAACCAGGGGCACAAATCATGGAAACCTACAGCTCAAGCCTGCTGGGTTGACATTGATGCTGATGGTGATTTCTATACAGAAGACCATACTGTGTTTCGTTGTAACAATCCAGAAGAGGATCACTACGTTTTTAAGGATGAGGAAGACGGAATAGCATTGTGGGAATACAAAGGTACAACCTATGTTAGTTCAAGCATACGCGTGAGTGAAAAGACGGAGTTGGGAGCTGAGTTCAGAAATGTTGTTAGAATTGCCGATCCGAAAGGACATAAACAACACTTCTCGACGACGGCCAGCTCTTTAGGGTATGCACAGACACCAAACGATGATGGTGCTGATACAGATGTGGCGGACAGCGAAACTATAGATCTTGATAGTAATCTGAATCAGGAAAATTCTGAAGATAATAAAATGTCACCCAAAAATGCAACCCTGACTCTATCAAAAATTGGTTGTGGTAATGTCCTGATGTCAGCTAATGGAAACCCTGTAGAAAGCGGTACTGAAGTTGCAATAGGCACACAGGTAACTATAGTTTGCACTCCTACTGATGCAAACAGCGTGCTGAGCATCAAGCTGAACGGCTCTGACCTTAGTACGTCTGTAGATGGAAAAGTGTGGTCTGCTACTTTCAGTACGCCAGCAGGCCACTCTATCATATCTGTTGAGTTTACAAGTAATTTTATTCATTGAGGTGCCTTAAGGCATTTATTGCTTGCGGTAAATGTCATGGATTTCTGGTGGATAAATATGCAGAACCTAATGCGAAAGTGTTAATATGCTATAAATCTGCGGGGTAGGGAGAACAATGAGACGGTTTGGTGCGTATATTTGCAATAGAAAACTAACCATGGAGGAATTGCTTATGATAACTAACAACGAACCGCAACAGGAAGAATCTAGGATGGATCAGCAACTGACTGAATCGCTGTCACAAACCCCAACACCATCTATATGGTACACCTAAAAACATTAGCGCGACACCTCACAAAAACTAAGTGAATGTCGCGCTATTTGTATGAATACTGATTAACCCTTTTAAAAAATATGAAATAGTAGGTATATCCACATATCAGCTGCTTTGTTTCTCATCGTCAGTATGGCGGTGCAGTTTGTGTTGTCATATCAACGCACTATGAGTAACGTGCAAGACAACATCGACCTGAAGACGCAGGTGGCGTACGAAAAGATACTGTTTGAACTTTACGATACCTACGAGGTGACAGACCTGATGAAGCAGTATGTGGACAATAATCTGACAGACCCTGACATTATGCTGAAAGGCACAAGCGATCTGCTGGAGCGCTATCCCAGTTTCTATTGTCTGCATGTAGACTTTTCTGAGTGTTATTACCCAGAAAAGGGTAAATGGTACAGCCCGGTTTCGTATCGACTGAATGATAGTATTATATCAATGGTAACTGGCGACGAACAGTTTGACTATTTTCAGCGTGAGTGGTATAAGGGTGCACTGAAGAGTGGTAATAAGGGATATTGGAGCAAACCATACAGGAGCGATGTGGTGAACAGCACGCTCTTTACCCATTCGGACAATATGGTAGACAAGGATGGCAAACTGATATGTGTGGTAGGTGTCGATTTCAGCATCTCGTGGATGTAGCAGTTGCTGGAACAGTTCAAACCATTTGACGACGCCGTCTGCGTAATCTACAGTACCGACGGCAAACTACTTACGGCGAGCGAAAACCTGTCAGGGCTAGACCCATCGGAGCTGAAAGATAATAGTTGGATAGTGTCGCGTAAGACATTCGAGACGATAGACATTGAGATGATGCTTGCTGTGCCCAAATGGCATGTGTGGAAGAATGTAATATGGACAAGCCTGTGGTCGCTGTTAGTTCTGATATCTGGAATATTGGTGATAGGTATGCTTATTAGCCGCATGTTGCGCGACCAAGAAGAGAATGCACGACTGGAGACGGAGAAGGAAGTGGTGGCGCACGAAATGCAGATAGCTCATGATATTCAGATGGGAATACTACGTTATGATTTTCCGCAAGATCAGGATATTAGGGTGCATGCCGACCTGCTACCGGTACGCGAAGTGGGTGGCGACCTGTACGACTTCTGTCGCAAGGGAGATAACCTGTGGATTGTAATCGGTGATGTGAGTGGAAAAGGAGTGCCGGCAGCGATGTTTATGTCGGCAGCTGTCAATCTGTTCCGTTCTGCGTTAGGACACCTCACGTCGCCCAAGGCTATCATGGAAGAGATGAATGCTGTGCTGAGCAATAACAATCCATCGGTAACCTTTGTTACTACATTTATCGGATGCCTGAATATCCCCAGCGGCCATCTGGATATATGCAATGCCGGTCATCTGCCGCCTATTGTAAAGGGGAAAGATCATGGCGTGAGAACACTGAATTTGGTACGAAATATCCCTCTTGGGTTTGATGGCAATTTTGACTATGTAGAAGATAGCTGCCAGCTGGGCGAAGACGAGACGCTGGTGCTGTACACCGACGGTGTGACCGAGGCTGAAAATGCTGAGAAGGAAATGATGGGCAACCGCCTGTGGCTGGAAATAGTAACGCATAACGACGACTTGCTTGAAGCTGTAAAACGGTATATTGGCGGGGCTGAGCAGTCTGACGATGTTACGCTCATGACCATCTGTAGAAAGAGTGCAAAGAATCAGAATCAATAACAGATAACCGAAATGGAAATGCAAAATGAAATCATGCTGATATGGGGCCTAAGTATAGATGCCTGGATTACCATCGCCACGGTGATAACTATCATCACTGTGATGCTGTGTACTAAGGTACGCACAGATGCAGTAATGCTGATAGCCATCGGTGTACTGTTTGTGACAGGCGTACTTGATGCCAAGGAAACGTGCTCTGGTTTCAGTGCGGGTACTGTGGTTGTGACGGGCGTTTTGGCCGTTGTGATGGCCGGACTGCGCTATACTGGTGTATTGCAATGGATGTTGAAGCATGTGTTCGGATTGCCCGACCGTTTCCAGTCGGCCCTGTTGCGCATGATGGTGCCAGTATCGGTGATGAGTGCCTTTATGAGCAACACGATGCTGACCGTACTGTTTGGCAACGTGCTGAAACGATGGTCCAGAAAACTAAACATAGCACCTTCAAAACTGTTTCTGCCGATGGTGTATGCGGTACAGATGGGTGGAGTATGTACACTAATCGGTACATCGACAAACATCGTAGTGGTCGATCTCTACGAGAGTGCCACAGGCAGACCGATGAACATTTTCTCAATCCTAGTGCCCGGAGCATTGTGTCTGGTGGTGGGCGTGGTGTTCATCATCGCCGTGCGCAGGTGGCTGCCAGACCGCAAGGCTCCCGAGGAGGCATTCGAGGCTGCAAACGACTATACTGTGGAGCTGAGGGTGCCATCCGACAATCCTAACATCTGTAAGACGTTGGGCGAGGCTGGACTATTCCATGTGAAAGGCGGTAACCTGATAGCTATACATCACTTCGACCACGATCCATCATTCTTGAGCGAGGATGAGTTTTTGATGGGCGGTGACCGACTAGTTTTCGCTGGTCAGATAGACGAAATACTTGAGTTGAAAGAGACTCACAACCTGATGGTTTCCGACCACCCCATCCGTTCGATGAGCGAGATTAACAATAACTACGAACTGCGCGTAGCCTATGTCAGCTTCTATAGTAAACTCATCGGTAAAACAATCGGCGACATACGATAGAACGCGACAACAACGTAATACTGGTGGCAGTAGCGCGTCGTGGAATACGTATCGATGCTGCACCAAGAGAGGTGGTATTGCAGGCGGGCGACACATTGCTATTTGAGTGTCCGCGCAAGACTAACACTTATGCCAGCAACCTGTCATCGATGCTGCAGTTCTCCGACTTCCAAGAGGTGGTTAAGATTGGTCCTAACACCATCGTTTCATCACTTATCATGATGGCTATGATGGCTCTGACTGCGCTGAACGTAGTATCGCTGCTACAAGGAACGGTACTAGCTGCTCTGGCCATGCTGATATTCCGCTGCTGTACCATCAATCAGGCTATGGACTCTATTAGCTGGCATGCACTGATGAGTCTGGCTGGTTCTATTGTACTTGGCATGGCGATAGCCAAGACGGGGATAGCGCAGAAGATAGCTCTAGGCGTGATAAGTATGGTGGGCACTCATCCCATAATGATAATGCTTGGCGTGTGCCTGGCAGCCATGCTGATAACCCAGTTTGTAGAGAATGTGGCTGTAACCGCGATGTTCTTCCCCATTATGTATCAGGCCGCTGTCCAGGTAGGTTACGAGCCCGCACCATTCTTGCTTGCGCTGATGATAGCTGCCAACGCTTCGTACTCAACACCTATCGCTGCATTATAATATCCGAAGAAGAACCTGTCCAAACAGGGCAAGCCGCAATACAGGATGCCCTATCTGCTTCGCGGACTTGACATCACCCGTCCCAATCAGGTCTGGAG
>ONYZ01000089.1 GCA_900322175.1 uncultured Prevotella sp.
GCCTTGTCGAAGTCGCCCTCAGCCTCGGTCAGAGCCTTCTTTACGTCAGCCAGACCAGCGCCAGTCATTGCGCGAAGCTTCTTGATATCGTCAATTGAAATTGCCATAATAATCTTTAATGTTTAATCTTTAACGTTTAATGTATTACTCAGCAGCAGGAGCCTCTGTCTCAGCATCCTTGCGAGCCTTGCGTGCTGCACGCTTTGGCTTAGCCTCCTCAGCAGCCTCAGCTCTCTCGTCGGCAGCCTTCTCGTCGGCCTTCTCTACCTTACGCTCCTCGATACCCTCGGCGATAGCTGTGCAGCAGGCATTCAGGATTGCCTCTACAGAGTCCTTAGCATCGTCGTTAGCAGGGATAACGAAGTCGATATTGTTAGGATCAGAGTTGGTGTCAACGATACCGAATACGGGGATACCCAGACGATTAGCCTCACGAACAGCGATATTCTCCTTCATTACGTCAACTACGAAGAGAGCGCTTGGCAGACGAGTAAGGTCGGCGATAGAACCAAGGTTCTTCTCGAGCTTAGCACGCTGACGAGTGATCTGCAGAAGCTCACGCTTTGACAGGTTTGAATATGTACCATCCTGCATCAGACGGTCGATGTTCGCCATTTTCTTAACGGCCTTACGGATTGTGGGGAAGTTTGTTAGCATACCACCTGGCCAGCGCTCGATAACGTATGGCATGTTGATGCTAGCAGCCTTCTCAGCAACCACTTCCTTTGTCTGTTTTTTAGTAGCGACGAACAGAACCTTCTTGCCACTCTTGGCAATCTGCTTCAATGCTTCAGCAGCCTCGTCGATCTTGGCTACTGTCTTATGCAGGTCGATGATATGAATACCGTTACGCTCGGTATAGATGTATGGAGCCATTGCTGGGTTCCACTTGCGCTTCAGGTGACCGAAATGACAGCCAGCCTGCAGCAACTGTTCAAAATTTGTTCTTGACATTTTCTTAATGCTTTTAAATTGTTTACTTTCTTTTTAATTCTTTTAGTCGCTGCGCTTGGTAAAAGCGCTAAAGCGAGACTTTTGTCCAGAATCAGCCCGATGGTAGTCCAAAGGAATCCAGCGGGTTTAGATACTAAACTATCGCTTGGTTGTTCAGCGGGATTAACGCTTACTGAACTGGAAGCGACGACGTGCCTTTGGACGACCTGGCTTCTTACGCTCAACCTCACGGCTATCACGTGTCATGAAACCTGCATCCTTCAGCTTCTTCTTATCCTCTTCGTTGATCTTCACGAGAGCGCGAGCAATTGCGAGACGCAGAGCCTGGCTCTGACCAGTGAAACCACCACCGTCGAGGTTTGCCTTGATGTCATACTTCTCAGCTACTTCGAGCAGTGCGAGTGGCTGCTTAACCACATACTGCAGGATAGCTGATGGGAAATATACCTCTAAATCCTTCTTGTTGATCGTAATCTTACCTGTACCCTCAGTTACATATACACGGGCTACAGAGCTCTTACGACGACCTATTGCGTTAATTACTTCCATCTTTCCTTATTATTTATACTGGTTAATATCAATAGTCTTTGGCTGCTGAGCGGCATGTGGATGCTCTGTACCCTCGTAGATGAAGAGGTTGTTCAGCAGGCTGCGGCCCAGAGGACCCTTTGGCAGCATACCCTTTACGGCATGGCGAAGCATCTTGTCTACACCACCGTTCTTCTTGCGAAGCTCAGCAGGAGTATTGAAGCGCTGACCACCAGGATAACCTGTGTAGCGGGTATAAACCTTATCGGTCTCTTTCTTACCAGTGAATACTACCTTATCGGCGTTGATAAGGATTACATTGTCACCACAGTCAACGTGTGGAGTGAAAGTTGGCTTGTACTTTCCGCGGTTTCCTTGTTAACAGAAAGTGTCTTGTAACTTAAAGTGTTCATTTTTAAAATTTTACTACTAAAAAACAGTTTAACTTATAATTAATATGTACGCGCATAAACCCACTCCCAGGGTCTAACTCCTGGTTGTTAGTCTAACATGCGCTGAAACGCTGATTCTCGAACCGCAATGCCCGGCCAAAGACACTGCTATTCACACAACATTTCACGGGGATTCTAAGCCTCTCCCCTAAATCGGTGTGCAAAGGTACTAACTATTTTTATTATATGAGGTACGCGCAAAAGAAAAAAGCGCTAAATTTATAATAATTTAACGCTTTTCTGTATTTTTAAGATTTCTTTCTTAGAAATCCATGTTATCTAGCGAGTCACTGAAGTCCTTTGGCTGTTCCTCTTTTGGAGCCTCAGTATGCTGCTCTGGACGAGGGCGACGCTCTGGGCGATCATGGCGATCACCACGCTCGCGACGGTCACCACGCTCTGGACGACGATCACGACGCTCGCCATTACGCTCTGGGCGCTCACGACGCTCACCGCGCTCACCACGAACTGGACGCTCAACATAGTCGGCAGGCTTCTCAATCAGTACACGATGTGAGAGCTTGTACTTACCAGTCTTAGGATCGATCTCGAGCAACTTAACCTGAATGTGGTCGCCCTCCTTGATGCCAGCCTCCTCGACTGTCTCAAGGCGCTTCCAGTCGATCTCGCTGATGTGCAGCAGACCGTCCTTACCAGGCATAATCTCTACGAAGCATCCGTAAGGCATAATAGAGCGAACTACACCATCGTAAACCTCGCCAACCTCTGGAATAGCAACGATAGCCTTAATCTTGCCGATAGCAGCGTCGATGCTATCCTTGTTAGGAGCTGATACCTGAACCTTACCTACACCTTCAGTCTCGTCGATAGTGATGGTTGCGCCAGTATCCTCCTGCATCTGCTGGATGATCTTACCACCAGGGCCAATCACAGCACCGATGAACTCCTTAGGAATCTCGAGCTGAACGATACGTGGAACCTGTGGCTTCATCTCTGCACGTGGCTCAGCGATAGTATCGGTGAGGCATTTCAGGATGTGCTCACGACCAGCCTTAGCCTGCATCAGAGCTTTCTCCAGGATGTCGAAGCTCAGACCGTCGCACTTGATATCCATCTGGGTAGCTGTCAGACCATCTTTTGTACCAGTGGTCTTGAAGTCCATATCGCCCAGGTGGTCCTCGTCACCAAGGATATCGCTAAGTACAGCATACTTATCTTCACCAGGATTCTTAATCAGTCCCATTGCGATACCTGAAACAGGCTTCTTCATTGGAACACCTGCATCCATCAGGGCGAGTGTACCAGCACATACTGTGGCCATTGATGAAGAACCGTTTGACTCGAGGATCTGGCTTACCAGACGTACTGTGTAAGGGAAGTCCTCAGGAATCTGGCCCTTCAGTCCGCGCCATGCCAGATGACCGTGACCAATCTCACGACGGCCTACGCCGCGCTGAGCCTTAGCCTCGCCAGTACAGAATGGTGGGAAGTTATAGTGCAACAGGAAGCGCTGATAGCTGTGCTCAAGCACGTCGTCAACCAGCTTCTCGTCGAGTTTTGTGCCCAGTGTACATGTAGAGAGCGACTGTGTCTCACCACGAGTGAAGATTGAGCTTCCGTGAGGCATTGGCAGAGGTGAAACCTCGCACCAGATAGGACGGATCTCATCAGTCTTACGACCATCCAGACGGATACCCTCATCCAGGATGCAACGGCGCATAGCGTCACGCTCTACATCGTGGTAGTAGCGATCCATCATGGCATATTTCTCTTCCATCTCGTCTTCAGTCAGGTCGGCATGCTCAGCAGCATACTTCTCCTTGAAGTCGGCCAGAATCTTCTCGAAAGCCTCAGCACGAGCGTGCTTCTCCAGAGCCTGCTTTGTTACGTCGTATGCGGGCTGATACAGCTCCTTGTTCATACGCTCGCGCAACTCCTCGTCGTTCACCTCGTGATCGTACTCGCGCTTAACATCCTTGCCAAGTTCCTTTGACAGTTCAGCCTGGAGTTCGCACATAGGCTTGATAGCATCCATAGCTGCCTTCAGGGCGCCGATCATATCCTGTTCTGACACCTCTTTCATCTCTCCCTCTACCATCATGATGTTTTCGGCCGAAGCACCAACCATGATATCCATATCGGCGTCCTTCATCTGCTCAAAGGTAGGATCGATCACATATTGACCATTTACACGGGCTACACGAACCTCACTGATGGGGCACTCGAAAGGAATGTCAGAGCAGGCCAGAGCAGCTGAGGCAGCAAAACCTGCCAGAGCATCAGGCTGATCTACACCATCGGCTGAGAGCAGCATTACATTTACAAACACCTCAGCGTGATAGTTTGAGGGGAAGAGTGGGCGGAGTACACGGTCCACCAGTCTTGATGTCAGGATTTCGTTATCGCTGGCTTTGCCTTCGCGCTTGGTAAATCCGCCGGGGAAACGTCCGGCTGCACTGTACTGTTCACGATAATCTACCTGCAAAGGCATAAAATCTGTTCCGGGAACTGCATCTTTTGCGGCACAAACAGTGGCTAGTAGTACGGTGTTGTTCATCTTCAACATGACAGCACCATCGGTCTGTTTTGCCACTTTCCCGGTTTCAATGGTGATGGTTCTTCCATCAGCCAATTGAAGGGTCTTCGTAATTACGTTCATCTTGTATAAAACATCTAATATATAAAAAACAGCCGCAAAGTTACACATATTTATATTAATAAACGAGAAAACTCGAGATTTTTTTTAATTTTTCACTATTCACTTTGTTTTTTTCTTATTCTTTTTCGTACCTTTGCACCCGCAAAACGAAATTCTAATAGAGAAAATGAAACATATTACTAAATTAGCAGCCGTAATATTGGCTGCATTATCAGTTGCATCATGTAACAATAATAAGTTCACCGTCGAGGGACAGATTTCTGGTGCCAAGGACTCTGTGCTCTACTTCGAGAATGTAGGTATCGAGGGTATAAATGTGCTCGATTCTGTCAAACTTAGCGATAATGGCGAGTTCTCGTTCAGTGAGGCTGCCAATCAGGCTCCAGAGTTTTATCGCTTGCGCATTGCCGACCAGATCATCAATGTCAGCATCGACTCTACTGAGACTGTACAGATCAAGGGCCAGTATCCAGATATGGCATCAAACTATACAGTTAGTGGTTCAGACAACTGCTCGAAGATTCGCGAGTTGGCCCTGAAGCAGATGGATTTGCAGGCTAAGGCAATTGCCCTGCAGAGCAACACAGAGCTTGGCATCGTTAAGGCCAACGATAGCATCCGTGTACTTATCGATGCTTATAAAGAGGAAGTTAAGCGCGAGTATATCTACAAGGAACCATTCAAGGCTTACGCATATTTCGCCCTGTTCCAGGCCATCGGTAATTACCTTATCTTCAATCCTCGCACCAACAAGGACGACATCAAGGCTTTTGCTGCTGTAGCCACCAGTTGGGACACCTACTACCCACATGCTGAGCGCGGACAAAACCTGCACAACATCGCTATAGAGGGTATGAAGAATCAGCGCATCGTCGAGGCTCAGAATGCCGACATTCAGATTGATGCCAATAAGGTTCAGGAGGCAGGTGTGCTCAATATCTCACTGCTCGACAACAAGGGTAGGCAGCGCAATCTTACCGACCTGAAGGGTCAGGTAGTATTGCTCGATTTCCACATCTTTGCGATGGAGAATTCTCCTGCCCGCATCCTTGAGCTGCGCGAAATCTACAACAAGTATCACGCACAGGGTCTTGAGATTTTTCAGGTAAGCCTCGATCCAGACGAGCACTTCTGGAAGCAGCAGACAGCAGCTCTGCCTTGGGTAAGCGTTCGCGACGAAGATGGTGTAAGTTCACAGCGCCTATTGCTTTACAACGTTCAGGCCGTTCCCGATTTCTTCCTGATCGATCGTGGCAACAACCTTGTAAAGCGTGCCGCCCAGATCAAAGACCTCGAAGCAGAAATCAAGAAACTGTTGTAAAAATTCAAGAGATCAAAGGGACAGGTCTTTGATCTCTTTTTTTTATATTTCTGTCCATAATTTATGGACCACTGCATAGGTCATTCCGCTTACTCGAACCATCTGCCGAGGCCCAACTTCAAGTTCGCGCATCACATCACGGATAATATCCTTTTGTCTCTGCTTTGTGTAAAGACTGAGGTCAGAAATCGTCCTTAATCCACCTTTCTCCAAAATCAATTCTTTTACCGTTTCATCAGCCATAATCACCCGTTTATCCATGTCGATGCATCCTATCTTTTCTGGCAAAGGCATTTCTACCCACGCGCTCAACTCGACCATACCAAATCTTTTAATAGCAGACTCTGTGTGACATACCTTATGTAGAGCGAGTCCTAGATAATCATTCCTCCAACTGCTATACTTATAGTCCTTTGCCTCCACTACCAACCCCGCCTTTACAGGATTCTGATGGATATATCGGAAAAGTGTCATGAAATATCCAGAATCATTACACGGCTCGCTTTTGAATCGATCCTGAAACAGATGGCCGATACGACCATATTTCTTATTGAAGTATAGCGCATAGCTTGAAGCGATTGATTTTACGACCTCACCTAATGTCCGATTCTTCTCTGCAATCAAAAGATGAACGTGGTTTGGCATGAGGCAATAGGCATAGATGTGACAAGGCAGATTCTCAATGTTACCCATCGTCACCATTATTCTGATGAAGACTCTATAATCTTCGTCTTCCTCGAAAATATCCTGTCGATTGATGCCACGCAACATGACGTGATATATCCCCGTGCCGCTAGATTCTCTTGGCTTCCTTGGCATAATGATATGATTTTAGTTTTGTAATTATAGCGCAAAGGTACAGACATTTTCTGAAATATACAAAACTTTTGGAGAAAAAGATCAAAAACCTGTCCCATTGATCTTCTATGATGGCGAAAATTGCCGATATTTTAAACTTTTCGGATGAAAAATAGGATATTATTAAGGAAAATGTGTATATTTGCAGCAAGTTTAACGTAAAATGTTTATGCCAATGGACAGATAAAATAACATAAGACAGAACGTCCACTTTTGATTCTTGTTGTTCGATAATTGGGGAATTAGACAACATTCTATCAAGAACTGAAGTAGATAGTTCACGCCGTTCGGCGTGGGCATTTACTCGTTTAAGATAGAAAGGTTATCCCCAATACCTCGAACAACGTAAGCGAAGTAGATTGCTCACGCTTTCTTTTACGCAAATTTTAATGACATTACAAAACTAAAACAATTTATGAATATGAAGAAAACGATACTTTTTTCTTTTCTGATATTTCTTCAATTGGTGGCGTTTGCCAGCAGTAGTGGAACTTGCGGAAAAAACCTAACATGGATATTTGATGAAACTTCTGGCACTTTGTCAATTAGTGGTACAGGAAAAATGGAAGGCTATTCGCAGGGCTCTGTACCTTGGTATGATTATCGTGAAGATATCAAGGTACTTGACATAGGTGATGGTGTTACATCCATTGGAGCTCACGCTTTTGCTAGTTTTAACAACTTGGAATCAGTCATTATTCCTGACGGTATAGCTACTATTGAAAATGGCGCTTTTGTTTTCTGCGAAAGATTGTCTTCTGTAATAATTGGATCTGGTGTGACTTCAATCGGTAAACAAGCCTTTAATTCTTGCAATAGTCTGGTTTCCATTGATATTCCTGATGGAGTTGTCACTATTGGTCAAAATGCTTTTTCTAACTGCAGTAATCTGACTACTGTCGTAATTGGGAATGGATTGACTCAAATTGAAAAAAGCACATTTCGGAGTTGCGGAAGTCTTAAAGAAGTATCTATTGGTAATAATGTATCTATCATTGGCGAAGGAGCATTCTATGAATGTGTTAATTTGTCATCAGTTACGATTCCCAGTAGTGTTACATATATTTATAGTAAAGCCTTCTACTGATGTAGTGGCTTAACGAGTGTAATAATTCCTAATTCCGTAACAAGTATCGGAAGTTCTGCTTTTTATGAGTGTATTTAGACAGTCAAGAACAACCATGAATAACTAAGAATAGCCATTTTTAAATTATTGATTATCAGCAATATTCTATTTTTAACACTTTGATGACTGTTTTTGGTTGCTTCGGAAAATTCCTATAAATTTGCGACGTATTTCTACCGCAGGGAATTTACGAGGCTTTATTTTTGCCACATCGTGGACATAGTTGACAATGGTTGCCAAAGGGATACAAGAGTTGACAGAATCCTGAACCTATTTTGAGGATAGTTATAGCGTGGCGAAAGTTGACAAAGGGTGTCGAGAGTTTACTTTTAGGCTGTACCCGTCAGTATGTCTATAAACTCGTTGAACAAGGGAAGTTGCCGACCTCACGGTTATTGGAAGCAACGGGCCAGCAGGCCTATTACCGCCATGTGGGCGGGATAGTAA
>ONYZ01000057.1 GCA_900322175.1 uncultured Prevotella sp.
GCGGACACCTTTGCCTCTGGCTGGACGCTTCCCGCTATAAGGGCACGTTGGGGACTCTCACCCGTTAGAATACGTTCGTGCTGGACGAACTAAAAAACTCTCCCAGATTGTCTCGGGAGAGTTCTTTATTTTTATTTGTATTTCTCTATCAGTTTATCTACAGACAAGTTACCCAGTTCCTTGGCTTTCAGTAGGTTGGGTAGTCCTTCTTTCTTGTTACCCTTCAGGCACTGTGCCACACCTAGGAACATATATCCGTCGCTGTCGTTAGGATCAATACTAAGAATCTCCTTGGCCGTAGCAATCGCATTGTCATACATGCCAACACGAACCTCGAGCGAAGCCTTCTCGGCATAGTAGAATGTCTCCTTAGGATTCATCACGATGGCACGTGTGATATCGTTGAGAGCCTGCTGGTATAGGCGTCCTTCGATCTCGGCCTGATGGCGGATATAGTAGAAGTTGTCGTTGACGTTGGCCTTCATCAGTTCCTCGTAGTCGTTCATATCAGCAACGCCTTCGCGGAACTTCCTTGCACCCACACGAGCCTGAGCACGTGCCCACAGATATGGGGCTGCCTCCTTGAGATATGGCTTGGTAAAGGTGTTCATAGTGCTGTCCATCAGAGCCAGCATAGCTGTGGTGTCCTTCAGCATCTCCTTGCAGCGTGCAGCACTGAAATAGAGTTCGGCACTCTTCAGGTTGGTGCTGGTAAGCTGGGTGTAAATGTCGTAAGCCTCGGCATATTTATTCTGCGCAAACAGTATATTGCCTTCCATCTGGCGATAGGTAGGCTGTGGATTAAGAGTGTTGGCCAGTCGGATTTCATCGAGAGCCTTATCCATGCTCCAGTTGTCGTACTTCTGGTCGGCCTGGAAGATGTTCTTGTTGTATATCATACGCGCATAGTTGTAATGTGCGTCATCCTTATCGGTGGCGTTTTTAATCATTATCTCCATGTCGCTCTCTGCACCTGCAAAATCATTGTTGCCAGTCTTCAGTTGGGCACGATACAGATAACCTTCGGCTGCCTTAGGAAACTTAGTGATAAAATCCTCAATCAGAGCAGCGTATGAGGCTGAATCCTGACGGGTGTTGGCCATGTAGAGCGCCAGTACAGCCTCCTTGGGATTGTCGGGCAGTTCCTTCTTGATCTTTGTCTGTAGCAGTGTAGCTTCGTTCATGCCAAAACCGGAAATCTTAAGCGAATCGGCAAAGCGAGCGCTTACAGCGTAGCTCAGCGTATCCTTGTCGCTGGCTGGTTGCTGCATCAGTCCAATAACCTGTCCGACCTGATTAATCAGCGGAGTGCTAACGGTATTGGCGGGCATGGTCATTGCCACGGTGTAATACTCGTATTCATTCTGAAAAGTCTCTGCCTTGCGAACGATTCCTACTGGCACAGCCTTAACTTCGTGATAAGGCAACAACCATACCTGCGACCCCACGGTTGTGGCACCAGTGCTGATGGCTAGAGGCTGAGTCTTGCCGCTAACACGGAACTTGGCCACATCGTACATATCGTTAACACCAACGATGCTAACCACCGGCATCTCCTTGCCAGCTGCGTCGATAACCACTGCACGGACGGCGCCTTTAAACGGAGTAAAGTTGCTAACAGCATCGCCATTGGCACTAGTAAAGAATCCGTTGCTGCTACCAATCAACGAACCGTCCTCGGCAAATGTCTTAAGTGTAAATACTGATTTTGTGGCCTTTTTAACCCAACTAGGCTGGGCCATAGCCAATAATGGCAACACTGCCAGTATTATAAGTATTATTCTTTTCTTCATAATATCTCTTAATTATAAATTCTTAAATCTTAATTCTTCAGCAGCGCTTTGGCATTCTGAATCGCAGCTTCAGACACATCACTACCGCTAAGCATCTGTGCTATCTCGCGCACACGCTCATCATCATTAAGTTGGCGCATCTTACTTGTAGTACCGCTGGCAGTCTCGTTTTTCTCTACCTTGTAGTGTACCGAACCAAGTGCTGCAATCTGGGGTAGGTGGGTGATGCTGATAACTTGTCGGCCGTGGTTGCCCATCTCTTTCATTATCTGTGCCATCATTTCGGCTGTCTTACCGCTCACGCCGGTGTCAATCTCGTCGAATATGATTGTGGGCAGTTTTACAGCACCACTTATCATCGCCTTGAGCGACAGCATGACACGTGCAATCTCACCACCCGAAGCAACCTGAGAAACGGGCTGGAGTGGGGTAGAAGTGTTAGCACTGAACAGGAACGAAACCCTGTCGGCACCATTGGTTCCTAACTCAACGGAAGATCGTTGGATGCTAAAGCGAACGTGCGGCATACCAAGTGGAACCAGACGCTTCTGCATCTCAGATTCGATAGTCTTAGCAGCTTTGGTGCGCATTTTTGTCAGCGCGTCAGCTTCCTTACGAGCCTGCTCTTCCAGTTGTTGCTTGCGAGCCTTGAGCGCATCTAGCGATTCGTCACCACCTTCGATGGCTTCCAATTGTTTATAGATAGCATCGCGTTTTGCGATTATATCTTCTACCGTCTCTACGTGATATTTCTTTTCAAGTTCGTAGATTCGGTCTAGTCGATTGTTTACACGGTCGAGCTCTGCGGGGTCAAAGTCTACCGATTCAAGCAGACTGCTAATCTCATGACCAACATCCTTCAAGTCGATATAACTACTATCTATGCGCTTGATAAGTTCGCTCACCTCTGGATAAACAGCCTCGATACTGCGTAATGCCGAAAGAGTTGTACGTAGTGATTCTATCACCCCGCTCTGTTCGCCCGATAGAGCATTGTCGGTGGTATACAGGGCGCTCTTAATGTCCTCAGAGTGCTCCATAGTCTCGCTGCGCTGCTCCAGTTCTTCCTGTTCTCCAGCAGTTAGATTTGCACTAGCCAACTCGTCGTATTGGAACTGTAGAAAGTCGCGGTTCTCGCGGTTGCGTTCTATTGCAAGCGTCATTTCTGCAAGTTCCTTCTCTGCTTTAAGGTATTCAGCATAAGTACGCTGATACTTAGCTAGTTGCGTTGCATCGTCTGCAATAATATCTACCACCTCCAACTGGAAATCCTGCTTATTAAGTAGCAGATTCTGGTGTTGCGAATGCACATCCATCAACTGGTCGCCAAGCTCCTTAAGCATTGATAATGCAACAGGTGTATCATTGATAAAAGCACGGCTTTTTCCTGCGGCAGTCAATTCACGACGAATGATACAATCCTCTGAATCGTACTCGATGTCGTTATCGTCGAAAAACGACTGCATGTCGTAACGCGACAGATTGAAATGAGCCTCGATTATACATTTATCAGCTCCCTGTTTGATTGTCTTAGAATCGGCACGCTGGCCCAATAGCAAGCCAATAGCGCCCAGGATGATACTCTTACCGGCACCTGTCTCGCCAGTGATTACCGAGAATCCATCGTAAAGCGAGATATCGAGCTCGTCTATCAGTGTAAAGTTCTTGATATATAAATGCTTAAGCATAATGGTCTATTTGGTTATTTTTTCCCAACTGTTGTTCTGTGATGCGTTCATCCCCATCAGCAGGTCGTATATTCGCTGTTTCTCCTTTTGAGTGCCTTTACCCTTATAAATGCTGGCCAACTCTTCCTTTTTGTAGTCGGTCCATATCTGTGGCAACAGACTTAACGGTTTGTCCTGATGAGCCTTTTGCAGATCGTTCTCAAGCGCGGCAGATATTTCTGTACGGCCTCGTTCAGCATTATTAGCCATCTCGTCAAGTCCCTTACGGTAATAATCGTACTGCAACTGGCGAAATGGTTTCATTGCTTCGTCAAGATAATCATTGATGATGGCAAAGCGGTTGCGGTCGTCCTCAAATGATTTCCATCCAGGGAATCCGAGATTCTGAGCATTGTTTACCAGCACCAGACAGCGTTGTAACACATC
Source organism: uncultured Prevotella sp. (assembly GCA_900322175.1). Taxonomy (GTDB): domain Bacteria; phylum Bacteroidota; class Bacteroidia; order Bacteroidales; family Bacteroidaceae; genus Prevotella. Next base: position 3,908 of record ONYZ01000057.1, read on the forward strand.
GGTTCCCCCCATTGACGCAAAACTGTCCAAATCCATGCCAATTATAAGCATTGCATAATAGGCTAGGAGAGCGGTCAACTGGTTGTCTACATTTTCTTCAGCGAAGTTTAGCTGGTCAAACTGCTGGAATGTAAAGTTGAAATTTGCATCCTTATTATTATATAAGGTGGAGTTATACGATGAATTGAACACCGGACGGTTAGCCTGAATAAGAGCGTTGCACTCAAACTGGTTTTCGTCGCGTTTATACTTGTTTACTGTGAGATTTATGCTCACTTGTATGCGCTCATTGTTCTGAAACTGAAGTTCTGTCCATTTGCGTTCGTTGATAAACTGCTCGATAGTCTGTTGCAGATTCTCGAACACACTGGCATCAGTGCCTTGAATCTTGCTGTGATTAACACTAACCTTAACTTGCAGTTCCTGGGCGTTTATTCCAAGAACTGCAAGCATAAGTATTACTGTCAATAAAGCCTTCTTCTTTATCATCCGTTAAGTTTTGATTCACGTAGACGAATTCTGGTCAGCACCTGCTTTGTGTTGTATGTAAAGTCGCCAGCCAGAATCCAACTGTAATAACCTGGATCAATATGCAGAACATCGGCAACAGGTATTCCTTTGTGCTTTCCGAAATTAAATACCTCGGTAAGCTTAGGATTGCCTTCTTCATCTAAAACAGGGTTGCCATTACGGTCTTTCAACTCGCCCCAAACGATGCGGCCTGCAAAGTCTACATTATTATTAGTACGCGAGAACTCTGCGAGTTTCTGCATATCGTTCTCAAGCACTTTCTCAGGATCCTCATTGGCACCAGGAGCATACTTGTCGAGCTCGCCCATAAGGACACGGTATGTAGCCTCAGTATCCTGATCAGCACGATGCGCCTCGAAGTCTTCTTCCATCTTACGACCGCAATAGAATTTATATGCGGCTGCCAGATTGCGGCGCTCCATCTTATGGAAGATGGTCTGAGCATCAATCATTTTACTTCTACTAAAGTCAAAGTCGATTCCGGCACGAAGAAATTCCTCAGCGAGTAGGGGAATATCGAAGTGATTGGAATTAAAGCCTGCAAAATCACATCCTGTAAACTTGTCAGCCAGAACTGCGCCCAACTGTTTGAATGTAGGCTTATCCTTTACATCCTCGTTTGATATACCCGTAAGCTGAGTAATCATCGGTTCGATAGGCTTCTCTGGATTAACCAGTTCGTTGCCACGTTCCTCACTTCCGTCGGGATTAACTTTAATATACGAAATCTGGATGATACGGTCCTTGACCAAATCAAGTCCCGTAGTCTCCAAATCAAAAATCACCAGTGGTTTAATAAGTTTCAGCTTCACTTTCTATTCTCCCCACCATTAAGAGTTAATAAGCATAGGCATCATCAGCATCAGAACCTCCTGATTTTCAGGCTGTTCACTTGGCAATACCAAACCAGCACGACTTGAGTCGGCCAAATGTATTACCACCTCTGGACACTCGATGTTGCTAAGAATCTCGATAAATGCATTTCCCTTGAAACCGATGTCCAGAGGATTGCCGTTGTAGTCGCATATCATGCGCTCTGTAGCAGTCTTTGAGAAGTCGTAGTCCTCGGCATCCAGTTGGAGTGTAGAGCCCTCAACGTGGAAGCGAACCAGATTGCTGGAATCATTTGAAAATGGCTGTACACGGCGAAGTGCTGCAAGCAGACCGAGACGATCAACACGAACCTCGTTAGGATTGTTCTGCGGGATAACAGAGTTATAATTAGGATAACGACCCTCAATCAGTCGGCACTGCAGAATGCCGTCGCCATAATTAATCTCTGCGTTACGCTCGTCGAAACGGATTGTAACATCGCCACCATCCTTACCAAGCAGGTTCTTCAGCAAGCTGGCTGGTTTCTTAGGCAGGATGAATGCTGCTGGCTCTTCGCTCGATACGCTAAAGATCTTGTTGCGAACCAACTTATGACCGTCGGATGCAACCACGGAAAGGTTGTCTGTAGAAAGGTCGAAGTAAACACCGTTCATCACTGGGCGCAACTCGTCTTGAGCTGTAGCAAAAAGTGTACGGTTGATATTCTCAGCAAGAATAGAGTTTGGCAATGTAATAACTTTAGCAAACTCGTTTACCGGCTGTGCTACAGGATACTCATCAGCGTTGTCAACTGGCAGCGAGAACAGGCCGTTTTGGTAGCTTATTTTTACAAGTCTCTGCTCCAGATCTACGTCGAATGCAATGGGCTGCTCAGAGAACCCCTTAACTGCCTCAAGCAGGTCGTGGTTTCCGATAGCAAAACGGAATGTTCCGTCGCTTTCTGTCAGTTCGAGCTGAGTCTTCATTATATTCTCTGAATCTGATGCTGTCAGATGCAGAGTGTTGTCATCAATCTCGAATAAAAAGTCGCCCAGAATAGGGAGTGCATTCTTACTGTTAATTACTCTCGATAGAGCGACGAGCTTAGAGCTCAATGCTGTACTTGATAATGTAAAACGCATAGTTTATAGTTATTTTATTATTTCACATATTATATAATTGAGTACAAAATTACAAAAAAAAGTTGTAATGAGCAAAAAAAATGGCAGAAATGTGCTTTATTCAAACTATTTTTAGTAATTTCGCACGCTGAAAACGATAAATTCAACAAATAAAAACAAAAAAGATAATGGAATTAACAGGTAAAATCATTGCGGTAATGGAACCGCGCGGAGGTGTGTCAGCACGCACAGGTAACACATGGAAGACTCAGGAATACGTACTCGAAGTTCCTGGTCAGTATCCTAAGCGTTGCTTGTTCAATGTATTCGGCGAAGACAGAATTAACCAATTTAATATTCAGAATGGCGACGAGCTTACTATCCAGTTTGATATCGATGCTCGTGAGTACAATGGTCGTTGGTATAATGATATTCGTGCGTACAATGTTGTTCGTGGTCAGCAGCAGCCTGTAGCAGGTGCACAGCCCGTTGCAGCTCCATCTGCAGCCACATCACCATTCCCACCAGCACAGGAGCCTGCCAGTGAGGGAGCATCTGACGATCTGCCATTCTAATATTTGGCAATATCAACTCATAACAAGCCTTCGGAGTCTGTATTCCGGAGGCTTATTAATTACGTCCTAATTAAAACACGAATCGGCATTATGATAAATAGGGATTCGATTCAAGTCAATGATGCTGTTGGTTTTTGAGAATATCATTATCGGTTCTTTTTAAAAGATTCCGGCAAAGCTTTCCTTGCAAACTCAAACAACGACTGAGGCAAGTGGCAGTAACCGTCAGGATTCTTGTCAAGGTAGTCCTGATGATACTCTTCTGCTGTATAGAAGTTCTGCAAAGGAAGTTTCTCTACGGCCAAAGGCTGCTCATAGTTTTTCTGTTCTTCTGCAAATACTTTCTCGATGACGGGCAAATCTGCAGGGTCAGTATAATAAACACCAGTACGATAACGCGTACCCTCGTCGTGTCCCTGTTTGTTGAGACTCGTCGGGTCGATGGCCTTGAAGAACATCTGCAACAGGAACTCAAGACTAACCACATCGGGATAGAACCGCACAAAGACGGTCTCTGCAAAGCCAGTTGTGTCGGTATATACCTCCTTGTACGTTGGGTTCTCCGTGTGTCCGTTGGCAAATCCCACTTCCGTCAAGGCCACGCCCTTAATTTGCTTGAAGAAATGCTCTGTTCCCCAGAAACAGCCACCGGCAAAATAAACGTCCTTCGTGGACTTCGTTTCTAGAATCCCGTCCACCTCATGCTCTACGAATGGCCCCGCCTTGCACTCCAGCAGGACGCTTGGCTCCAGGCACTCCAACCCGTGCCAGACGTTCTTGGGAATGTCCACACCATAACGGCCACTCTCCTGACTGATGACGCAAGACTCCACAATCTCGCCCTCGTCATTGTAGGTCGTCACTCTGACCTTTCCTTTCAAAATCACGAAGGTCTCGTCCTTGTCGGGATGGTGATGCACTGGAATAAAAGTGTCAGGTTCCAACGCATTGAGGAATCGGTGGCACTTGTCCTGAAGGCTCTGATGAAAGTTGTAGTTCTTCCTCAGTCTCGGCGACTTCTTGGCTTCCTCGGCCAGTCCGCTCATTAATTTTTCATCTATGACTTTCATATTGTTAATTATCTATTAATTTTGTAAATTATTTAATATAGAAATCCTTAGTAAGATTATGATACCATTCGCTTCTATGACCAGGAGAATCTTCAAGAATCTCTTCATGATAATCTATTTCAGTTACTGAATGTTTTCTAACCTCAACTAATTGACGTTTAGGTAATTTGTTTGGTGTAGTTTTTATCTTACAGATTCTGGTTACGAATAATCCCTCGCATGCTGCTACAGAATTTATATCATCAATATTTTCTGTAGGAATTATTATAGATATAATTCCGTCATTTTTTAGTAATTTATTGGCTGTACTCATCAGTGTCTGATAATTCAGAGTTACAGCGTGTCTTGCCATTGTCCGCTGCTCTTCTAGACACGTCAGAGAATCAATAAAATATGGGGGATTGCTTATAATCGCATCAAACCCCTCTTTGTCTTCAAATTGTGTAGCATCAATTCTATTAATCATAATCCTGTCGGCAAACGGAGAAGCTGCTACATTCTCCCTAGCCTGTTCAGTTGCGTCAGGATCGATGTCTATACCGATAATCTGTGCTTCAGGATACCTCTGTGCCATCATCAGTGCTATAAGCCCTGTTCCAGTCCCAATATCAAGAATTCTTGTAGTGCCTACAGGCGCATTTGCCCATGCCCCGAGCAGTGTTCCGTCGGTACCTACTTTCATGGCACAATGCTCCTGATTTACCACGAATTGTTTGAATTGAAAGCTGTTTTTACCCATAATCGTGTGCAAAGATACTAATTATTTGTAAATTATCGCCCTATCATTCTTAATTCTTAATTATTATTAGTAACTTTGCACCCCGATTAATAAAGTAAGAAATGAGTAATCAGAATAACAATTCAGCATTCCAAATGATTGCTGACATCGATGGAGATTTAAAGGATTTTTTGAATGTTAACACTCCGAAAATGGTACCAGTGCTTGCTCTGCGTAACATGGTATTGTTTCCCGGTGTGGTTACGCCAGTTTTAATCGGACGTGAGTCGAGTAAGAAATTAGTTACCAAGGCTGAACGTAAGGGTCTTGTCATAGGAGTTGTATCACAGCGTGATCCTGACGTAGATTATCCATATTATGAGGATTTAAACAAGGTGGGAGTCTATGCCAAGGTAATGAAGCTTCTCACCCTCCCCAATGGAAATGTAACTGCCATAATACAGGGATTTGGTCGTTTTGAGCTTAATAAGATTGTGTCAACTTCGCCATATCTCGAGGGTGAGGTCTCGCCACTTGAGGAGATTATGCCTGAAAAGAAGGATCGTGAGTTCAAGACTGCCACAGAGGATATGCGCGACCTTGTGGGTAAGTATATCTCTATTAGCGAAGAAATACCCGACGAGGCTTCTTTCGCTATTAAGAATATCTCAAACCCTGTGATGGTGCTTAATTTCGTCTGCACCAACATGCCGTTTAATTACATGGAAAAGCAGAAGATGCTTGAGGTTGATACCGTCAAGGAACGACTGTTTATGGCAATGAAAATGCTGAACCGTGAGATTAATCTGCAGAACCTTAAGGCAGAGATTCGTAACAAGACCCGTGAGGATATAGACGAGCAGCAGCGTAATTACTTCCTGCAGCAGCAAATTAAGAATTTGCAGGCCGAGATAGGCAATGGCGAATCTTCAGAGAAGCGTGATCTTATCCGTAAGTCGCTGCGTAAGAACTGGCCTTTCGAGATAGATAGAACATTCCGCAAGGAGTGCGACAAGCTGGACAATCTTAATCCTCAGAGTCCTGAGTTCAATGTCCAACTCACATATCTGCAGACTCTAGTTGCTCTGCCTTGGGGCGAGTATACTGAGGATGATCTCGACCTTAAACGTGCACAGAAGATTCTGGACAAGGATCATTATGGTATGGAAAAGGTTAAGGAGCGCATCCTTGAGTATATGGCAGTACTGGCACTTCGTGGCGATCTCAAGTCGCCTATCATCTGCCTCTATGGCCCTCCAGGAGTTGGTAAGACTTCTCTTGGTAAGTCTATTGCTTCTGCCATGAAACGTAAGTATGTTCGCGTTTCGCTAGGTGGACTTCACGACGAGGCCGAGATTCGTGGTCACCGTCGCACTTATATCGGTGCCATGCCTGGACGTATCATCAAGAGCATCCAGAAGGCAGGCTCTAGCAACCCTGTGTTCATTCTTGATGAAATTGACAAGGTTACACAGAACACCCACAATGGCGACCCAGCATCAGCACTGCTCGAGGTACTTGACCCTGAGCAGAACAATGCGTTCCACGACAACTATCTCGATGTGGATTATGACTTGTCGAAGGTTCTGTTTATTGCCACAGCCAATAACCTCAGTACAATCCCTCGTCCCCTACTCGACCGTATGGAAATCATCGACGTAAGTGGCTATATCACAGAAGAAAAGATAGAAATAGCAAAGCGTCACTTGATTCCTCGTGAACTTGACAATAACGGTCTGAATATTCGTGGAATGAAGCCTTCGTTTAATAAAGCTGCAATCGAGATGATCATTGAGCGATATACACGTGAGAGTGGTGTCCGTCAGCTTGAAAAGCAGATTAACAAGGCATTACGTAAGATTGCTTACAACCGTCAGTTGGACGAATCAAAGGCCTACAAGAAGATTACTCCTAACGAGTTGGAGGATTTGCTTGGCAAGCCACCATTCTATCGTGATATCTATCAGGGCAATGACTATGCTGGTGTAGTTACCGGACTGGCATGGACCTCTGTAGGTGGCGAGATTCTGTTTATCGAGACCTCACTCTCAAAGGGTAAGGGTTCTAAACTTACTCTTACCGGTAATTTGGGTGATGTAATGAAAGAGTCGGCCATTCTGGCTCTTGAGTATGTCAAGGCTCATGCCGAGACACTCAACATCGACTATCGTATATTTGACAACTGGAACATTCATATCCACGTGCCCGAGGGTGCTACACCTAAGGATGGTCCTTCGGCAGGTATCACTATTGCTACAAGTATCGCCTCTGCCCTAACCCAGCGCAAGGTTCGTAAGAACACTGCCATGACAGGCGAGATAACACTGCGTGGAAAGGTTCTGCCTGTGGGTGGTATCAAGGAGAAAATCCTTGCTGCCAAGCGTGCAGGTATCACCGATATCGTGATGTGTGTCGAGAACGAGAAGGATATCCTTGAGATACCTGATATGTACCTAAAGGGAGTAAACTTCCATTATGTTGAAAATGTGCAGGATGTGTGGGATTTTGCTCTTACCGATGAGATTGTAAATAAACCGCTCGATTTCACCATCCCTGAGGATAAGAAAGGTGAAGAGGTGAAAAAGTGATAGTTAGATGAAGTTTGAAGTACAACATACTGATGCTGCCAGTTGGGCCCGTGCAGGATTGATTACTACCGACCACGGACAGATCCAGACACCTATCTTCATGCCTGTAGGTACCGTGGGTAGTGTTAAGGGCGTACACTTTAGCGAGTTGCGCGATCAGGTTAAAGCACAGATCATTCTGGGTAACACCTATCACCTGTATCTCCGTCCAGGTCTCGACATCCTCCGTCAGGCAGGTGGCTTGCACAAGTTCAATACTTGGGACCGACCGATTCTTACTGATTCGGGCGGTTTCCAGGTATTCTCACTCACAGGCATCCGTAAGCTTCGCGAGGAAGGGTGCGAGTTTCGTAGTCACATTGATGGTTCAAAGCATATCTTTACCCCCGAGAATGTGATGGATACCGAGCGTGTCATCGGTGCCGATATTATGATGGCATTTGATGAGTGCCCTCCTGGTCAGAGCGATTACAAGTACGCCGAGAACAGCCTGCGACTAACACAGCGATGGTTGGAGCGATGTATTAAGCGATTCAACGAGACCGAACCTCTATATGGTTATAATCAGACGCTGTTCCCTATCGTTCAGGGCTGTACATATAAGGACCTGCGCCAGGATGCAGCCAAGCACGTATGCGATGTCCTTAGTCGTCTTAACGACGGCGGTGGCGCATCTATCGGTGGTCTGGCCGTAGGCGAACCTACCGAGGTTATGTACGATATGATAGAGGTGGTAAACGACATTCTGCCAAAGGATCGACCACGTTATCTTATGGGTGTTGGTACACCTCAAAATATCCTTGAAGGCATTGAGCGCGGTGTAGATATGTTCGACTGCGTGATGCCAACCCGTAATGGTCGAAACGCCATGCTCTTCACTTATGAGGGCACAATGAACATGCGAAACAAGAAGTGGGAAAATGATTTCTCGCCCATCGATCCTGATGGCTGCGACATCGACCGCATCCACTCCAAGGCCTATCTGCACCACCTTTTCAAGGCACAGGAGTTGTTGGCCATGCAAATAGCATCAATACACAATCTGGCATTCTACCTCCGACTGGTAGGCGATGCCCGACAGCATATCATCGCAGGCGATTTTGTACAGTGGAAACGCTCTGTGATCGAACAATTAGGTAAAAGACGATGAAAGAACTATTACGCAAGATAGTGCACTGGCTACGATGGACGAAGTTCCTTAATCCGTTTCATTACACGAAACGGTTGGATAGATATATCGTGGCAAAGTTTATCGGTACCTACATCTTCTCGATTATCCTGATTATTTCGATTTCTATCGTGTTTGATGTCAACGAGAACCTTCATAAGTTTTCTACCTACAACGCTCCGCTCAAGGCTATTGTTTTCGATTACTATGCCAATTTTGTTCCTTACTTCGCCAGTCTGTTTTCGCCGCTGTTTGTTTTCATTGCAGTTATTTTCTTTACTTCCAAGTTGGCTGGCAACTCCGAGATTATTGCCATGCTTGCGGCAGGCGTAAGCTTCAAGCGTCTGTTGCGTCCATATATGATTTCGGCTGCCATCATTGCTGTCACCAATTTCTATCTTGGCGGTTGGTTGATTCCTAAAGGAAATCTTGTAAAGATGGAGTTCGAATCTAAGTACAAGAACAACAAGAAGATAACATCAGCCAGCAATGTACAGTTGATGGTTTCGCCTGGCGTAATAGCCTATATACAACAGTACGACGATCAGACTCATACTGGATATGGTTTTTCGCTCGATAAGTTTGAAAACAAGAAGTTGGTCAGCCACATGACAGCATCTGTCATCCGTTACGACAGTATCAGCGATTCGCGTTATCACTGGAAGGCACAATCGTATAAGATTCGTACACTTAAAGGACTGCGCGAGGAAATTCAGTCGGGTGCAGTTATCGATACTCTTATTCAGATGGAACCAATGGACCTGGTGTACTCCGACGGTCAACAGGAGACACTGACGCTCACCGACTTACGAAAATACATCTCCAAGCAAGTTGAACGTGGTTCGGTCAATGTGGCACAGTACGAGGTTGAGTACCACAAGCGTATAGCATCGTCATTCGCCTCGTTCATCCTCACCATCATCGGCGTTTCGCTGTCCAGTCGTAAGCGTAAGGACGGTATGGGTCTATATCTTGGTATTGGATTGGCACTCTCGTTTGGCTACATTCTGTTGCAGACCATCTGTGCCACCTTTGCTATTAATGCCGATACACCTGCTATGCTGGCAGCGTGGATACCTAATTTATTATTTATTATCATAGCATACTTCTGCTACAGACATGCACCTAATTAAAAAGTGAAAAGGTAAAATAGTAAAAAAGTGAAATTTGAAGAAACATATCTGAACGATAATATTCTCGATGCGCTTTACGACATGCACTTCGATGATATGACACCTATCCAGGAACAGTGTATACCTGAAATTCTGGATGGTTACGACGTGCTGGGCGTTGCACAGACGGGGACTGGAAAGACGGCTGCCTACTTGTTGCCGATACTATCCGAACTTGATGATGGCGACTTCCCCAAAGATGCTATCAATGCAGTAATCATGTCGCCTACACGAGAACTGGCACAACAGATTGATCAGGCTATGCAAGGCTTTGGCTACTATCTCGACGATGTAAGCAGCGTGGCTGTATATGGCGGCAATGATGGTAACCGCTACGACCAGGAACTGCGCTCCATGCGTATGGGGGCCGATGTGCTTATTGCCACACCTGGCCGATTGCTCAGTCACTTGAAGGTGGGTAATCTCGACCTATCCCGATGCTCATTTTTCGTACTTGACGAGGCCGACCGAATGCTCGACATGGGATTCATCGACGACGTCATGAAGATAGTACAGCAGTTGCCTAAGAGTTGTCAGCGCATCATGTTTTCAGCTACTATGCCTAAGAAGATTCGCGAACTGGCCGTACAACTGCTCAACGACCCAGTTGAGATACAGATTGCAGTATCCAAGCCTGCCGAGAAGATACACCAAATGGCTTACGTGTGCTACGAGCCACAGAAGCTCAAGATCATCCAGGACATCTTCAAGAAGGGTGATTTGCAGCGTGTAATCATCTTCTCAGGCAAGAAGGAACGTGTAAAGGAGATAACACGCAAGCTCAAGTCGATGCATATCAACTGCGACCAGATGCACTCCGACCTTACGCAACAGGAGCGCGACGAAGCTATGTACCGCTTCAAGGCTGGCCAGACAGATGTACTTGTAGCCACCGACATTGTGGCTCGTGGTATTGATATAGATGACATCCGCTTGGTCATCAATTACGATGTGCCTAGCGATACCGAAGACTATGTACACCGCATAGGTCGTACAGCCCGTGCTGATCGCGACGGAGAAGCCATCACCTTTATTAGTGAAGCCGATATCTATCGATTCCAGTCGATAGAACACTTCCTGGGTAAGGAGGTCGAGAAGCTCCCGTTGCCCGAAGGACTAGGCGAGGCACCAGCCTACACCAAGCGCGAGAAGAAGCCCAACAGCCGCCGCAACGGTCGTTGGCATTCCAAAGGCAGTGGCAAGGGCAAAGGCTACGGCAAAGGCAAGCCAAAGTCGAAGCCTCAAAATAAAGTTTAATCTTTAATCCTTAATGTTTAATGTTAACTAAGCCAATAGCAAAGATCAATCTCGGTCTTAATGTAGTCGAGAAACGTCCCGATGGTTATCACAACCTTGAGACGGTATTCTTTCCTGTGCCAATTGAGGATGCACTCGAGGTATACCCGATGGATCCTCAGTTTCCATCCGAGTACGACTGCGACCTGAAGGTTACAAATATCACTATCGATGGCGACGAACAGCGCAATCTGGTGGTCCGTGCATATAATCTGCTTAAGAGCGACTTCCCTACTCTTTCCCGCATACATGCCCATCTCTACAAGGGCATACCTACACAGGCCGGTATGGGAGGTGGCAGCAGCGACTGTGGATTTATGATTACACTACTCAACAGTATGTTCAAGTTGGGACTTACCGACCAGCAGATGATAGACTATGCTGCACGTCTGGGTGCCGACTGCGCCTTCTTCATCCTCAATCGTCCCTGCTATGCCGAAGGCATTGGTGAGAAGTTGCAGCCTATCGATCTCGATCTTAAGGGATGGTATCTCTCTCTGGTGCGTCCTGACATCCCGGTATCTACCCGCGAGGCCTTTGCACTTATCAAGCCCCATCATCCTGAGGTCAACTGTCGTGAGGTGGTTAAGCAGCCTGTAGAGTCATGGCGCGATGCACTGGTAAATGATTTCGAGGGCAGTGTGTTTGCTGTTCATCCCGAACTCGGTGCTGTCAAGGATCGTCTTTATTACCTTGGTGCTACCTATGCAGCCATGTCGGGTTCTGGTTCTACACTCTTTGCATTGTCACGCCAACCACTCAATCTTGATGAATTCAACTCTGAAGGAACTTTCAGAAAAACTATAATTCTATAATTTAAAACATTATGAAACAGACAATTCTAGTAACAGGTGGAACCGGTTTTATCGGCAGTCACACCACTGTAGAACTGCAAGAGGCAGGCTACGAAGTTGTAATCATCGACAATCTGTCGAATTCTAATGCAAATGTTGTCGACGGTATCGAGAAGATCACTGGCATCCGTCCTGCCTTCGAGCAGGTTGACTGTTGCGACTTCGAGGCTCTCGAGGGCGTATTCCGTAAGTATCCCAATATTGAGGGTATCATTCACTTTGCAGCCTCTAAGGCTGTAGGCGAGAGTGTCGAAAAGCCACTACTCTACTATCGCAACAACCTTACATCGCTTATCAATCTGCTTGAGCTCATGCCCAAGTACGATGTCAAGGGTATCATCTTCTCTTCTAGTTGCACCGTCTATGGTCAGCCTGCACAGGAGAATCTGCCTGTTACCGAGAATGCGCCTATCCAGAAGGCCATGAGCCCTTATGGCAACACCAAGCAGGTAAACGAGGAGATTATCCAGGACTTCATCCACAGTGGTGCTCCTATCAAGAGTGTCATCCTGCGCTACTTCAATCCTATCGGTGCCCACCCATCGGCACTCATCGGCGAGTTGCCTAACGGTGTGCCCATGAATCTTATTCCTTTCGTTACCCAGACAGCTATGGGTATCCGTGAGCAGCTTAAGATTTTCGGCAACGACTACAACACTCCTGACCACACATGTATCCGCGACTATATCTATGTAGTCGACCTGGCTAAGGCTCACGTTAAGGCTATGGAGCGTGTTCTCGATAATCCTGAGTGCGAGTCAGTCGAGATATTCAACATCGGTACTGGTAAAGGTCTGTCTACTCTCGAGGTTGTCGAAGGCTTCGAGAAGGCTACTGGTGTAAAAGTCAACTGGACATACGCTCCTCGTCGTGAAGGCGATATCGAGCAGGTATGGGGAAATGTTGACAAGGCCAACAAGGTTCTTGGTTGGAAGGCTGAGACACCTACCGACGAGATTCTTCGCACAGCATGGCACTGGCAGGAGAAGCTTCGCGAGCGCGGCATCCAGTAATAAAAACAATAATCCCCGCCAGGTTCATCACCGGCGGGGATTTTTAGTTCGTCCAGCATGAACGTATTCTAACGGGTGAGAGTCCCCAACGTGCCCTTATAGCGGGAAGCGTCCAGCCAGAGGCAAAGGTGTCCGCCGCGAGACGGAATCTGAAGGAA
>ONYZ01000091.1 GCA_900322175.1 uncultured Prevotella sp.
ACATCAGCGAGCACGGTAGTGTGTATACCACCGACGTGGTGTTTGGAGTGCTGGAGAAGTTCCGCAGCTGTCTGTTGGAGATGCTGCTTGAGTCGAAGCGTGTGAAGATCGACGGTCTGGGCACCTTCTTTACCACCCTGGAGAATGAGCCCGGTGGGGCTGATAAGAAGGAGGATTTCTCAGTAGCCAAGAACCTGAAGGCTCTGCATATCCGATTCATGCCTGAGCAGGAGCAGGAGATGAATATCAGCTCGCGCGAGTTCATCAAGAAGGCTGAGTTTATCAATGTCGATGCGATGGGTGGCGAGAAGAAAGAGTCGGCTGGTGGCTCAGGCTCTAGCCAGGGCGGCAATTCCGGAGGCGGTGGCAATCCCGGTGGCGGCATCAGCACCGACTAGACCATAGGGGCAAGGGGCTAGCACCCCACCCCTTTCACTCTCCTAATCTATTCACGTAAAACCTAGTAATTAACCTAATAACCTATTAAGACCATGAGTAAGAAAGAGACCATTAAGTTTGTAGTTCAGCTCATCGCATCGATAGCATCGGCGATACTGACAGCCCTGGGCGCCACATCGTATGTAGGCGCGTAGTTTCTAATAGCACTCCACTGTTCACGCAGTGGAGTTTTCCTATTTTTCTACATTGTTACGATATAGGCGATAGCATGAAGCAAAGTTATATGTATGAAGAATGATTTTTTGCCCCTACTTTTGGTAAGAAACGGCTATTTTTTGCCCCTACTTTTGGATTTTTTGTATCTTTGCCGCTGTAAACGGCACAATTAAGAAAAATATGTTCACTCTTGGAGCCGCCTAGCAGAAGCGGATTAAATGCCAGTAGTTTGAATCTACTGGCATTTTCTGATTGCAATTATTTTACTTCTTCAGCGACGTTGCGGGCCTCGCCGAACTTGGCCTTCATGGTGGGGTTCGCGTGTGGCCATACGCAACACCGACATGGTGACGCTCGAGATGACAAGGAAGGGGATCTGTAATGTAGAATTTAATCGATTTCCTCGTCAGCCTCGTAGCCGCCCATCTCGCGGATGGCATTCTTCAGCATGGTGTATTGCTGATAGAGGTGATTGACGGCTTCCTCGCCCTGAGTGTAATCGTGCATAGGCGACTTGAGGAAGAAACTCAAGAAGCGCTGTATGCCGTAGCGGCCGGCACGGGCGGCTAGGTCGCTGAGCAGGCAGAGGTCGAGACACAACGGGGCTGCGAGGATAGAGTCGCGGCACAGGAAGTTGATCTTGATCTGCATGGGATAGCCCATCCAACCGAAGATATCGATATTGTCCCAGCCCTCCTTGTTGTCGTTGCGTGGAGGATAATAGTTGATGCGGACCTTGTGATAGTACTGGGTGTCTTCATCGTTGCCATGACCGTAGAGGTCGGGCTGTACGTCGGGCTTGAGGATGGTTTCGAGGGTTGAGAGCTTACTTACCTCCTTGGTGCGGAAGTTAGCTGGCTCGTCGAGCACTAGTCCGTCGCGATTGCCCAGAATATTGGTAGAGAACCATCCGCTGAGACCTAGGCAACGGGTACCGATGATGGGGGCGAAACCTGACTTGACGAGGGTCTGACCTGTCTTGAAGTCCTTGCCGGCGATAGGCATACGAGTCTTCTCGGCAAGTTGCCACATGGCTGGGATATCAACGGTGGTGTTAGGAGCACCCATGATGAACGGTGCACCCTCGGTAAGTGCTGCGTAGGCGTAGCACATAGATGGGGCGATATGCTCGCGATCATCGGCCTTCATAGCCAATTCGAGGTCGCTAAGCTGATAGTGCACGGCCTCATTGACGGGCACGTAAATCTCAGTAGATGCAGCCCAGAGCACTACAACACGGTCGCATCCCTTATCGGCCTTGAAACGGCGGATATCCTCGCGCAACATCTCAACCATTTCCCAACGGGTAGGCATCACTCCCCTCTCTTTGGAGGGGTCGGGGGAGGTCTTTACATTGTCGCCATCAAGGCGCTTGGCGTAGTTCTTGTCGAAGGCGGCTGGCATGGGAACAATCTGCTCCAGTTCTGAGCGAACTGGCTCGATGTCCTTCTCCTTGAGCACCTCGGCATACATGGCTGCCTGATAGGCGTTCTGGGGATAGACATCCCAACAGCCGAACACGATGTCGTCGAGTTTAGCCAACGGCACGATGTCGGCATAGTGCAGATAACGGGCATCGGCACCTCGACCTACACGCATCTTGTCGTACTGGGTCATAGAGCCTACAGGCTTGGTAAAACCCTTGCGAGCCATCAGCACACCTGTCATAAACGTGGTTGAAACTGCACCACAACCTACTACTAAAATACCCAATTTGCCCTGGGCGGGGGCTACATTAGACTGTTTCATTTCTTTTGTTTGGTTGATATATTTTCATCTTCTTCTGGGTGCAAAGGTGCAAATAATAATCGAGATAAACAAAGAAAACTTGAAAAATCTTCAAAGTTTTGTTGCTTTTGTAGCGCAAATTCAGAAAAATACACTAATTTTGCACCTTGATTTTTTTAAGGTAACAATATTAACAATGTACAAACCAAAATTCAGTTTGAGGCGCCCCACCCTGGTGTTCCGTCAGTTCGGAAACAAAGGTTACTCGCTCTTCAGCTGCCTAGGCAGAGAGGTGGTATGTAGCGTGCTGTCGGTATCGACGCTTACATACGCATCGGCCGAGAGTGTGAGTACGAAACCTGTGGTTTCTGACTCTACATCGACCACTACTGCCCGCGAAATGGTGCTGGAAGAGGTGAGTGTGACGGGATCGAGAGCGCCACTGACCAAGAGTCAGGCTGCGAGAATGGTAACTGTACTGGATCGCCGCGATATTGCGCAAGCTCCAGTACAAAGTGTTAACGATCTGCTTAAGTACGCCATCGGCGTGGATGTAAGGCAACGAGGTGCTATCGGGGCCCAGACCGACATATCCATACGCGGGGGTACGCAAGACCAGATAATCCTGCTGCTGAACGGTATAAACATCTGCGACCCGCAGACGGGACACAACGCGATGGACCTGCCGATAGACCTGAGCGAGATAGTGCGCATAGAGGTAATAGAGGGTCCGGCAGGACGAATCTATGGTTCGTCGTCGCTCGTAGGAGCGATTAACATCGTGACGGACTCTAGAGGTAAGAGGTCAGAAGGAAGAGGTAAGAGGGATGACTGCAAGGTCAACTTTCACGGTGAAGCTGGATCGTACGGCTATGCTAAAGCTGGTGCTAAGTATGAGTTTGGCGAACATAGCCTATCGGCTAGCTACGCCCGATCAGACGGTTACAGCCGATCGAAGGAGGGGAAGCTTAACACCGGATATAGCGGGGCTAAGGCTTTCTATCAGGGACAGTATGAGGACGATGACGTGCGACTGCACTGGCATCTGGGACTGGCTGACAAGGGATGGGGAAGCGGTACATTCTACGCTACACCCAAGTGGCAGGCCGACAACCAGTATGAGCATACCACCAAGATATACTCGGCGATACAGGGCGAGACCAAGCGCGGACGACTGCATCTGGCACCAAGCATATACTGGAACCAGAACTGCGATAGATACGAGGGGTATCACAACCAACCAGAGAAGATGGCGTATAACTACAACCGCACGGATGTGTATGGTGTGACGCTGAATACGTATCTGGACTGGGCTGCAGGACGAACTGCGATGGGTGGTGAACTTCGCAACGAGGACCTGGTGAGTGGCAATCTGGGCGAACCACTAAGCGAGACGCACCACATCAGTGGTACTGATCGCGACTATACACTAGGCGTGAACCGTACCAACATCAGTGCCTATCTGGAGCACAATCTGCTACTGAGACATCTTACGATATCGGCAGGACTGGTAGCGGTGAAAAATACATGGAGCAACATGAACATGACGGTATATCCTGGCATCGACGTGAGCTATCGCCCCACCCCAGCATGGACACTGCACGCATCGTGCAACACTTCGCTACGTATGCCATCGTTCACAGAGATGTATTACAAGCTACAAGGCTACAAGGCCGACCCGCACCTGAAACCAGAAGAAATGACAGCGGTAGAAATCGGCACAAATTATCAATTATCCGCTCGGCCTTGCCGCTTGGCTCGTCCAAGAATTATCAATTGTCAATTAACCGCGTGGTACCACCACGGGCGCAACATGATAGACTGGATAATGGACACCAGTCTGGGCGACGATGCCGTGTGGCAGAGTGTGAACCACACAAAAATAAATAGCATCGGCTTTGAAGCCACTGCTGAATTTAGAATTGAGAATTTAGATTTTAGAGTTTCATACAGTTATATTAACCAGGCGAAAGAGCAGGAGGCTAATATCGTGTCGCAGTATGCGCTGGAGTATCTCAGGCATAAACTGGTGGCTTGCGCGCACGTACCTATTATATATAGGCTGACTGCCGACGTAAATCTGCGCTGGCAGGATCGTGTGGGACAGTACACCGACTTCAGCGGTCATGTGCACGACTATCAGCCATACACACTGGTAGATGCACGGCTGGCGTGGACTGAGCCCAAATGGAAACTATATGTAGAGGCAAACAACCTACTGGACAAATCATATGCTGACTACGGACACGTAGAGCAGCCAGGCCGATGGATAATCGCAGGATTTGCAATACAGATGTAAAAAAAGCGAGCATTTTTGCTCGCTTTTATTCCTTAAGTTTGAATGAATTCTCGATTGAACTGAGTTCAGCCATGAAGGCTTTATCTACCTTCAGTCGCTTCTCGATAGTGTTGCAACTGTGGATGACGGTAGAGTGGTCGCGGCCACCGATGAGCTGTCCGATACGCGAAGCTGGCATCTTGGTATGCTTCTGGGCCAGGTACATAGATATCTGGCGCACCTGTACATAATCGCGCTTACGACTCTTGCTGAACACATTCTGCTGACTTACACCATAGTGATTGCAAACCTTCTCAAGGATATCGTCGATGGTGAGCGGATGATTGTCGACCTTGACAGCACGCTTGATGACACGCTCGGCCAACTTCATATCGAGGTTAGAATTATACACGATAGAGTAAGCCATCAGCGAGTTGACCACACCTTCGAGGTCGCGTACGCTGCCATTGGCTGTCTGGGCGATAAACTCGATTACATCGTGGGGAATCTTGAGTCCGTCGCGACGACACTTGGCATTGAGAATGTCGATACACAACTGTACGTTGGGTTTTTCCAATTCGGCTATCAGTCCGCACGAGAAACGTGTGAGCAGACGGTCCTTAACACCCTGCAAGTCGACAGGAGGACGGTCGCTGGCCAAAATAATCTGTTTGCCCAGACGGAACAGATGGTCGAAAATATGGAAGAAGGTATCGAGTGTCTTTGGCGATAAGTACGTCGATATTCTGATAGAAGTTGATAAAGTCGTTAGTGGTATTCTGACGTACAGAATCGGTGAACTGCACCTGGAACAGACGGGCGCTAACGTATAGCACACGCTTGTCAGGATACGTCTCGCAACACTTAAGTCCGATGGCATTTATCAGGTGGGTCTTACCGCAACCTGACGGGCCATAGATAAAGAATGGATTGAAGGTGGTCTTGCCAGGATGCTCTGCGATAGAAAGACCTACGGTGCGGGGCAGCTTATTAGAATCTCCCTCGATGTAGTTGTTGAAGCTCTTCTTTGGGTCGAGCTGTGGATTAAGCTGCTGCTGGCGTGGGACATCGAGCACACTGGGCGACTTGTTGATGTTCTGACGAACAGGAACAGTGTCCAGACTGCTTGGACCTTCACTCTCATTTATAGTCGTAACATTGCGGCCATGACCTGCATTGGCCTTAACCTCTACGATTCTGTAGTTTAGTTTTACACTTGTGCCAAACACTCGCGCGAGTACCTTACTTAATAATCCAACGTAGTATTGCTCCAAGTACTCGAATACATATCGGCTTGGAACTTGCACCAACACAGTATGGTTCGTCTCGTTGAACGACTCGAAGACGATTGGTGCAAACCACGTTTTAAACTGCTGCTCTGTTACGTTGGCTCGGATCAGACGAAGGCAGTCGTCCCAGAGCGCCTGATGATTATTATTCATTGGCGAATGTTACTTTTTGTTTGAAATTCTCTCTTAACTGAACAAGATTTAGACTTGTAGAGCTTATAATTGTGGTGCAAAGGTACTACTTTTTTTTGAGACTTGCAAATCGTAAAAACCAGGCGATGTGTAACCACATTTTTATAACTTACTATAAACGTGGGGGTTATGGCGTTTCACACCAATATAGCCCGCAAACACCTATTGCATATTTCACCTCTGCTGTATTTCAGCAGGTTACAATATCTGTTACACCTTTTTTAACAGATGAATCCTCGGACTTTTCCCGAGGACTATCTGCACTTATTTAGACAAAATTTAAATTACTAGTTTTTCTTGCCGAAGACCGAGAAATGGACGTAACGCTTAGGATGCTGCTTCATGTCAATCATCAGCGAGTCGGCATGCATCATCGTCGCATTCAGGTTGTTATACAGCCCTGGGTCGCGCATCAGCAGTCCCAGAGTGCCTTCCTTACTGTTGAGTTTGGCAGTCATCTGCTCTACATTCTGCAGGGTGGCATTCACGCTGCTCATTGTGGCGGCTATGTCGAGGTCGTTCAGATTCTTGGTCAACTGGTTGGTATTGGCCAGCACACCATCGGCATTCTGCAGCATCTGCGGCATCTGACTGTTCAGTGTAGCAGTCATCTGGCTCAACTCATTAGATGTATGCGTAAGATTGGCTGTAATCTGGTCGACATTATGCAGCGAACTGGCGATAGCAGGATCGGCCAGCAGCGTGTTGACGCTGGTAAGTATCGAGTCGAGCTTAGGCAGCATCTGCTGGATGGCGGGTATCATTTCGGCAGCCTTACCCATAGCACCAACCTGCTGTGCACCAATGATAGTGTCGCCTGGGGTAACAATACCATCGGCAGCATTACCGAGTGTCAATAGCACCTTGACATTTCCCATCAGGTCGGTCGAGATCTCAGCACGACTACCCTT
Organism: uncultured Prevotella sp.; assembly: GCA_900322175.1. Lineage (GTDB taxonomy): Bacteria > Bacteroidota > Bacteroidia > Bacteroidales > Bacteroidaceae > Prevotella. The sequence continues at coordinate 7,014 of ONYZ01000091.1, forward strand.
AGGCACGTTGAGTTCGGAATCGATGCCGATAGTGGCAATGATCTCGCCAGTGTTGCCGTAGTTGAACTCGATATCCTCGACCACACCCACGCGATAGCCGTTGGCAAAGATAGGACTGGCCACAGACAGACCGCTGACATCCTGGAACTTAACGAAATACCTGTTGTCGCTAGAAAAAAGAGTCATTCCCTTGAGGAACTGAAGACCAAAATAGAGTACCGCAATACCCGCAATGGCCACAATGGCAATCCTAATTTCCTTTGAAAACTTCATCATATCAATATAGGTTATTTCTTTGATTTAAACTCACGAATAGCTGCATTTACGTCCATACGCTTGCCACACTTGAAGGCGATGATAAATGCCTGAGGGTGCTTTGCGACAAGCTCTTTACGCAAGCGATAGATCTCGTTGTAATTAGTTGATGCACCAACGGTGTACTTATACACACCGCCATCCTGATAGAAGTCTACATCCTTACGTTGCTTGAATCGTGCATCAGTAAGCTTTAGCTTGGTTGAACTAGAGAGAATCTGAACCTTGAATACAGGAGCATCGCTGCTGTCTGTAGACTTCTTTGCCTCGGATTTCTTCGATTCAGCTACAGGTTGCTGAATGTCCGACTGAGGGGTTTCGGCCACTTCGGGTTCAGGATCGTTAACCGATTTCACTTCGATAGGCTCCACCTTTGCCTCTTCTACCACTTGTGGTTCGGCCACTGGGGCGTCCATCTTCATATATGGTATGGTGATACTGCCACCATGACGCTTGCGATAATTAAGGAAAGCATTGAATATGCCGCGAGCATAGAGTGTCACGGCACGCGACGAGTTCATAAAGTCTTCTTCGTCGCGTGTTGAGATAAAGCCTAGCTCGAGTAGTGCTCCTGGCATTGACGACAGACGAAGCACAGCCAGATTGTCTTGCTGAGCACCCATATTCTGGCGACCTGTAGCCTGACAGACGTACTTCTGCATATACTTGGCAAGCTCTACGCTGTTCTCCATATTCTTGTCCTGAATAAACTCGAACATAATGTCGCTCTCAGGTGAATTTGGGTCGTAGCCTTTATAGGTCTGCTTATAATCCTTCTCAAGGAAGATTACCGAGTTCTCGCGCTTAGCCACCTCCAGATTCTGCAGTACACCGTTCTTCTTGCCTGTACGCTTACTGGTACCCAGAGTGTAGGTCTGGAATCCACGAGCCACCCTACCCTTTGGCAACGAGTTGATATGAATAGAGATAAACAAATCGGCCTTAGCTTGATTAGCAATCTCGGCACGACGATACAACTCAACGAATTTATCCGTCTTACGGGTATACACCACCTTCACGTCGGGACAGTTTTCCTCAACCAGACGTCCGAAAGCTAGAGCAAACTTCAGTGTGAGGTTCTTCTCCTTAGAGATAGCCCCCACAGCACCAGCATCGCCACCGCCATGACCAGCGTCGATAACCAATGTAAAATTCTTATTTGCTGCGCCAGCCACCACAGCCACGCACAGCATCAATACACCTATTATATATCGTAACTTCTTCACCTCTAAATTGTCAATTATCAATTATTAATTATCAATTCCACCCCTGCTCCATCGCAGTCGGCACCCATTGGGGGATTTTTCTTTGTTATTTTTAAATGTATAGACGAGACTTTGGGAAACTGCTCGCCGATAGCCTTGACGATACGACCAGCCACATGTTCGAGCAACTTAGACGGTATCTCCATCTCGCGCTTAACCAGTTCATACAGTTCGGCATAGTTCAGAGTATCATTCACATCGTCGCTCTGCATAGCATCGTCGATAGGATAACCCACGCGCAGGTCCACCAGGAACTCGCCCCCCACTTTTGTCTCCTGGGCCATCACCCCATGGAAAGCATAAAAGCGCACACCACTCAGAAATATGTAACTCTCAATCTTCAATGTTTTATTCTTTCGCTCGTCTTTGCCGCTTGGCTTGTCCAAGAATGTTTAATCCTCAACGTTCATCGTCTCGTCTTCATCGTGGTTGCCTGGGGCATACTTCTTCAGGGCACGCTCCACACCAATCTTCCAAGTGTTGATGCTCTCATCCTTGAGCGAGAGCGAAGCAACGAGTTTGATGACATGCTCGATAGGCATACGATAGCGCAACACACCCGAGATAAGTTTGGCGTAGTTCCAATACTCAGGGTTGAACTTCTCCGAGAGTCCCTCGACGGTGGTCTTGTAGCCACGTTTGTTCTCAAACTGGAAGTCGTAGCGGGTGGTGCCATCAGGATTAACCTGCTTGATAATCTTTCCGGTGGTAACATTCTTGGGTAGTACTATACCCTCCTCATCGTCGGCCAGCCCGGTAAATATCTCGTAGGGATAGCCATTGAGCAGTCCCACCAGAGCCACCCACTTTTCGCGGTTGTTCTGGAAACGTACCACATCACACTCCAACACCTGCGGACGAATCTCGGTGACATTAGGACGTAACCCACGCCGGAAGATGTCGGTAGCCTTACTAGACAGGCCCAAAATCAACTCAGCCTCACTGGGGTTTACCGCCTGAAGACACTTGTTCAGGATACCTGAAATCTGCTCTTCTGTTATCGAATTGTCAGTTTTCTGGCCGATTGATGTTAGTTCGTGAGCAATACGCTGTACGAGTTCACTACGCAAGATTTCTTCCATAACCTTTAATTTTTGCGTGCAAAGTTAGTCAAAATTCACGAATAATTAGTAATTTTGCAACCAAATATTACCAAATATCAGATTTTTATAAGCAAAATTAAGAGATATGAAGAATTTATTGACACGACGAACCATCCGCAAATACTCCCAACAGGATGTTAGCGATGAGTTGCTTAACCGCCTGATGAACGAGGCTGCACGTACTCAAACGATGGGAAACCTGCAACTGTACAGTGTAGTAGTAACCCGTTCGGCCGAGATGAAAGCCAAGCTTTCGCCTGCACACTTCAACCAGCCGATGGTGAAGGAGGCACCTGTAGTGCTTACCATCTGTGCCGACTTTAACCGCACCAGTTTCTGGGCCAAGTGCCGCAATGCCGAACCTGGCTACGACAACTTTCTATCGTACATCAATGCTACTACCGATGCTCTGCTCTACACACAGACACTATGCAATCTGATGGACGAAGAGGGACTGGGATACTGCTATCTGGGCACCACCGTCTATCAGCCTCAACAGATAATCGACACGCTGGAGTTGCCAAAACTCGTAATGCCTGTGGCTACACTCACCGTAGGTTGGCCAGATGAGGAACCAGCACAGAGCGATCGCCTGCCGCTGGAGAGTTTTGTGCATCAGGAGACGTATCAGGACTATATGGGTGCTGATATCGACACCTATTATAATTATAAGGAGAACTTAGAGGAGAACAAGAACTTTGTACGTATCAACAACAAAGAGACGCTGGCCCAAGTGTTCACAGACATCCGCTACCCCCGCAAGGACAACGAGGCGATGTCAAACACCCTTATCCAAACCTTAGTACGCCAAGGGTTCCTGCCCTACACCGTACTGCTGCGGAAAAATATATAACAATCGAGTAGGAGGAAAATGAAGAAGTTTTCCTCCTACTTCATTTTCCGACCTCTCACACCACCGTACGTGCGGTTCCGCATACGGCGGTTCTTCGTT
>ONYZ01000095.1 GCA_900322175.1 uncultured Prevotella sp.
AACATGGTGACAAACATACCACTGACGTTGTCGTCGCCAGAGAGTTCACGGTTCATGCGGTTACAGATGTCTGCTGGCAGCATGCCCTCATTGGCCATTGTGCGGAACAGTCGGGTGGCCTGTGCCATAAATAACGAAGCTGGAACGCCCTTGCCGCTAACATCGCCAACAGCGAAATAGAGGTTGTTGCCATTTATCACATAGCCATAGAGGTCGCCACCAACCTCTTTGGCAGGAGCCATCGAAGCATAGAGGTCGAGACCTTCGTAGTGGGGAAACTCGTGGGGTACCATCGACATCTGGATGTCGCGGGCAATGCGGAGCTCCGATTCTATGCGCTCCTGAGCGGCCTTCATCTCTGCCAGACGCTTGGCTGCGCGACGACGCACCAGCGTATATACTACAAAGATGATGATGACGAGTATCAGGGTGATGACGGTGGCTATCCAGCGTTGTGCGTTGAGCTCAATCTGTTGCTGGGCAATCTCGGCATCTTTCTGCTGTGTCTGATAGATAGTGGCCAGTTCGAGTGCTTGATTTTTCTTTTGATGAGTAATGGCAGAGTCGAGGTGTTCGAAGGTGTATGCAGCTACGCTTAATGCAGAGTCATTACGACCGGCTTTGTAGTTGGCAGTGAATTTCTTTGTCAGGTATTCCATGTTGTCGAGTGTGATCTCTGAGCCATTTTCTGCCAAATACTGATATACTATCGCGTAAGCATCAGCTGCTTGGGCGTAACGCTTAGCTCTTATCAGATACTCGCCCTCATGGATTTTTGCAGTGGTTGTCTTGGCATATTGTGTGCGCTTAAACTCTGCAAAGGCTTGATCGGCCTCCTTTTGCTTGCCCTGACCATAACAGATATTAGCGCGATTGATGTAATAGGTACTCCACGACATGTCGGTAATAAAGATAGGAACATTCTCTTTGGTAGCCATATCCTTAGTAATAGCCTCTGCGTAGTTAAGCCATTTTTCTGCCGTCGGATAATCATCTCGATATGAGTAAGAAAGGGCGATGTTAAATAGAAAAACAGTTGCATAGTAATCGTGCTTCCATGAGGAGTCTAACGCCCTGACTTTCTGGATGCAATCATAGCATTTCTCGAAGTATTTCTCTCCTTCGGCTATCATGCCCTGATTAATATGGCTCCTACCTACATACTGCAATATTTCAGCCAGGATATCGTAGGCTTCAGTAGCGTATTTTGGTCGGGAAACTAAGGCATAAAGACCTTCGTAGGCAGGCAACGCGACGCGTAACACCCCCTCGTCATCATTTTTCTGCACAGCATTTTCTACCATTGCCTTGACGCACTGGAAATAGAACAGGCTGTCATAAGCGTCTTTGGGCGTTTCAGCCAAGGCGCGCTTCAGAATAGTTTCTGCATCTCGGGGCCTTCCTGTTCGTAAATAGATACTTCCTTTCATGTAGCAATTCCTGAATATCGAAATGTCGCCAGTCTCCAGTAAGCTGTCGCAAAGGAAAATAGCACGGTCAAGGTCCTGTACGCTGGTAGCAGCAGTAATCAGACTATCGGCGAGTGTTGTCTTTGGGACATAAGTCTGCTTCTTGTCACATGATGTTATTGCCAACATACAGATGGCAATGAACAGGAGGGAAATGTGAGATATTGCTTTCATTGTTGTTATATTATGTCGCAAAGATAATCATTATTTAAGAATGCTTGCTTATTTCTTTCCGTTTTTCTTGAATGCCTCGTAGTCCTGGACCATCTTGTTATAACCCTCGGGATTTAGGTACCAGATGAATGAGCCAGGACCTATCGACAGTTCGTTGCCTTTCAGATAGCATGCGGGGATATCGAATGTGACGTTTTTGCCTTCCTCCTTGGTCAGGGCACGGAAATTATCATCTTCAAGAATGATGATGTCCTCGCCTGTGTGAGCTTCACGTTCCTGCTGAGACCGTAACATGTTGGGCGCCATCCAGTTTATCAGCGGTTGTCCGACATGCCAGTCGCGGCTCTGTATCATAAGGTAAGGCTTTTGGTCTTTCAAAACGGCAGGGACACCAAAGCGTTGGCTGTTGGTAAAAGCAGCTATCATCTGTTCCATACCGAAACTGTAATAGCAGTTTAACTGATCCATGTTGGTAATGGGCTTTCCGCCTGGGGCAGAGTCGTTATCATAGAATGCTTGCGTTAGATGAATGAATCCGTGACGTAAGTCGGGATCTACCATCATGATGGCACGTCCAGCCATCATACGGGTGAAGATGGTGTAGGGGCTATAGCGACCCAGTTCTTTTTCAGCGGCGTCGATAGCCATCTCGTAATAGTCGCAGGCAATGGCATAGCTGCCCTGCACCATGTTGGAATTTGCCATCAGAAAGTATGTCTTTGCCAACAGGGTGTCTTTCAGTACTTTCTGCTTCTTGGCAATGTCCAGCGCTCTGCTGGTGTAGGTCTGGGCACGGTCGAAGTCGCGCTTTTCATTTAATGCGATGTTTGTCAATGCTTCAGCGGCATAAATCTGCTTTAAACCGTCTTTGGGATATTTGTCGGCGAGCTTTGCGGCTTCGTCGGCTTTCTTCAACAGACTTTCAACGTTGATTTCTTGTGCCATCACATGGCATGTCATAGTACCTAGAATTACTAGGAGGGTTGCAATTTTCTTCATGTTTTTTATATTAGTCAATACTTATAACTCGTAATTTTTCACCTGCGTCAATGGCAGCTTTGATGTCCTTGCCGCCACTCTGCACCTTACAGCGGCTGATGTCATCGCCCTCTACAGCCTCTATCTTCAGTTTGCCAATCTGCGATTTTGCCTCGCGACCGCCAATTTTCTTCACCTGAAAGACGCCCATGTGAAGGCCCTCATATGCGCCCTCGCTGCTACCCAGGTCGATATAGACTTCCTTCTGCTTGTCCTTTTTGGCAGCTGTACCCTCGATAATGTTTGCTTGCAACGGACTGTACTTGTTGAGCCATGCGGTGATGCGCGTTGCAAAATGTGCAATGGCTTCTTTGATGGCTTTATCGGAAGTGGAGTATGAAGAAAAGGATGTGCCCTTGCCACCGAATGAAGGGTTAGCAATGACCTCGCCCGTCTTTAAGTCCTTCAGGGTAAGCATGGCTTCAACAATACCTCTATAGGTGGTTGAGGTCTTTACGTCGTCCTTGAGTTTTAAAGAACTGGTGCTTGACTCGGCCTGAATGTTGGTAATGACGGCATTTACCACGATGTTGCCCTCTTGGACTACATCTTTCAGTTGAGCCAAACCGTCGTTGTAACGGAAGCGGTGAGCTCCAGAGAGGCCCTTGATAATGGCGTTCTTGACATCATCTTCGTATTTGGAGGCCTGAACGGAGGTCTGACCCGTCAGCACACCAGAGAGAATCTGACCAACGGCCTCGCCTGCCGACAGTTTCTCGTCGCGATGGGTATACTCCACATTGTTGAGCATGATGTTGTATACTTGATTTCTGTTGGTTTGCGTATCTTGGGCCGAAACAGTTAAGGAGCAGCAAAGGACGGCTGCTATCGTCATGAGAATTTTCTTCATTAGGGGTTAAAATCTGAATAATTAAATTTATATGATTCCTGCTTTCCTCATCTTCTGGCGCTGCTCCTCATTCTGACGAATGAAGCGCTCGATGAATACGTTCTGGTCGCCAATACGCCAACGCTGGTATATGATGATGACCACAAGCGCTAGCACCACCACGATGAGGGTGGCAGCTAGCGCAACTGTGAAAACAAGTGTCATGTCCATACGCATTGTTGGTTACCAGATGTATGGACGGTCGGCGGGAGCAACATAGATGTCGCCGCTCTTCACCTGGAACAGGTCGTACCACTCGTCCATGAGTCGAGCTATACCGTTGATGCGGTTGAAAGAGGCAGAATGGACGTCGGTCAGATACTGTTGTCTATAGCCCTCGGTACCTCTGTCTTCTTCCTTCCAAACCTGGGCATAGTGCAGGAAATATTCGCGGAGCATGTGCTTCAGAGACTCGCCATAATAGCCCTTCTCTACCAGCAGGTCTTTGAATAACTCGAAGGACAGACGGACGCCACCGAGGTCAGCCATGTTCTCGCCCAGCGTCATCAAGCCATTGGCATGCTGACCCTCGTAGGCCCACAGCTCGTTGAAGCGGTCGACCATCTGCTGCTTCTTAACCTCGAACTGCTGCTTGTCGGAAGGAGCCCACCAGTCTCTCATATAGCCTTCGCCATCGTACTGAGAACCCTTGGAATCGAAACCGTGGCACAACTCATGGGCAAAGACATAGAATGTGGCATAGCGACGCAACATATCTTCCTCACTGTCGGACTGAGGATACATAACCTTAGAGCAGAATGCTGGGAAGATATAGACACCGTTGAAGTCGGGCGCATAGATGAAAGCACCCTTCACAATCAGCTTTTCAGGCACGCCGGCGTAGAAATGCATCTTCCGCAACTTCTCCTGTGCAGCCTCCTTGGTGGCATCGCTCATCCAGTCGAGATTCTGGATGCGCTGCGACATCTTGCCACGCAGACGCTCCAGGTCAGCCAGACACTCCTGCTGATTGACAGCGGGAGCAAAGGCCTCAGCCTCAGCGGTATTGATGAGCGCAGGAACCGCATTCTTGATTAAGCTATGTATTGTATTAAAATTCTTGCTGATATCAATATGACGGAAACCAAGCAGGAAGTTGTAGTTTTCCATCATGACGTTATAGGCGGTGTACATCAAGAGCAGCGCAGGATCCTGACCGGCAAGCTCGTCGAAGAAAGAAAGAGGCTTGCTGTCTATACGGTCGCGAGTGAGATCCAGATGGTATACCTCAACCAACTTGTCCAGACTGAAATCTATGGAGCCTGCACGACGTCCCTTCATAGCATTGGCCAGCGCATATTGAGGCAGTTTGTCGCCTTGCAAGCGCTCCATGAGAGAACCTGTGAGCTGAGGATTGTTGACGGCCCAAGCCTTGTTGGCCAAATCCATCACCTTGTCAACCCATTCGTCCAACTGGCTGGGGTCAGCTACAAACGGTATGAGACAATTCCTCATATAGCGACGCAACAATTCTGTTTCGTTAGCTTTTCTAAGGTCATTCTCTAAACTATTGACACCAACCGTTATAACGTAATAGAACAAGTTGTTTCCAGAGGTTAAGGAGCGTGCTACGAGAGGGGAATAGCCCATGTCGGACAAGATGCCCCAACCTCTTAGGATGTCAAGATTGCCATTCTCGTCTAACATAACACTCAGCACCTTGCCGATGGCAGCCATCTCCTTATTGGCATCGGGCGTGCCGAGCATATTGTTGACAAGGTGTTTGACTTGCGGGTCTTCGCTGTTGGTCAGGGCATTCTGCGCAATCGAATTGATATACTCGATGCCTTCGGTAATCCAGCTTACATCCTTCGGGTCATGACTCTTGATCCAGCTGCCATTGGCAAAATGATAGAAGGAGTCGCCAGGACGTACGCTACGGTCCATATCATCGTCGTGAAGATAGATGTCGGCAACAGGGTCAATCATCGTGGGCTCCTGAGGTGTAGGATTGTCCACATTGTCAAAACACGACGTAAGCACCGTCGTAGAAATCATGCAGCAAAGGACGGCTACGAGCGTCATCAGATTCTTTTTCATTGTGATTAATTTAAAGATGAATAATATAGTTATTTAATTCTCATTTGCGTTGATGTTTGATTTCGATTGCAAAATTAGGTTGTCTTCAGAAAACAATAGTCTCATGGTAGGAAAAAAGAGTCTCAAAACGGGAAAAAGTAAGCCTGACAGAAATTGCCAGGCTAAAAAATTCCGATGAAATGGGCGTTTTTTCGGGAAAAAGTAAGCCTGACAGAAATTGCCAGGCTAAAAAATTCCGATGAAATGGGCGTTTTTTTTATTATTTCCTCGCTACCTTACGATAATCCGATGGCGACATGCCGTAAGCTTCGCTAAAGACTCGGAAGAACGAACTGCGCGAGAAGCCGGAGAGCACGGCAATCAGTGTAATAGAGTCTTTCGTGGTGGCCAACAAATGGGTAGCATACCGCAGACGGTACTCATTGAGGAAGCCGTTTACACTTTTGCCATTGGTGCAAGCACTGATGGCATCGGTCACGTAGTGCTCGTTGGTACCGAGAAGCTGAGCCAGACGACTGCGGTCCAGGTCGGCATCGGTGTAGATGCGGTCTGATGAGTCCATGAGGTCGCAGATACGACGGAAGAGCTGCTGCTCGGCAGTGAGCACGTTCTCCGGCTCTGCCTTTAACAGCTCGATGGCCTGTTGTTCCTCCCGTTCGCGTTGTTCAATTTCGGCTAGCAGGCGGCGGTTCTTCTCCGTTAACACCTTATTATATTTGCGTGTACGCCAGAATAGGTAGCCTATGAGTAGGATGACAAGGATAGCCGCGGCAAGCAATACACGATGGATGCGCGTTTCGCTTTTGGCATCGTTCAGAGCCAGTTCCTTCTCATGGGTCTGGTAGATGACCGCCAGCTCAGCCGCATCGTTTTGCTTCTGCCAGACGAGGGCAGAGTCGATGGCG
>ONYZ01000096.1 GCA_900322175.1 uncultured Prevotella sp.
TAAACCGTTATCAATGGCGATTGATATGTCGGCATATAATTATTAATAGGTTTTTTGTTATTAGTCTACCCCTGCCGGCTGCGAAGCCTCGCATTACACGAATTAGACGAATTCTTGTCCTCTGACGTGAAGAATGATGGCGCGGAGCGCCAAATGAAGAATGAAGAATTCGTGTAATCCGTGTAATCCGTGGTTCAGGACTTTTTCAAGTGGACTCAGTTCGTCTAATTCGTGTAATTCGTTGTGAAAAACAAGACATGAGAGCCTCTTGTGAGGGGTTGCGTGTCCTCGTCGCCACGGCCCAGCGCTGGATGCGATGTTCCTGTGCCTGCATGGCTCCGGTATGGCTGGCCACATCGACAGGGACGCTGAACTGCGGCGCTGCTGTCGTTGGTGGAGAAGTAGGACGGCAACGGGATTCATAGGGCATCAAATTCGGATGTAGCGTTAAAAATCTTTAACAATCGTATGCCTTTTTGCGACTTTCCGAAATACGTGCTAACTTTGCAGCAAATTATCTTAAAGGTGTGTTCTATTTATTAATAAATTCTCTATGAATTATCTTTGCAAGCGCCGAGCGTCCCGCTTCGTCCTCCGTCGCCATAGGCTCTCTTCGCCCTTCGGCCTTGAAAGTAAATCTGTTCGAAAATAGTCTAAAAGCAATGTAAAGCTAATTGATAGAACCCACCTTAACAAACTTCCATGGTTTTATGAAACAAATACTGATGAAAACAAGTCTGACTTGCCTCCTGACGATGGGGGCCTTCTTGTGTGCCCCATTTGCCTGTGCACAGAATCCTTCAGGAACTGCCGATGTTCCTCATGCTTCCATGTATCTTCATGCGTGGAACAGACAGGCTGTGAAAGTTCCTTTCGCTGCTGCCGACCCTGGTACGCCCACCCTTATCCACTGGGGCATGGACACGGCTTGGGACGACGAGGGCAACGTGCTGCGCGGCATCAACTTCATCGGGCGCGACCGTCTGACGTATGGACGTATCTCGTTTCAGGTGATGGATGCGGTCAACGACGACGGCTCGCTGTCCGACCGGCAGAAGAAATTCCTGAACGCACGCCTGCGCCATATCTCGCTCACTCATCCCGATGGGCTTCTTCTCAATTCCGACCCTGTTGACATCAATACCGATGTTTATACCCATCACCCCGAGGCTTGGTTCAAGGTCATCAAGGCAACACTGAAATATGTGCAGGACTATGGTCTGAAAGTGGTCTCCATCGCTCCCTTCAACGAGCCGGACGTGACAGCCAGCAACCAGGGAACAAAAGCCGACTTCAAGGCTGTGGCCAAACTGCTGAAGGAAGACCCGTTCTTTGAGGGGATCCGCATCTGCGCCGGCAATACCTGTAACAACGACGGGGCGACGGAGTGGTATGACTACATGAAGCCTTACGTGGACGAAGGAAATACGCACCAGTTGGCGGGCGACTTCAACCATTACGCCGACTTCTACACGCACGTCAAGGCCGACGGCAACATGGCGACCAACGATGAGCTGCACAATGTGATGGAGGGTATCGTCGGTGCCAACTATGGGATGGAGAACGGTATCTGGTGGGGAACCGTAGGCCCGAGCCGTGGCGATTTCTGCCTGGCCACGAGCGAGGGTGGTGCGCGTCTGGGCTATGGCGAGAACCGCGCAGCCTGGTCGGGTGCGGCGGTCTACCGTCTGCCAGACGGCAGAATAAAGGCTTTTGCCGGTGCCAGCGAGCGTCAGGCCTCTCCCAGTAGTTATGAATATGTGTGCAGAGACAAACCTGTCTATTTTGACGGTTACGGCCCCGCATATTCTTTTGCCATTTCGTTGCCGGGTGGCTATCGGTATGGCGATGCGTTCCAGAAGAGCGCTGAGCGGAGTGTTCAGGTCTGCGAGGGTGCCGACGTGCCGCTGTGTCCGCTGACCAACGGCAACTACATCATCGTCAACAAGAAGAGTCAGAAGTTGCTGACGATACAAAGCGGATCAACGAACAACTCGGCCGCCGTCGTGCTGTATGACAACAGGCGCTATGCCTATCAGCAGTGGACGCTGGAGCACCTGTCGGACAATGCGGGCGACCTTACGGGCTACTATGTCCACAGCGTCCGGAATGCCGAAATGAACATGGAGACGGGAGGCTTCCAGGTCAAGGTGGGCGGCACGGTCAGCGTCTATCCTGTGACGAAAGCAGAGAACCAGCGCTGGACGTTCGAATATGCAGGGGACGGGTACTATAGAATCCGGAACTACCAGTCGGGCTTGTATCTCGAAGCAACCGGCGGAAGCACGGCGAACAATGCTGCCGTGACGCTGTGCGCCGGCGCTACGGAGGATCATCAGTTGTGGAAATTCCTGCCCGTTGACGCCCCCTGCGAGACGAATGCCCCGCAGACACCCGTCAACCTCGTCGCCACACCGCGCAGCCATTCTGTGCTTCTTTCCTGGGATGCCAATGTCCAGGACAAGGATTTCAACGGGTATGTCGTGCTTCGCGGCGAGAAGGACGAGAGGGGGGAAATCGCGTATGACGTCATAGGAAGGGGCATTCAGACCAACCGTTTCCTGGACAACACGGCGCGTCCCCGTCATACTTATTATTATGCTGTGCAAAGCGTTGACTATTCGCAGAACCGTTCTGCACGGTCTGTTCCCGTCAGCGCTTCCCTTGCCGACGAGAAAGGACTGGTAGCGCGCTACGAATTTGAGTCGTCGGCATGTGACATGACCGAGAACCAGCTGCACGGCGTGGTCTGCGACCCGTCGAGCCTGGCCACCCAGACCACGGAGTATCGTTCCGGCAAGAATGCGCTGCTGCTGGACGGGGTGTCGAACTATCTGTGCCTGCCCGTCGCGGCCTGCAGCCTTCCTGATGCTACGTATGCGGTATGGGTGTGCGCTGCTTCCGGTGCTTTCGCCAAGAACAGTTGTCTGTTTGACTTCGTCTCGGATGCCGACCACTATGCCAGTCTGTCCTTGAATGCTGGCGGAAGCATCGTGTTCCAGATGAAGAACGGCGAGACGGAGCAAACGTTGCAGGCCGGCAGCATGGCCGAAGGATGGCACCACGTGGTGCTGACCATCGGCGAAGAAAGTGTGGCCATCTACGTGGACGGCGTGGAAGCGGCCAGCGCTCCTGTGGCGGTGCGTCTGTCGGATGTCTGTCCTGTGGTCAACAGCGTAGGTGCCAACCTACTGGAAGACGTGCCACTGATGGATGGTTTCATCGACGACCTGCGGATCTACAACTATGCGCTGTCTGCCGATGAAATCAACGACATCATCGGCCAGACCATCGCTCAGCCGCGACAGACCGACGGATGGAACCTTCCGGCCTTGCCCGGCAAGGATGTGACAAAAATCACTTCGTCCGAGTCGATTCTCCTGTACAATGTCGACGCCGACGCTTTTGTCACTTATGGAATGGACTGGAACACGCAATCGCTGGCTCAGCGTCTGCCCAAAGGCGACACGACTTTCAGTTCGAAATACCGCGTCAAGGTGCAGCGACAGGCGGGCAACAAGTTGTATGTCTCCATGTACGATAAGCCGAATGTCTATGTGGGTTGCCTGGCCGATGCCTGCAATGTCTGGAGCGACCGTTCGATGGCCGAAGGCGCATTCGTCTATCAACCTCTGAACTCTCCCTCGGGCACCGTTTATACGCTCAAGTCCGAGAGCCAGAAGGCGTGTCTCGACCTTGCCTACGCCTACGGCGGACCGCTGACGACGAGCCATGGACGTGGCTATGTCCACTGGGCCTTCATTCCCACGCGTGACATCACCAATGGGAATTATGCCAAATACAAAGAACGGAAACAGCTGTTCAAGCTGCAGCAAGCCATTCTTGAATCAGGAAAGGAGACGGATCATGCATCGGAGCTACAGCAAGCGTATTCGGTCTATAGTGACGCGAGCGCATCAGTGACGGAATTGCGCGCGGCTACGCGACAACTGCTGCTGGCCACTGCCGGCGACCTCACCGTGCCTGTCGACGCGACTTCTTTGTTTACGAATGCCGACATGCTGGGCAATGCGACGACGGCCGACTGGACGGACGTCCCAACCACCCTCGGCGACGGTGACATCGAAGTGCTGCACCAGACTTTCAAACTCCAGCAGACTCAGACCGACCTTCCCAATGGCGTCTATGAGGCTGTGTTCCACGCATTCTACCGAAACGACGGCTCAGGGCGGCAGCCTGTTGCCACGGCTGCGGCGGGAAATACCGTCAATGGGAATCTGAACGCCTTGCAGGATATTAAGAAGAATGAAGTCTTGCTGAACACCGAAGAGACGATGGCCGGTGCTGCACAGACGCTGACAAGCGACCAGGCGCAGACGACACTCAGC